>URFU01000070.1 GCA_900547125.1 uncultured Collinsella sp.
ATGGAGCGGACAACGGGGCTCGAACCCGCGACCCCAACCTTGGCAAGGTTGTGCTCTACCAACTGAGCCATGTCCGCCTGCGAGGATTTAATATACGGGATGATCGCCCCGAATGCAAGAACTATTTTCGAATAATTTGAAAATAGTTCGAGCCTCTGGAACGGATTGACCAATCAGGCAAAAAGAACTGATGACCCACTCCCCCGGCCACAACAGCGAGCGGGCTCCGGGTGCCCCAGGTTGCCGCGAAAGAGGAGGGAAGCGTACTTTATGTACGCGACCGACGATTGAGGGGCAAGATGGGGCACCCGGAGCCCGCGCAGCGTCAACAAAAAACGCGGTTTGTTAGAACCGCGTAAGATAGTTGGAGCGGACAACGGGGCGTCCGCGTATCCGCTTCGCGGATCCGCACCGGCTTCGGCCGCCTGCCGGCGTCCTCGCCAGCTCGCTACAAACGCTCCGCGTTTGCTTAACGCTCGCTCCCTCTCGGGTTCGAGCCTAGGCGATGATTACGAAAAAGCCCGGCTACCGTGGTAGTCGGGCTGTTGCGCTTGGAGCGGACAACGGGGCTCGAACCCGCGACCCCAACCTTGGCAAGGTTGTGCTCTACCAACTGAGCCATGTCCGCATATGTAAAACAAAACGGGCGCCGGAGCGCCCGGATGTTGCCTGGAGGCGAAGCCCGGATTCGAACCGGGGGTAAAGGCTTTGCAGGCCTCTGCCTTACCACTTGGCCACTTCGCCGAAAAAGGACCGTTAAGAACGGTCCGGAAATGCAATGGAGCGGACAACGGGGCTCGAACCCGCGACCCCAACCTTGGCAAGGTTGTGCTCTACCAACTGAGCCATGTCCGCTTGCGGGTTATTAATTTACGCGAGTTATCCAAAAGACGCAAGTACTTTTTTCAAAAAAGTTGCTCAAAGCAAGTTCACGCAGGGAAATCATGTCAACCTAAAGCGCTAAGCGCACGATTCCAATGCCGAGCTAAACAGCTTCACCATCCGAACGCGTGTGCCGGCACCATCCGTGCGACGGGTAACCTCCACATTATCGACGAGCATGCGCATAAGCTTGATACCACGTCCGCGTTCCTCGGATGCCACCGTCTCGCTCGCCCCATCGATAGAATAGCCAGCGCCCCGATCAAGCACCTCGAGCACAACACGGTCCCCGTAGGCCTGAACCGTCAGGATACAGCCAACACCGCCCGCATGGTCATACGCGTTACCCAATGCCTCCCCCAGCGCCAATGCGACGTCATAACGTTCATCACGCCTCAGGGGAAGTGATTCGAGAAGCTCGGCCACACGGTGCCGATAATACGGGAGATTCTCGATACCTCGCTGCACTTCGATGCTCTTGCTCCATCGTGGCAACTCTCCCACCGGAATGGCGGGAATCGACTCACGCGCCGGACCCGCAACATGAAGGATGTCGACAAGTCGGGCAATCTCCAAAAAGCGAACGACCTCATCGGAGGCGTTAACGAGCGAAAGCAGGCCCTCTCGCCTCATGAGCTCTCTGGCACGTGTAAGCAAAAGCGCCAAACCCGTCGAGTCGATAAAGCCCACAGCCTGGCAATTGATGACAACGCGACGCACGCCCCGGTCGATCAAATTATCCAACCGTCGGCGCAGCACGGACACCGAGGCGATGTCGACATCACCCGGTGGCGTCAGAACCGCTATGTCATTCCACTCATTCATACGACCATGGTTCCCCAAAAGAGCTCGCTCGATGCATACGTATCTGCAACAGCGCAGATTTTGCCCGTCAAGCATCGCGGTCTACGATCGACCCCGTAAAAACTCAAGGGAAACCAGCGCGATGTCATCGTCCAGCGCCGACTCGGTAAAGCGGTCAAGCTCTCCCAAGACCTTACCGCAGATTCCCGATACACCCTCACCCGAGACAGAGAGCAAAAGGTCACGAAGGCGCTGCTCGCCAAAGAAAGCACCCGAGCGATCACGTGCTTCGATTGTTCCGTCGGTATACATAAATAGCATGTCACCAGGAGCGAACGTAAACACGCCCGTCTCGTACACCATGCTCTCAAAGGCACCGATCACGCCCGATTGGCACCCAAGGAGCTCCACTTCTCCCCCTCGGGTTTCTCCGCCGCCAAGCGGCGTCGACGACGGTCTAATGACCATAGTGGGAGGATGTCCCGCAGAGCAGTAGGTAGCGCGACCCGCTTTAAGATCAATTTTGGCGATAAACGCCGTCACGAACGTCTCGACCCTCGAAAAGCCCATGAGCATGCTATTGAGCGAGCGGGCCATGCGGGCGGGCCCAGCACCCTCCCAGGCATAGGCCGTCAGCGCCGTCTTGACGAGCGCTGACATCGACGCCGCCTCGATTCCTTTGCCAGACACATCACCCAGAATCATTACGGCGCAATCGTCGGGAAGACGGACGAGCGTATAAAAGTCGCCACCGACCAACGCCGAATTCGTTGCCGAAAGGTATACCGAATCGGTCGCGATACCCGGAACGTCACCAAGCGAATTTCTCATGCCAATCTGGAGGGTCTGAGCGATATGGCGCTCCTCGCGCTTTTGAGATTCGCCCTCGTAGATCAGTTCAAAGTCATGCGCCAAGTGCACCAAGTAGTCATATTCAAGGTCATCAATCGGCTCTTGACTACCGTCACGAAGCAGCAGCGCGCGCGTCGTCGGGCCTTTCGCAACAGAAGCAGGAACGATCGCGTCGTTGCTGTGCTTGCCATCACCCTCAGAGCGCGGGCGCCCCGCCTCGATGCCGGTGTCGACGTAGAGACCCTGGCAAGGCAGACCATGCGCCCTAAGCCAGCCTCCCATAGGCATCGATTCGTCAACGCGAGTTATACGGACGTGTTTAAGATCCTCGGCACTCGTGCCGCCCAAAACAGACGCCTCAAAGCCATCAGAGCCAACCCCCAAACGTGCCGCTGGCGCCGTCGTGGAAAAGAAAAGCTTCTCGGGATCGTCCGGCAAAGCAACGCGACTGCCGCCTTCAAAATCTATGACATAGGAGCCCAGACTGGCGTCATACTCAACAGGGCAAAAATGACAGTTGAGCATATTGCAAATCTCGGACGATACCGCCTGGGTAGCCGCGGCGGAATCGTCTAGAAAGGTAAACAACTCATCACGTAAGACATTGAGCGAGCGGCCAAGCTCGGCCGTGCGACGAGAGCGAAGGCTCGATGCCATGCCGACCAGCTGGATAGACAGGTAATCGCAAATGACCTCGAGTACATTAACGTCATAGGCGAGCGGTACCTGAGGTCGCTTCCAACCAACTTCAAGCACGCCAAGGATCTGCGTACCATAAAAAACGGGAAGACAGATCTCGCTGCGGTACGGAGGCATATCCTGCACGCGCAACAGGTGCTTAGAGCGATTGTCCAAGTCCATGAACATACCGGAGGCGGCCCTATCGCCCTCAAGGTCCTGTTGAATCGACAAACGACAGGCACGCGACTCGCGAAGCACATACGTCGGAATGCCAGCGCCATACGGCAAAAACTCGGGCAGGTAGCTGTCGTGCAGCTCCTTGGAAACCCCGCGAAGCTTAAAACCGCCGCTCTCAGAAAAATAGATAGCGGCACCCGAAGCATCGAGCGTTCCTACAAGCTGGTTCAAAACGGTATCTAACAAACTGGGCAGCTCATCGGAGCCCACCGTGCTCATAATGACCGACAAAGTGCCCGAAAGGCGCTTATTCGCCACTCTAAGCTCCGAAAGCGCACGCTTGAGCTGACGGTCGTGCGAATACTGTTCTTCGATGCTATGGAGTGCCACCAGAAAGCGCGGCGCACGGCGGCCAAAGATTCGAGGCGGCGTAACCGAGCCGGCACAAACCAGGACGGGAATAAACGATCCGTCACTTAACTTGAGCATCAACTCGCTCTTTGTTCCATTGGTCTCAAAAGGAAGCCGATGCTCTGTCGCGCGTTCAAAAGCCGACGAGTACAGGACGTCTTTGACATCTCCACCGATGACGTCGGCGCGTTCTTCGCACATCAAGTCGAGCAAGCAATTATTTACATGCAAAATGGTTCCGTCGAGCTCACAAATGATGACAGCATCGCTCGTGATCTCGACCAGTTGGGCAACATCCGCCCACTCGTTGCGCTCAAGCGTTTCCATCGTGAACCTCACCGTCTATCGGTAACAAAAAAGCCTCCGAAGAGGCTTCTCAAATGCGATGGTGTCGGAGGCGGGACTTGAACCCGCATGACCAAAAAGCGGTCACTAGCACCTCAAGCTAGCGCGTCTGCCAATTCCGCCACTCCGACATGCTATGTTGTTGATTCGCGGTTCGTTTTGTTAGACCCGCGCGTTCAACGAGGAAGATAATAACCTATGTTTCGAGAACTGCGCAAGCACTTTTTTGAAAAAAGTTTACGAATTTGTAAATGCGCAGGTAAACTGACCTGTTCGGGCAGGAATAAGGTTGCTTTCCAACGCGTCCTCGGGCATGCGGCATTATTTTGATCCGCGCTTCGCGCTACAAAATAATGCCGCCCCCTGCGGAATGCGTTGGAAAGCAGCCTCATTCCTGCCCTAGGGGCACGTACTCCAGGCACGGTTCTCAAACATGTTCTGGGGACTGATATAAATTTAGTGGCTCGGCCTTGCCGAGCCCTTATATGAGGAGGCCGGAGCTAAAGCTCCGGCCTCACACAATTCCCTATCAGATTAAGTGAGCGATCAGGGAATCGCACTCCCCCTGCCGAGTTAACGTAGGGCCCGCCCTGGTGTTACTTTTCAGAACACTCCGCAGGACGCAAGAAACCCCCGCCGCACGAAGTGCGCAGCGGGGGTTTCTTGCATGTCCGAGGACGTTCTGAAAAGTAACACCAGGGCGGGCCCGGACGAGAGCAACCGACTACAGGTCGATGTGCGATTCCTTGATCGGGAACGGCTCCGCGAAGTGGCAGGCGCAGCAGTGACCCGGTGCAACTTCCTTAAACTCGGGCAACTTCTCGGAGCAGATACCCTGAGCGATCGGGCAGCGCGTGTGGAAACGGCAGCCGGTCGGCGGATCCAGCGGCGACGGCGGATCGCCAGCGAGGATGATGCGCTTGCGGGTCTTCTGGATATCAGGATCGGGAACCGGCACGGCAGACAGCAGCGACTGCGTGTACGGATGGTGGGGCTCGCTGTAGAGCGTCTTCCAGTCCGAAACCTCGACCATCTTACCCAGATACATAACGGCAACGCGATCGGAGATATGCTGCACGACAGACAGGTCGTGGGCGATAAACAGATATGCGGTACCGAACTTGTCCTGCAGTTCCTTGAGCAGGTTTAGAACCTGGGCCTGAATGGAAACATCCAGAGCAGAAACCGGCTCGTCGCAGATGATCAGCTTGGGCTTCAGAGCGAACGCGCGGGCAATGGCTACACGCTGACGCTGACCGCCGGAGAACTCGTGCGGATAGCGGTTGATGTGCTCGGGATTCAGACCGACGACGTCCAGCAGCTCGCGGACGCGCTCGATACGCTCTTCCTTGGTACCCACACCATGAATGGTCATGGGCTCGGAGACGATCTCACCGATGGTCATACGAGGGTTGAGCGAAGCATAGGGGTCCTGGAAGATAAACTGCATCTCGCGACGCATGTCCTTGATCTCATGCTTGCTCATCTCGGCAACATCTTTGCCCTGGAAAAATACCTTACCGGCAGTCGGCTTGGTCAGACGCATGATAGTGCGGCCCGTGGTGGACTTACCGCAACCAGACTCGCCAACCAGACCAAAGGTCTCGCCAGGATAAATCTCAAAAGAGATGTCGTTTACAGCAGAGACGACGCGCTTGGAAAAACGCTTGGCGAACATGCCGGACTCTGCGGGGAACTCCTTGGAGAGGTGCTCGACCTTCAGCAGCGGAGTGCGCTCGTTATTGTCTGCCATTTACGCCTCGCCTCCCTTCTTGGAATCCTTGCGCGTACGAGACGTCTCGGGAGCGTTCTTAAGGAACTCGGGGTCACCGGAATAATGGCACGCAGAATAGTGGCCGGACTCGGTGACAACACGCTCGGGGCGCTGCTTGCGGCACTTATCGGTTGCATAGGGGCAACGAGGCGAGAACACGCAGCCCTCGGGCAGGTTCATGAGCGAAGGCGGGTTGCCGTGAATCGGCGTAAGCGGCTTCTTCTCATCGATGGCCTGCTCCGGGATGGAGCGGATAAGGCCCCAGGTATAGGGGTGGCGGCTCTCGTAGAAGATTTCCTCAGCAGTACCGAACTCGACGGGACGGCCGGCGTACATAACCATGATCTTATCGGCCATATCGGCGACGACGCCCAGGTCATGGGTAATCATGATGATGGCGTTGCCGTTCTTCTCCTGCATCTCTTGCATGAGCTCGATAATCTGAGCCTGAATGGTAACGTCCAGAGCCGTGGTGGGCTCGTCGGCAATCAGAATATCGGGATCGCAGGCAAGAGCCATAGCGATCATGACACGCTGACGCATACCGCCGGAGAACTGGTGCGGATACTCATTGACGCGCTTCTCGGGCTCGGGGATACCCACGAGGTCCAAAAGCTCGGTAGCGCGCTTGAGCGCCTCCTGCTTGGAGTAGCCACGGTGCAGACGAAGGCCCTCGCCCACCTGCTTGCCGATCTTATAGACCGGGTTCAAGGAGGTCATAGGATCCTGGAAGATCATCGCGATATCATTGCCGCGAATGTGCTGCATCTCTTCCTCGGTCATCTCGAGGATGGAGCGACCGCGATAGCGAACGTCACCGCCCTCGATCTTTCCCGGAGGCATCGAGATGAGGCCCATGATGGTCATGGCGGTCACGGACTTACCGGAGCCGGACTCACCGACGACGCCCAGGGTCTCGCCGCGATCGAGCGTGTAGGAGACACCGTCGACAGCGCGAACAACGCCATCCTCGGTGTGGAAATACATCTTAAGGTCATCGACCTCGAGCAGATGCTGGCCCTCAGGAACCGGCTGGTCCTTCAGGTCCACATAGTTCTTGTTCTTCTTCATCCTTATGCGTCCTTCATCTTGACGTCGAGAGCGTCGCGCAGGCCGTCACCCAGCAGGGTGAAGGCGAGCACCGTCGAGAGAATTGCCAGACCGGGCATGATCATCATCCAGGGAGCGGTTAGAAGATACTGCTGACCGTCCTGAATCATGGAGCCCCACGAAGGCGTAGGCGGAATAACGCCCATGCCGAGGAAGGACAGAGCGGACTCGGTCAGAATGGCGCCACCAATGTTCATGGTCGCGTAGACCACGATGGAGGCGACGGAGTTCGGGAAGATGTGACGCATGACGATGCGGGCATCGGATGCACCCATGGCGCGAGCAGCATCAACATAGTCGTTTTCCTTGACCGTCAAGATTGCAGAGCGGAAGACGCGCGCAATCGAAGGCCAGCCGAGAATACCGATGGCGATAAAGACGTTCTGAAGACCACGGCCGATAACGGCGATCATGGCGACAACGAACAGCACGTACGGGAACGCCAGGAAGATATCCGCGCAACGCATGATGATCGTATCCCAGATGCCGCCATAGAAACCGGCCAGAGCGCCCATGACCAGACCGATCACCGTGGAGATGGCGGTGGCCATAATGCCAACGGACAGCGAAACGCGTGCACCGTAGATAACGCGGACGAGAATGTCACGGCCAAGGGCGTCGGTGCCAAACGGGTGCTCGGCACACGGAGCCAGCAGCGACGTCTCGGCCATGGTGGTCGAGTCGGAAGCCGTCGGCGAACCGAGCCAGGGCTTCGCCCACAGATCGGCAGTCAGCGCAACCAAAACGACGATGATGATCCAGCAGACACCGATAACGGCGAGCTTGTTCTTACGAAGACGCTTAAAAGCGTCGCCCCACAGCGTGCGGGACTTGGCGGGAGCAGATGCGGCCTTGGTGGCGGTAGCCTGCTCCGGAGACTGAGAATCAGTTTCCTGCATGAGACGTACCTCCCTTAGGCCTTATCCGACGGACCGCCAAGGCGGATGCGCGGGTCGAGGAATGCATAGCTAATGTCGACAAGCAGGTTGATCACCATGACGATGACGACGATGAGCGTAACGCCGCCCATAACGATGGGCCAGTCACGCATGCTAATGGCGCGATAGACCTCAGAGCCGATACCGGGCCAGTTGAAGACCGTCTCGGTCAGGATGGCGCCCGAAAGCATGCCACCAAAGTCGACACCAATATAGGTAACGACGGGGATGAGTGCATTCTTAAGCGCATGCTTGATGATGATCGCGCGATTGGAGAGACCCTTGGCCTTTGCCGTGCGGATGTAATCCTGGTTCATGACGTCGAGCAGCTGCGAGCGCATGATGCGGGCAGCATAGGCGGGCGAAACCGAAGCCAGCGTAATGGCCGGAAGCACATAGTGCATCCAATCCTGATACTGAGAGCTGGCACCGCCGGCACCCGAGATCGGCATGGAGAATGCACCACCCGTGGCATCCTTAAGGATGACGCCAAAGAACAGCTGCAGCAGCATACCGAGCCAGAAGGCAGGAACGGCAACGAGGATCGACGTGGTCAGCGTTACCAAAATATCCCAGAAGGAGTAACGCTTTACTGCCGAAATGATACCCGCACCGATACCCATGATTGCCTCGAGCACGATGGCGCACGCGGCGAGTTTAACCGTATACGGATACTTCTGAGCAAAGATTTCCGAAACCGGCAGCTTGCGCTGATACGAATTGCCCAGATCGCCATGAAGCAGACCATTCATGTAATTCAAGTATTGGTCCACAAGCGACGTTGGAACGGGATCGCCGTTCTCGTCAAGGATCGCGTTGCCGTCCTCGTCCGCCTGGACCAGGTGATAGCGCACGCGAAGTTGAAGCTCCACCTCGGGGGACAGAGCCTTGTCTCCACCGATCAGCTTGATCGGGTCTCCCGGCACGATGTTCTGGAGGGCGAACAGAATCAACGTAACGCCCAAAAATACCGGGATGAACTGAAGCACACGTTTAACGATGTACTTACCCATACCACTCCCCTATCTAGGGATTAACCTAAATGGGATGCCGATCGCCAGACCGGCATCCCAAAATTACCATCAGCCAGTTTACCCCAGGTTAGGGAGAACTGTATGTTTCCCATGAGGTCTACGTAAATACTTGACCCTCACGGAAGCTGCAAACTCTTAGGCGAGCTCGGCGGTACCCAGCTCGGCGTGCTTCTGCGGATCGACATAGAGGTGCTTGATGCGATCGGAGCCAGCGATGGTGTGCGTGTAGAACATCACCGGGATGACCGGGCAGTCGGCAGCGACCATTGCGTCGGCCTCCTGCATCTTAGCGACGCGCTCTTTGTCGTCAACCGTAGTGCGAGCCTCATTGACCTTGGCGTCGAACTCGGGGTTGTTGTAACCAGAGCGGTTGTCGCCACCGAGGGAGTCGGAGTGGAACAGCGGATACAGGAAGTTGTCCATGATCGGGTAGTCGGCAATCCAGCCCAGACGACCGAACTGATAGTTGAAGTTCTGGTACTGCTCGAGCAGCGCAGACCACTCAGGAGTATCGGAGACGGCGGTAACGCCGACCTTGGCGAGGTCGCCGATGATGGACTCCAGGATCTCCTTGTGGCCTCCGTCCTGGTTGTAGGAAAGGGTCACGTTAATGCCACGATCGCCGTTAGCGCCAGCGGGAGCAACCTTGTCGAGGTACTCGTTAGCCTTGTCGACGTCGTAGGCGCAGAACTCCCATGCGCCCTCCTTGTAGCCATCGATGCCCGGAGGAACAATGCCGTCGGCGGTGGTACGGGTACCCTTGAAGATGGTCTTGCAGATGGCCTCACGGTTAATGGCCAGGGAGATACCCCTGCGCAGGTCGGCGTTGTTGAACGGCTCGGCCGTGGTGTTGCAGGTCAGGTAGTAGGTGGAAGGCTCGGCGCCGAGCAGCATGCGCTCGCCGTCGCCCATGGTGTAGCCGTCCTTGGACACGCCGCGATCCTTCTTGGCAGCGTCGATCTGAGCAACGGGAACGTCGCAGATGTCAAGGTTACCGGCCTGGAACTCCTTGTAGGCGGTCTCCACGTCCTTGATGACCTGGAAGTGGATGCCATCGATCTTGGCCTTGTCGCCATAGTAATCGTCAAACTTCTTGAGGTTGATCTCCTGACCATCCTCCCACTTGCCGTCCATCATGAACGGGCCGTTACCGATCGGGGCAAGGTAGAAGCTCTTGACATCGGACTCGGCGCACTCGGGAACCGGGGACAGAGCCGGGTGAGAGGCGACGAAGGGGAAGTCGGCGTAAGCGGAAGACAGCTTGACGACGAGGGTCTTATCATCGGGGCAAGTAACACCGCTGAGCTCGGTAGTGTTACCGGCAAGCAGATCGTCATAGCCCTCGACCATGGAAAGGTGATAGGAGACCTCGGAAGGACCATACTCCTTAGCGATAGCCGACTTAGTGCTGACCAGACGCTCCCAAGCGAGCTTGAAGGACTTGGAGGTAACGTCGTCACCGTTGTGGAACTTGGCCTTCTTGATCTTGAAGGTGAACTCGGTGGCGTCGTCGTTGGCCTCGAAGGACTCGCAAGCCAGCGGAACGATCTCGCCCTTCTCGGCGTCATAAGAGGTCAGAGCATCAAAGAGCTGGTACTCGACCTGAGTGCCCTGGTCCTCCTGGACATTGTAGGGGTCGATGCAGACCGGGTTGTTGATGTAGAAGTTCAGCTTCGAACCGGACTCAGAACCGGAAGCGTCGCCGCCCTTCTTGCCGCATGCGGCAAGAAAAGCCATGGAGCTCGCAGCAAGGGTACCGCCGACAAAGGCGCGACGACCCATAACGGGCTGGTGGAACATAGAATCAGCCATGCCATCCTCCTTATGAGATAGGACAAAGAAATGTTCAGTCGGACACATGTCGAGACAATCCGATCCGAACCATCAAAACGCCGCCCGTTGCTATGGCTGGTTATGCACAACGAACCAACGTTTCGCAATACAGTAGCGCATTTTATGCACGATTTGGGGCTAATTCCGGTCAACGGTCGAGAATTTCTTTAGTTAGGCGAAGTATGTGGGGATATTTTGGCTCTGTTACAAATATGTAAACAAAAAGGGTCCCGCACTTGCGGAACCCTTTTCAAGTATTTATGTGGCTCGTGCTTAGTAGCCGACGATACCCTGCGGGAAGAAGAACATGCACAGGACGACACACACGGCAAATAAGACGGCCATAATTACCGTCAGGCGATCGAGGTTCTGCTCCATGACGCCCGTGGCAGAGCTGGAGTTATACAGCGAGCTGGCGATCATATCCGAAACGCCGGTGCCCTTACCGGAATGCATCAGGACGAGAATCGTCAGCGCCACGGCAGAGACAGCCCAAACGACAAACAGAAGAATCTGGAACGGACCCATAGATAAGCTCCTTAATAGAACAATTCAAACTCCAGTATTGTACCACAACCCCCAGCACTCCCCCATCAGCCATTCGGTGACGAGGTAGAAATAGCGCAAAAAAGGGGGTTGTCCGGTTGTGGACAACCCCCTTACTAGAAAACGGTATTTGTTTTCTATTAGGCCTCGGTGGCGAGTACGCGACCCGTCATCTCGGCGGAAGGCTCAATACCAGCCATGGTGAGCATGGTCGGAGCGATATCGGAAAGACGGCCGTCCTCGATACCGGTGAGCTGTGCCTTCTCATCAACGATGATGAACGGCACGCGGTTGGTGGTGTGAGCCGTGAACGGATGCTTGGAACCGTCGGAAGCAACGTCAAACATGTGATCGGCGTTGCCGTGATCGGCGGTAATCAGCGCAAAGCCGCCCTTGGCGAGAATCGCCGGGACAACCTTGGACAGGGCATCGTCAACAGCCTCGACGGCCTTGACCGCTGCGTCAAACACGCCGGTGTGGCCCACCATGTCG
>URFU01000071.1 GCA_900547125.1 uncultured Collinsella sp.
ATCGTTAAATTAAGCATCCACAAATATCATAATATTAAACAATGTTGTGTTTAAATTGTGACTGTTTCGCGGTTTTAACCGCTTAAACTGTCCTTTTTTCACCGCAACTTATGGAGGGGATGGGGCGGGGTGCTGCTACCTGATGGCTGCCGTAACGGTGCCGCCGCCCAGGACGACGTCGCCGCGATAGACTACAACGGCCTGGCCGGGGGCGATGGCTCGCTGCGGCTCGTCAAAAGTTAGCAGCATTTGCCCGTCTTCGCCACGTGTAAGGGTTGCTGCCTGGTCCTTTTGACGGTAGCGGTACTTGGCACCCACGTGAATGCCGCCGGACGTGAGTTCTGCCTCCATGCGATCGGCAGGGGCGCTCCAGATCCAGTCGTTGGCCGTGAGCGCCGTGGCCGTCAGGTCCTCGGCCTCGCCCAGATGCACAATGTTGTTGGCGGCATCGACGCCCGTTACGTACACGGGATGCGCCATCGCGACGCCCAAGCCCTTGCGCTGGCCGATGGTGTAGCGCAGCGCGCCGTTGTGGCGCCCGACCACGCTGCCGTCGCGCCATACAATATCGCCCGGCTCGGCGGCATGCCCGCAGCGGCGCTCGATATAGCCCGCGTAGTCGCCGTCCGCGATAAAGCAGATATCCTCGCTCTCGGCCTTCTTGGCGTTGATAAAGCCCTGCTCGGCGGCAATGCGGCGCACATCGCGCTCTTTGTCCAGCCCAGCCAGCGGAAAGATCGTGTGTGCTAGGCGCTCCTGCGTGAGCGAATACAAAAAGTAGCTCTGGTCCTTCTTGGGGTCCTCGCCGCGGTGCAGCTGCCAGGTGCCGTCGGACGCCTGACTCGTTTTGGCGTAGTGACCTGTGGCTATGTAGTCGCAGCCCATATCGAGTGCCGCATCGAGCAACGCGCCAAACTTAATATGGCGGTTGCAGATGATGCATGGGTTGGGCGTCAACCCCTCCTGATAGGCAGTCACAAATCGCTCGATAACGTTGCGGTCGAAGGTCTGCTGCAGGTCGAGCACATGGTGGGGTATCCCCAGGCGCTCGGCGACGGCCTTTGCATCGGCGATGTCGCGGTCGACCTTGCTCATACCCGTGACGGGATCGGGCGCGGGGCAGGTGAGGCGCATGGTGGCACCGACGCATTCGTAGCCCTGGCGCTTGAGCAGATACGCGGTCACGCTGGAATCGACGCCGCCGCTCATGGCGACGAGCACGCGCTTGTTGTGCATGGGGAGGTTCTCCTTGGTGGCATGTGGCCAAAAAAGAAAAGCGGCGCGGGAGGCTGGTTCCGCGCCGCAGACATTGTAGCAAGTTCGGACGTCTCGTGGGACACCCTGATTGGATGGGCTCAGGCTACCGGGAGAGAGGAGACCGGTTCGTCCTGGGCTCAACCTTTGCGCGACGGACCTAGTCCTGGAAGAGTGCCGTGGACAGGTAGCGCTCACCGGTATCGGCGAGCAGGGCCACGATGGTCTTGCCCTCGTTCTCGGGGCGCTTGGCCAGCTGCAGAGCGGCCCAGACGGCGGCGCCGGACGAAATGCCCACGAGCACGCCTTCCTTGTGGCCCACGGCGCGGCCGGTGGCAAAGGCGTCGTCGTTCTCGACGGGGATGATCTCGTCATAGATCTGGGTGTCGAGGACGTCGGGCACAAAGCCGGCGCCGATACCCTGGATCTTGTGCGGGCCGGCCTGGCCCTTGGAGAGTACCGGGGAGGTGGCGGGCTCGACGGCGACGACCTGAATCTCGGGGTTCTGCTCCTTGAGGAACTCGCCCACGCCGGTCACAGTTCCGCCGGTGCCGACGCCGGCGACGAAGATGTCGACCTTGCCGTCGGTGTCGTCCCAGATCTCGGGGCCGGTCGTGGCCTTGTGGATGGCGGGGTTGGCGGGGTTCACAAACTGGCCGGCGATAATGCTGTTGGGCGTCTCCTTCTGCAGCTCCTCGGCCTTGGCGATGGCGCCCTTCATGCCCTTGGAGCCGTCGGTGAGCACGAGCTGTGCGCCGTATGCCTGCATAAGTTTGCGGCGCTCGACGGACATGGTCTCGGGCATGGTGATGATCACCTTGTAGCCGCGAGCCGCCGCCACCGAGGCGATGCCGACGCCGGTGTTGCCGCTCGTGGGCTCGATGATGGTGTAGTCGCCGCCGCGCACGAGTTTGCCGGCCTTCTCGGCCTCGTCGATCATGTTCTTGGCGACGCGGTCTTTGACGGACCCGGCGGGGTTGAAGTATTCCAGCTTGACGAGCACGCGGGCCTTGAGGTCCTCATCGGCCTCAAAGTGAGTGAGCTCCAGAAGCGGGGTGTGGCCGATAAGCTGATCGATGGACGTATAAACATTGCTCATGGTGAACCTCCAAAGTGTTCAAATGACTGGATACCGTGTGGTTTTACGGTGTGTGTAGCAGCGAAACCCATAAACCTTATGGGTTGTTCTTTTTGCTGCTGGCAAGCATAGTAGACAGTAAAGCCTAGTAACGCAATAGGAAATAGAAGATTATTACGAGGCGATTAACCAGCTTGACGGGAATAGGTATTTTCAAAGCCAATTTTTCGGCTAGAATTGCTACGGATTAAAAGACCGAAAGGCAGCAATATATATGTTGGTTTCCACAAAGGGCAGATATGCCCTGCGCGTTATGGTCGACCTGGCCGAGCACCAGGCGGCAGGCCGCATTCCCCTCAAAGAGATCGCCGCGCGTCAGGGGATTTCGGAGAAATATCTGGAGAACATTTTGGCTACGCTCGTGCGCGCCAATATGCTCTCGGGCATGCGCGGCAAGGGTGGCGGCTACGTGCTCACGCGCCCGCCCGAGCAGTATACGGTGGGCGAGATCTTGCGCCTGACCGAGGGCAGCCTGGCGCCGGTCGCATGCCTGGACGGCGACTGCAAGGGCTGCTCGCGTTCGGACGAGTGCCCCACGCTCGACGTGTGGAAGAACCTGGACAAGCTCATTAACGACTACCTCGATGGCGTGACGCTCGATGCGCTCGTCGCCCCCAACGAGGGCTACGACTACGTCATCTAGTCCCACCTGCCATTTGGGGACGGGGTAGAAATGGTCGATTTTCTTGCCATCTGAGGCTTGGCAAATGACAAGGCCGCCCATCGTTGCGATGGACGGCCTTCGTTTTGGCATGTTGTGGCGGTTCGTATCCGGTCGCTTTAGTTCCTGGCGATGCTGTCGAGAATGCTGCGCATGATGGATACCAGGATGCTGCCCATAAAGGCCGATCCAAAGCCGGCAATGGAGATACCCGCTCCCAGCAGATTGACCGACAGGTAGCTGGCCAGCTCGAGCATAAAGCTGTTGACTACGAGCTGAAAAATACCAAGCGTGATAATAGTGAGCGGCAGTGAGATGACCGTCAGGAACGGCTTTACGAGCGAGTCGACGATGTTGAGGAACAGTCCCACGAAGGCAAAGCAGACCCAGGCATCGGCCATGCCGAAGGGCTGAATGCCGGGGACGAGAAACGTTGCAATCGCGATGGCGATTGAGGTCAAAAGCCAGTTGAGCAAAAAGCGCATGGTGGGAATCCTTTCTTGCGCATGGCGTGGTGAGGGGGCGTGAGGGGCGCATGCCTTTGCAACTCGGATAGATGCGCGGGCACGGTCCTGTTTGGGCGCCCATTGTCTCAGATATTCGTGGAGCTTGCGTGCGCATTCGATTTCAAAACGGCGCTCGTCCTAAAAAATGCGCCGCTGGCAGAGAGTCTTGTCGCTTTAGTTTGGTGGTGTGCTAAACTGCTACGGGCAAAAGCCACAGGTGTTGCCCTATTGCATAGAACGGGCGAGCGATGCCCGATGTCAGTATCAACTTCGATGCCTTTTGGCGGGTTTGGCGGTGATCGATGAATATCGAGAACATGTTTGACAAGCCTGATGTCAAGCAGCTGGTCCACGCATTTAGTCTTTTGGATGACGAGAAGGATATCCAAGCGTTTTTGACCGATATCTGCACGCCGCGTGAGATTTGCGATCTATCGCAGCGTCTGCAGGTCGCGCGTTACCTGGACGAGGGCGAGCCCTATGTCGAGGTTCAGGCGCGTACCGGCGCTTCGTCCACCACGGTGAGCCGTGTGTCCAAGGCGCTCAACGGCGAGTACGGTGGCTACCGCAAGATCCTCATTAAACTGGAGGATGGCGAGTAGGCCGCGCCAAAAACGAATTGTGCAAAACCGCTCCTCCGGGGGCGGTTTTTGATCCCCTGGGGACGGAGGAAAACGGATTACCGGGTTAGACTGACCCTCTCCATGATCCGTTTTCCTCCGTCCCCAGGGGATCAAATCTGTTGGCGTGGGGCAAATCTGTCCGCTTGGGCGGGTAGGATGGATGCATTGATTATTGCGAACAGTTTGAGTGGAGGACCATGCCTGTTCGAATCTATACCACCAATGCCGGCACGGATTTGAGCGATGCCGAGTCGGCGCTGCTTGCCGACCTTATTGCCCGCCACGGGCGTGCCGTGCTGCTGGCGCCTACGTTTGCCGAGCTCGACCTGTGCCGTCATGATGCGGCGGAAGCCGGGATTTCGCTGGGTATCGACTACAAGACGCCTACATCGTGGCTTCGCTCGCTTTGGGAGCTTTTGGGCGACGGGCGCGGTTTCGTCGACAACCTGCAGCGCCAGATGCTGTTCTCGGACATGGTCACGCGTCTCGACGATGCCGATTTGCAGCCGCTTTCGCGCAGCCAGGGCACGGTGCGCATGCTCGCGCGCATGGCCCGCGACGTGCTGCCGGGTGTGGCGGGGACGGGTGCCGAACGATGCCGTGGCGACAACTGCCAGCCGGAGCCAAAAAGCGATGCCGAGGCTCGTGTGTTCGAGCTTTTGCGCGCCTACGCGGGCGGTTTGGACCGTCGAGATATGGTCGAGCCCTGTGAGGCGGCCGACATTATGGCCGGTGCCCTGGCCGATAGCCTGCTGGCGTGCACCCGCGCCGTATGCGTGCGCGGTATCACGTCGTTTACGCACGGTCTGCTCGAGCTGCTGTCTGCCGTGGCGAACAATGGGGGAGAGGTCGTCGTGCTGCTTGCCCGCGAGCAGGCGGCGATGCGCGAGGAGCTTGCCGCGGCATTTGATGCCCGCGGTGTGCTGTTTGAGGCCGCGCCGCTGGAGGAGGACGCCGTCGCGTCTGATGCCGCTTGCGGGACCGCCGCTCAGCCTGCCTTTATTGAGGTCGCCGGCCCCCATGCCCGTGCCCATGCTTATGCGGACGCCATCGATAAGTTGGTGAAATCGCACAAGGAGTCCAAGGCCGATAAAACTACTGCAACGCCCGCCGACCCCGCGCGCGTGCTCGTTGTTTCTGCTCGGGCACCCCAGCTGTTCGGTGAGCTCGCCTCTCGTCTGGCGGCTCGTCATATCGCCGCCGAGACAGTTGAGTTTACGGCGTTTTCCCAATCCATTGCGGGCAGGCAGTTTGCGGCGCTCGCCGGCCTGATCGAGCGTATGAAGGCCGCCGATGAGGGCACGGCGTCAAAGACCGAGTGGTGGCCCGCGCCGGAGCTTACCGACTGGATCTACAGTCCGCTTTCGGGCGCTGATGCCGTCAATGCCCGTACCTTCGATAAGAATATGCGTCTCTCGCGCAGCAAGACTACCGCGGGCGTTAAGAGCCTGCTGCAGAGCGTTCAGGGCCAGGTGAGGGGCGCGCGCAAGGCGGCGAGCGACGAGAACTGGTTTAAGAACGTACCGTGTGTGGTCTCGGACGTGTTCCAGGCGCTGTGGCGTGACAAGCCCGTGACGGCGCTCAAGGCCATGCTTGCCGTTGCCGAGGCGTTGCCCGATCGCTTGCTGGGCAGCTTGGATGGCCAAGCCCGTCGCCAGGCGGAGGTGGCCCTGCTGCGCCATGTCATCGACATCCTTATGAATGGCGCCCGCGCGCTCGACGTGTCGCAGGCCGCGACCGTGCCCGTGCTCGATGGCATTCGCACCAAGGTGGACAAGCGTAGCACCGCCTACGATTACGAGACCCACGAGGTTGACCGTGCGCCACGTGCCCAAGCTCGCTTTGCTTCGCTTGCCGATGCGGCGGCTCTGCGCCCCGGCAGCTACGATGCCGTGCTGTTTGCCGATGTCGATCTGGACAGCTATCCGCTCTCACACGAGGAGGGGCCGCTGGCCACGCTGGCGGCGAGCCTTGGTCGCGAGGACGTGACGCTTGAGCCCGCGGCCTTGCTGCGCGTGCGCTTTGGCCACGCGATGCAGGCGGCACGCGGCCCGGTTGCGCTTGCCCGCGTGACGCACGATCGCCAAGCGCGCGAGTGTTACCCGGCTGCCGTGTGGACCGAGTTGCGGGCGCATGCCGAGGCTGACGGCGCTAAGATCGCTGACGACGCTAAGACCGCTGGTGACGCTAAAGCCGCTGGCGCCGACAAGGCGAAGTGCGTGGGTGAGGGTGATATCGTAAGGGACTTCGATCCCGCGGCAGGCGAAGGTCTCAAGCGCGAGCGCGTGACCTGTGAAGCCCCTCAGCGTCTGAGTGCCGAGGCCGTGCCGTATTTGGTCCTGCGTCGTCGCGATGGCGAGGGCGAGGACGCGCCGCTCGTGCCGCGCCTGACGTCCGCCTCGCAGATCGAGGCCTATTCCACCTGCCCGCTGTGCTGGTTCGTCTCGTATCGCGTCAAACCACAGTCCATCGATGCGGGCTTTGGCAACATGGAGAAGGGCAACTTTGTCCATGACGTGCTGGAGCACTTGCATGCACGTCTTCCGCAGGAGGGCATGGAGCGCGTGACGCCCATGAATCTGCCGCGCGCGAAGGAGCTGCTGCACGAGGTCTTTGCCGAGACCCTGGCCGAGCACGCCGGCAAGCGCGGTACCGAGGGCCCGCTGGTGCCGCTCTCTCCAGTGGAGGAGCGCCAGGCGGCCGAGATCTTGCCGCAACTGGAGGGCGTGCTCGCCTACGAGTCCGAGGCGCTCGCGCCCTTCGCGCCGCGCTACCTGGAGTTTGCGTTCAACGAGCTCCAGGTCGAGTATGCCGGCTGGCCGCTCGGCGGGCGCATCGACCGCGTGGATGTGGATGCCGAGAATCGCGCCGTGGTAATCGACTACAAGCATCGCACGGGCGTTGAGGAGTTTAAACTCGCCGACCCCACGGTGCGCGACGAGGAGTCGGGCGAGGCCCCCATCGACGACCCGCGCTGGCTGCCGCCCCATACCCAGACACTCATCTACGCGCAAGCCATGCGTCGGGCGCTGGGCCTAGATACCCGCGCTGCACTCTATTTTTCGACCAAGGGCGGCAAGCCCGCGCTGCGCGGCGCGGCGAGCGCCGAGTTGCTCGAGGAAGAGCGCGGCGACGGTCGCATCCCGGGCCTTAAGAAGGGCTTTCCGGGCGAGGGCGGTAGCATGGACTTCGATGCGCTGCTCGACCGCGTGGAGACCGGCATTGCCGAGCGCCTGCACGAGCTCGAGGCGGGCGCCGTCGCCGCCGTCGACCCGACGTCGGCGCAGGCCGCGCATGCGCGCTGCTCGTATAACCACGAAGGAACGTTTGTAAGGAGGGACGTGTAGACCATGGATCTTTCGACTTTGATGCCCCAACAGCTGCAAGTCGTCAAAACGCTCGACCGCCCGCTGTTTGTCTCGGCGGGCGCCGGTTCGGGCAAGACCTTTACCCTCACGCGCCGCATCGTCTATGCGCTCTCGCCCGAATCCGGTCCGTTTGTCGAACATCAGGATCAGGTGCTCGCCATAACCTATACCAAAGACGCCGCGGCCGAGATTCGCGACCGTGTGCGCCGTGCGCTTGTCGAAGAGGGTATGGACGAGGAGGCCCTGACGGTCGACGACGCTTGGATCTCGACCATCCACGGCATGTGCTCGCGTATCCTGCGCGCGCATGCGCTGGAGCTGGGCATCGATCCCGAGTTCACGGTGCTCACCGATACCGATGAGCTTATGGATCAGGCTGTTGAGCATGTGCTGGGGCGCGCGACGGCGCCCGATGCCGCGCCCGAGCTCGCCGCTTCGCTTAAGGCCCTCTACGCTTGGTATCCCATGGCGGGCGAGGGCGGGACGTTTGCCGCCGGTACCACCATCAAAGGCCTGGTGCGCGACCTGCTGGAGCTATCGAGCCAGCTGCCGGGCGGCATGGACGATGTGCGCGTGGCGCGCGGCCAGGCCGACACCTCGGCGCTTGCCGATGCGTATCGTGCGGCGTTGGGTGCGAGCAAGGCCGCGACCGAGAAGGCGCAAGTGGCACTCGACGCCATCGACGCGTTTGAGGCGAGCGGCAAAACCATGGAGGATGCGTCGCGACTCATGATGTCGTGCAGCATGCCGCGCGCGAGCAAGGCGTTTCCTAAGGAGCAGGTGGAGCTACTCAAGGCCGAGGCAGCCGATGCGTTTATCAATATCGTGCTTGCCTGCGGCGGCCCGGCGCTCGATGCGCTGGTGGGGCTTGCCCGTGCCGTAGAGGCGGAGTACCGTGCGCTGAAGGCCGACCAGTCCGCGCTCGATAACAATGACCTGCTGCGCATGGCGTACGAGGCGCTGCACGATTATCCCGCCATCCGAGCAACCTATGAGGGCCGCTTTAAGATGGTCATGATCGATGAGTTCCAGGATACCGACCAGATGCAGGTCGATTTGATCCGTTACCTGACGGGCGCGGGGGAGCGCGCGCTGTGCACCGTGGGCGATGCGCAGCAGTCGATCTATCGCTTCCGTGGCGCCGAGGTTGAGGTGTTTCGCCGCCAGGAGCGCAAGGTGGGTTCGACGGCGGCGCCCGAGACGGCTGTCGCATCCGATGTCCCCGCCGGCGAGCTCGTCAAGCTTGTCCGCAACTTCCGCAGCCACGACGAGGTGCTGCGCTATGTGGCGCGCGTCTTTGACGGCAATACCGGTGGTTTGATGCAGGGGTTCTTGGATCTTGAGCCGAGTGACGATCGCGAGGACAAGCTCAAGGCAAAGGCTTCGCGCCGCCAGGCGCTGTTCGTTGCCGGTGGCAGCACGCAGGAGCGAACGCAGGCGAATGCTCGCGCGATCGCCGAGCGGTTCCAAGCGCTCGTCAAAGCGGGCCAGCCCCAGGGCAGCATGGTGTTGTTGCTGGGCCGCATGACCAACGCCGACGTCTACGCGCAGGCCTTCCGCGACCAAGGGCTCGACTGCGTGATCGCAGGTGGCTCGGTCTTTGCCCAGGCTGCCGAGGTCCAAACGGTGCGTGCCCTGGTGTGCGCGCTTGCCAATCCGGCCGATACGGCGCAGGGCCTTATGCCGCTGCTGGCCTCGCCGATGTTCGCGCTCGGCGCCCAGGAGTTCCTAGCGCTGGCGACCAAGCTCGACGAGCAGACGGGCGAGACGTCGCGTCGCAACATCGATGCGGGCATCATGAGCGATTCCGATGTGCCGGGTTTGCAGAACCTGCCGCTCGTGACGCGTGCCCGCGAGGTGCTGCGCTACGCGCTTCGTCGCGTGGGACGCGATTCGTTCGCCGCCATCGTGCGCGACGCGGTCAATGCCTCCGGCTGGTTCGTGCGCTTGGCGCAGCGCGGTCCCGAGGGGAAGGCCATTGCCGCCAACGTGCTCAAGGCGCTCGACGCCGTGGCCGAGGCAGAGGTCGAGCTCGGCAATTCTCCGCGCTCCATCGCGCTCGCCTTCGACCGCTTCTTGTCGGGCAAGGAGGCCCCGGGCGCCCTCAACGAGGAGGGCGACGGCGCGGTGCGCATCATGACCGTGCATGCGTCCAAGGGTCTGGAGTATCCGGTCGTAGCGGTTGCCGAGTGTTTTGGCGTGCGCAAATCGTCCGGTGCGGCACAGATGGGTCGCGTCGACGGTGGGGCGAAAGTCGTGGCTCTGCCGGCGCGCTTCGATGGCGTTAAGCTTGCCGACGGGCCCTTCGTGAAGGGCGATGACGTCAAAAAGCAGTTTGAACATGCGTTTAAGGGCAAGGGCACGTCGCTGTGGCTGCCGCCGGAGCTCATGGAGGACGTATGCGCGACGGGCTCTCCCGCCGAGGCATTTGCCCGCCTGCGTAACGACGACCTGCAGCTTTCGCTCGAGGAACGGGCCCGCTTGCTCTACGTTGCCATGACGCGTGCGGGCGAGCTGGTGATCTTGGCGATGGACGCCGGCGTGAGCCGTGGCAAGGTGACGGCGCCGACCTTCGATGTTGAGACGGACCTGACCTACGACGTCCTGCGCCGCATCCTGCCGACGGACGCTCTGGGTATGCCGCAGCTCGATAGCGACCGCCTGGTGTTCGACAACTCCAGGCCGGGCGACTACGAGCTCATTTCGCTGGCGGACTTTACGTTTGGCGAGCAGGCGTTTGAGGCCAACGCTTCGCTGGATGTCGAGGGCAGGCTTGTTCGTGGCGATGCCGATGCCGCCGATAATGCTGCGCACTCAACTGTGCCCGGTCCTGCCGCCGCCGCGCCCGATGCGATTGAGCTCGTGTATCCCCAGGCGGTGGGCGTGCGCATGGGCAGCTGCCCGTATCCGATGCGTGACTCGTATAGCTACTCGTCAATCGCCGCGGCGCTCCATGCCGAGACGGAAGATCGTGCCGCCGAGGCTCGTGTTCCCATGGACGAGGCCGGCGATGATGCGGAGTCGGATGGCTCCGAGATGACGGATGCAGACGTGGCCGCCGTTGAGCCCGCCGGCAACCCTATGGCGCTGGGCTCGGCGTTCCACGCCGCCTGCCAGTGGCTCATCGAGATGGGTGCCGATGCGCTGCCCGCTGCGCGCGCCGATGCGCTGGCGCGTCTGTGGCGCCTGACGCCGGAGCAGCGCGAGCGCTTCGATGTCGCCCTGAATCGCTGGCTCAAGTCGGCGGTCCGTGCCGAGCTGCTTGCCTGGCCGTGCGTTCGTGCCGAGGTACCGTTCTTCTCGCTGGGCTGCGAGGACGAGGACATCGCTCGCTACGGTGCTTATGCCGAGGGCGCCATCGATGCTTTGGCGACGAACCCGGCAGATTCGTCACGCGCGCTGGTCATCGACTACAAGACGGGCGGCACGCCGGACGAGACGCCGGAGCAGCTGCAGGAGAAGCACGCCCTGCAGGCGCGCGTCTACGCTGATGTTCTGCATAAGGCGGGCTTTGAGGCCGTGACCGTCAAGTTCGTCCGCGTGGAGCAGCCGGATCCAACCATCTTCGTCGAACCCGCCGAACCTCAAGTGGTCACCTACAACCTCTAGCCCTCAGATAACTTGCGGTGGAATAGTTCCTGTATTGCGGCTCAGGTGGCCTAAGCGGGAACTATTTCACCGCAACTGCAAGAGGAGCCGTGTTGGTTTGGCTAGGTTCGGGTGCCGTCCGCGCCGTGCGGTAGAATCGTAACCCTAAGATCACGAACCCGCATCGGAGCTCATTACATGGCATTTGTCCATCTGCACAATCACACTGTTTTCTCCATGCTCGACGGCGCAACCCGTATTCAGGATATGGTCAACCGCGCCGTAGAGCTTGGCATGCCCGCCGTGGCCATTACCGACCACGGCTACATGTACGGCGTGCCCGACCTGGCGCTGGCCTGCGACGCCGTTAACCACAACACGCCCGAGTACAAAACCTGGAGTCACGACAAGGCCTTCTTGGAAAAGGACCGCCGCGACGAGCTGGTGGAGCCCGATCCCGAGGAAAGCCCGCGCGAGCATGCTCAGTATGTAAAGGACATGGCCATGTGGGACGAGAAGGGCAACATCGACGAGCTCAAGCCGCCCCTGGTCATCAAACCCATCTTTGGTTGCGAGGTCTACTTTACGCCGGACGAGACGCTCGCCCGCGACCATAAGCCCGAGCTCTACCACATGATCCTTCTGGCCAAGGACCAGGAGGGCTACGTCAACCTGATGCAGACGGTCTCCGAGGCCGCTGTGCAGGGCATTTACTACAAGCCACGCGTGC
>URFU01000072.1 GCA_900547125.1 uncultured Collinsella sp.
TATAAGGCCCAACAGTCCGCCTGCAATCAAAAGCGCAACGTTGATGATCGTTCCCAAACCCGGCATGAGCCCTCCCATATTGATGTCAACCTGGCAATCGTAGCAGACTGGGCTGCATGGTGCGTCACGACTCATCCTATACGTTATATAAGTGGTATTAATGACGGCATTTGGTGCCCAAGCCTCAGCCTCCCATCACGACATAGGGGCTGTAATCGAAGCGCAGCGTCATGAGTCGCTGCGGGGACTCAATGGCCGCGGCGATGATATCGGCATCTCGAGCTCGGTCAAATCCCTCGAGCTCAATTTGATACGAGACGTCTTCCATTCTATGGAGTATCCGGTTACTTAGGAGGTTCTCACCGTCGAATTCCTCGGTTTTGCCCCCGTCCGAGGTTACGGCATACAGGTGCAGTTTTGCGGTGGTAGCAGAGTCGACGACCGTGAGGTTGTCGATTTGGTTGGCCGTGCCCTTTGCCCCAAGCAAGGTGAGCAGGGTGGGGGTTACGACCTCGCCCGATGGCAGAAAAGCAACTTCGACGGTTTTGGGAAAAGCGATAATGGCTGCTTTGCGGACGGGTTTATCGGCGGCGACGACCTCAATGCTCGCGGCGTCGACGGTTTGCGTGCGGTCGAGCGCGACCATCATGCAACAATTGCCCTCGTCGATGTCCGCCGGCATGGGATACCCCAAGTTTTCGCCAGCTTGCGTGCCGCCCACTGCGGCGGTTGTTTCGCTTGGCTCGCTGAAAGTGGCTGAAGGACCGCTCAAAGGCGGTGTTATGCTGACTGGTGTTCCATTGTTCCCGGGCGCTATTTCACCGCTGTTCTCGCTGGAGTCGCTTGCGATGTCAGCTGTCGAGGGGGCGAGTCCGACCGCTCCCGCTCCGCTCCACTCCATCTCGAGGAGCGCCGGATCGACAAGGAGTGATGTACATCTTGCGTTTGGGTGCTGATATCGACAGGATCGGGATTTGCCCCTCGCGTCAAGCTGAGCGATCCGGTCCGCTGTTTGCCCCGAATCTCCTGGCTTTCTGTGCCACTCGCGTAGAACATCAGAGGGATCTCGCCATTCGCTGTGGCGTCGGTGCCCGCCTTGGTCATTTTCAGCGATGCGGTGAATGAGATGGCGGGCTGCGTGCCATTGGCGCTCGAGGGGACGCAGCCCAGGCATACACCTCCTCCGTCTTCGAAAAATGTGCTGTCGAAGGCGACCGTTGCCCCGTCCGCCGAGTCATCGGACAGGGTGATGTCGAGGCGCAGCTCCACGTTGCAGGAATCGCCATCGGCGTCAGTTGCAGCCGCACGCCATGTGTAGATGGCGCATCCCGTTAGGGGACCGTCCGTTGTGCGCGAGTGCTCGGTATCCACGCCTATCGAGCTATTTGCGCGGCGACGGAGGCACCCCGAGGTCGAAATGCTTGCCTGCGCAAGGGAGAAGCGCTGGCACGCGATGGCGCTCATCTGGTTTGTGGCGAGACGGTTGACGGCAGGTAAGGGGACGTTCACGGCGGGTGTCGCTAGAGCGGCGACGGGCATGCCGGTGGCAAGCGCGCTGCAGAGCACGGCAACGGGCAAAAGGTTCTTTGATGCCATGGGTTCTCCTTACCCGTTCTGGACGGTCTCGATTTGCGTGGCTACTGGCTGCGTTTGATGTGCAGACCAAGGCCGATGGCGCTTGTGCCTGCCGCGGCGATTCCTGCTGCCAGGAGCTGTCGCGTATCGCCCGTTTGCGCTAGGGGCTCATGTTGGCCGCTGCGTTCGAGCTCCGATAGATCGACAGTCACCTGTGTGGCAGCTTGCGCCTGCTCTTGTTGGGCAAAGGCGGCAATCGGGGCAAACGTTACAACGCCGACGATAGCGGCAAGGACAATCGCCCTAGGCCGTGTGCGCACCGGGCTCGACCGTCCACGTAATGCTCGCGACCTGGTCGCCCGTGCCGGTCACATGGAAGATGTCTCGCGTGACGCGGGCGACATTGCCACTCGTCTTGAGCTTAATCCTGTCCGTACCATTGGCGATGCCCTGGTAGCCCATGTCGAAGGATGCATTTTTGGAAAGGTCGAGGCCTGCTTCCTGCGTCGCGGCATGAGCGTCTTGGAGTGCCTTGTCGGGGCCGACCTTAAAATCGATGGAGTTCTGGGCGGTTCCCGTCTTGGCGTCGGCGACGATGCTCCAGGAGTTCTTGGCGCCGATTTTCATGTTGGTAACGTGGATGCCATAGGCCGAAAGATTGTCGATAGTGGTTGTGTTCTCGGAAGGGCCCTGAAGCGTGCCATCGGCCTTGGCGACAAATGGGATGACGGTCGGAGCCGCGAACTTGATGTTGTCGATTTCGGTCCTGATGGTCACGTCGGTGGTTCCAACGCGTCCCTCCGCCAGAGCGGTGGTCGGCGCGGCGCCCATTGCGAGTGCGAGCGCCAGCCCTGCGCCCACGACGAGCGCCCTGGTCCCGCTCAAGTTCCTGGTGATGTCCATAATCGTTCCTTTCTATTCGTCACGGAACGTTTCCGTGAGGGTTAGACGAAAACGGCACGGGTGCGCATTTTCATAACAGGCGGCAGATCTAGTCTTCGGCCTGCGCAACCCGCACCTTGATGCGCGTGGGATTGCCATGGGCGTCGTAGGTCTTGGCGTCGAGCGCTTGAATCTCGATATACGCCTCACCTTCTTTGATGTCGCCTGCAGGGCAGGTCTCAACGGTCTTGCCGGTCTCGACCACGCCCGATTCATAGACGGTCTCGTCGTTTTGGATCACGCGGAAACGCTGGGGAAACTTGTTATCCTGGACGTTTTGTACGTTGACGCGCAGTTTGCCGCCTTTTTGTAGCTGGGCGACCGGTGCGACCGAGATCGTCATCATGTTGTCGCGGACGATGGCATCGAGCTCGTCCTGGATTTCTTGGCGCGACTTACCCTCTGCCGCTGTGACCGAGGCACCCGTCTCGGCGACAGGCTTTGACTGCCAGGCGTAAAGGCCGACGGCGATAAGGGCGCAGGCGATGGCCAAGCAGACGACGCCGAGCCTTTTTCGATGTTTTGACCCCAGGGGGCTCGACCGCTTCCGTGCGTTCATGCGGCATCCTTAGTGGTATAGACGCGCGCGAACGTGGACGGATCGGCGCCAAAGAGCATGTGGAGCATGAGACGCCGCGAGTAGATGAGCTCGTCGAAGTTTGGGTCGAGTTTGATGTCGTGGATGTGGGCGATATGGTGGGCAAGTGCCGAAAACGATTCGGGATCGCAGATCACGTCGGTGGTGACGTGATAGACGACCGCATCGGGAAACGCCTCCTCGTCGAAGGGCAGAAGATATGGGTCATCGTCAACTTCGATGGCGATGCCGTACTGGGGCCAGTAATATGCCATGGGAACCTCCCTGTTTTTGGGCCAAACCTTCTATTGGTTTTGGCTGTCGATGCCGACCGTATCAGCCACAACTTGACCAATTTCTGACCAAATGCTTGACGGGTTTACATCTCCGCAGGTGAGAGACGCTAAAAAATATCTCAAGTTTTTTCGAGCGCCAATTGTGCGCGTGGCTGCGATGGGAGGGAGCGCGTTAAATAGAGCGTCTGCCGAGAAAACGTCGCCGTTCGCCGAATTGCACAAACGTAAAATTCGCCAATTATGGAGACGGTCTCAGTTACGTCGACGAAACGATGCGGTAACATCTCCCTGCAAACACTGTAGTTAACTAAAGGGGGAGTTCGCGTGTCTGCAGCCCTCAAACCCTTCAGCGACGAGTTCGAAGAATATGGTCGCGATGAATCTCGCACATCGGGCGAGGCGTCGAGTATCTCGTTTCCGACAACGGAGGACGAAGTCCGCGCCATTCTGCGAAAGCTCCATGCCGAGCATGTTCCGATAACGGTCCAGGGCGCTCGGACCGGTCTGGCTGCCGGCGCCGTGCCCCACGGCGGCCATATCCTCAACACTTCTCGTATGAATCGCTACCTGGGTCTTCGCCGCGACGAGCAAGGCCGTTTTCTGCTGCACGTGGAGCCGGGCGTCGTGCTTTCGGAGTTGCGCAAGCAGCTGGGTAAGAAGGCATTGCCGACCGCCGGCTGGGATCAGGCATCGCTTGAGGCCTATGAGGAGTTCCAGGCAGCTCCCGAGCAGTTCTTTCCCACCGATCCCACCGAGGCCTCTGCCTGCCTGGGCGGCATGGCGGCGTGCAATGCCTCCGGTGCCCGCAGCTACGCCTATGGCCCCATGCGCCCGCACGTTACGGGGCTTCACGTGGCGCTGGCGGACGGCGACCTGCTTGAGCTTCATCGAGGTCAGGCGCGCGCTGACGCACGCCACCTGTCGCTCGTGACGGCAGGGGGCCGCGCGCTCGAGTTGGATCTTCCTGGCTATACCATGCCCAAGACCAAAAACGCGTCGGGTTATTTCGTTTCGGACGATATGGACGCTATCGATCTTTTTATCGGTGCGTGCGGCACGCTCGGCGTCATTACCGAGCTCGAGATCGCCCTGCAGGCGGCACCTTCGGTCGTATGGGGCGTGAGCTGCTTTTTCGACAGTGAGGACAAGGCGGTGTCCTTTACCGATTCCGTGCGCCCCGAGCTGTCCCATGCCGCCGCTATCGAGTATTTCGATGCCGGCGCCTTGGATATCCTTCGCCGCCAGCGCGAGCAGTCGACCGCGTTTGCCTCGCTGCCGGCACTCGACGATGAGGCAAAGGTTTGTGTCTATGTGGAGCTCGACTGCGACGACGAGGCGCAGGCGACCGAGGAGTTGTACCACTTGGGATGGGTTTTGGAGCTTGCGGGCGGCCGCGACGACGCGACCTGGGTTGCGCGCACCGAGGTCGATCGCGAATGCCAGCGGTTCTTCCGCCACGCCGTTCCCGAGAGCGTCAACATGCTCATCGACGAGCGTCGCCGCACCGACCCCACCATTACCAAGCTGGGGTCGGATATGTCGGTGCCCAATGCGCGCCTGGCCGATGTCGTTGCCCTCTATCGCCGCACGCTGGCCGAAAGCGGGCTTGAGTCTGCCGCCTGGGGACATATCGGCAACAACCATCTGCATGTGAATATCCTGCCGCGTGATGCGCAGGACTACCGTCGCGGTGGCGAGCTGTTTGCCCGGTGGGCTGTGGAGGTAACGGCTATGGGCGGCGCCGTCTCTGCCGAGCACGGCGTCGGCAAGATCAAAGCGGGCTTTTTGGAGACGATGTACGGCCACGAGGCCATGGTCGAATCGGCTCGACTCAAGCTGCAGCTCGACCCTGTCGGGCAGCTGGGCCGTGGCAACCTGTTTTCGGAGAAGCTCTTGGATGAACTCGTCCAGAAAGGGGGCGCGTGAAGATGAGCGATTTCCATATGGTGGTGTGCGTCAAGGCGGTGCCGGGAAGCACCGAGGTCAAGATGGACCCCAAAACCAATACCATCGTGCGCGATGGCAAGCAGGCGGTCATTAATCCCTTCGATGCAAGTGCCCTCGAATGCGCGCTGGCGCTCAAGGACGACTTTATCGGCTTTGGCATGGATGTACGCGTGACGGTGGTGTCGATGGGTATCCCTGCAACCGAATCGCTGCTGCGCGACTGCATTGCCCGCGGCGCCGATGACGCGCTGCTGCTGACCGACCGTGCTTTTGCGGGTGCGGACACGTTGGCGACCACCTATGCTCTTAAATGCGGCATCGAGGCGCTCGACGAGGATTTCGACCTGCTCATCTGCGGCAAGATGGCGGTGGATGGCGATACTGCCCAGATTGGCCCCGAGCTGGCCGGCGCCTTCGAGATTCCCTGCGTGACCGATGTGAGCTGCGTGCAGAGCGCGGGCTTTACGACGTGCGGTGCGCTTTCGCTCGTTCACGGTTGCGATGCCGGCGAGGAGACGGTCTATCTGGAGATGCCGTGCGCGATGACGACCGCCAAGGAGATCGGCCAGCTGCGCATGCCGAGCATCGCCGGCATTCGCGCGGCCGAAGATGCGGACGTGCGGGTGGTCTGTGCTGCCGATGTGCATGCCGACCCTTCGCGTTGCGGCCTTACCGGATCGCCGACGCAGGTCGTGCGCTCGTTTGTGCCCGACCGCGACCAAACGTGCAAGGCCATCGAGGGCACACCGGTCGAGCAGGCGGCAAAGCTTGCCAAGATTATCGAGGGGGATGGCATAGATGAGCGGACTGATAATCGATAGCGAGGCATGCATTGGCTGCGGCCGCTGCGTTCGCGCCTGTGCCTCAGGCGGCATTGTGGTGGAGGGCGAGCGCCCCAACCGCTGCGCCCATGTGACCGATGGCTGTATCTTGTGCGGCGGGTGCGTCGACGCTTGCCCCGTCAATGCCATTTCAATCGAGCGCGACGAGGCCGCCGGCGCGGTTGACCTCGATGCTTATCGAGACATTTGGGTATTCGTTCAGACCGACGAGCACGATGTCGTGGCCCCGGTGGCTTACGAACTCATGGGTAAGGGGCGCGAGCTTGCCGATGCTCGCGGTTGTCGTCTGGTGGCATTGGCCGGCATGGGCCCCGAGAGCTCGCTTGAGGACCTGGAACATCTGGTCTGCGCCGGTGCCGACGAGGTCGTGGTCTGCCGCGACGAGCGGCTGCGTCAAAACGATGCGGAGGTCTATGCCCGCTTGATTTGCGATTTGGTGGCCGAGCACAGGCCCGAGGCCATTCTGTACGGCGCGACCGCTTTTGGCCGTGAGCTGGCGCCCGGTGTGGCCATTCGCTTGCAGACGGGCCTGACGGCCGACTGCACGGTGCTTTCGATGGATACGGAGACGAGTCTACTGCAACAGACCCGCCCGGCGTTTGGCGGCAACTTGATGGCCACCATTATCTGCCCCAATCATCGTCCCCAGATGGCAACGGTGCGTCCCGGCATCTTTGGGGCGCCCGAGTTTGATTACAGCCGTTCTGGCACGATTACCCAGGTATCGCTGGCGGATGATGTTAAGGCCCGCGTCGAGATCTCGATTCCTGCCGAGGAGTGGGGGCAGCAGGCATCAATTGCCGATGCCGAGCGCCTGGTCGTGGTGGGCCGCGGCATTGGCTCCAAGAAGAATCTGCCTCTGATGCGAAAACTCGCCGATGCGCTGGGTGCCGAGCTTGGTTGCACGCGTCCCATCGTGGAGGCGGGTTGGCTGGAGTACCGCCACCAGATCGGCCAGACCGGCGTGTCGGTTTCGCCTAAGCTCCTCGTGAGCATCGGCGTTTCGGGTGCTATCCAGCACCTAGCCGGCATCGGCGGCGCGGAGTGCATCATCGCCGTCAACGAGGACCCGGATGCCCCCATCTTTGGCGCTGCACAGTACAAAGTTGTCGGCGATGCTGCCGAAGTCGTCGAGGAGCTTCTGGCCCAGCTCGGGCGCTAGGCGCCGGCCAGCCAGGCTCGCATCTCTTTCTTTAGACGTTCCCAGGTCGCTTGCGTGGCGGGGTCGGTAAAGGGGCGCACGATGCCAAAGGGCGCGTCGAGCAGGCGGTAGATATCGCCCTGCTCGCGCGCCAGCGCGCGGCTTGCCGGATAGACGAGCTCAAACATAAAGCAGATCAGCCCCACCAAGTAGTCCGCGGGCTCATCGCGCTCGTCGCGCGTGACGCAGCGGTGCTCGTCAAAGGCGGCCAGCGTTGGTGCCGAGAAGTGGCTGGCAAGAAACGCGTCCTCATTCACTTTGAGGATGGTGTCGACGGTACTGTCGGCGATGGTGCGCATGATGTCGATCTTGTCGCCATCGCGCACAATATCGCAGAAGCGCTGCGTGCGCTCGTCGAGCTGCGCGGGCAGACGGAAATCGCTGTGATAGGCAATGCTCGCTCGAATGAGTTCGTCTTCTACCGGATCGTCGATAAAGTCGCGGATACTTGTTGCCGCGGGCGCATCTGCAGGTGTTTCGCCAAAGAGGACCTCGACGCCCAACGCCGCATGGCTCACGCTTTCGGCATCCTTAAACGTATCCCAGCGTCGCAGCTGCTCAAAGCGGCCCATATCGTGCAACAGCCCACAAAGCCACGCCAGGTCAATGTCCTGCGGTGACCAGCCCTGTTCGCGTGCCACGGCATCGCATGCCTCGGCAACGTGGTACGTATGCTCGATTTTGAGCGCGATACGCGGATTGGCGGCATCGTAGGCATCGGTGTAGGTCTTGAAGGCCGCGGCAGCCCGCGTTCGATCGATAGCTGTCATAATGACTTCCTAAAAAGTTGTGTCTTTCTGTGTCTTTCGATCCGGTGGCAATTGTAGGTGAACTCGGTTGCTGCCGGGCGCTGATTCTGTCATGTCGTTGAATGCGACTCGGAAAGCTTGTCGGGACGAGGAACGCTATGGTGCTCAAAATCGTTAAAACCGTCTGGCCGGTGATGCTTACCTATGTTGCGATAGCCGCGCCGTGCGGAATGATTATGGCGCAGACAGGAATGGAACCCTGGATGGTTTTTGCCCTGAGCAGCACGTTCGTGACGGGCAGCGGGCAGTTTATGATCTGCAATCTGTGGCTGGCAGGTGTGCCTGCAGCATCGATCGTCGCGAGCGTCGCCGCAATCTCCTCGCGCTTTGCGCTTTACTCGGCATCGATCGCACCGCATTTGAGGGGTGCTTCGAAGCGTCAGACGCTGGCTGTTGCCGCGACACTTACCGAGGAGGCATACGGCATCTCGCTTGCCAAGTTGGTTAAAGGGGAGGATTGGGGCCCGCTCGAGTCCTTTGTGCTCAACGTGATCCTCATCGCAACATGGGGCGTTTCGTGTACGACGGGCGCTATCGTCGGCACCGTTGTCGATGTTCCCACCGCTATTGCGGGTTTTGCCTGCACATCGCTCTATATCTGCCTGCTCTTTTCGCAGCGACTGTCGAGCGGCAATGTCGTAGCTGCCAGTTTGGCTGCGGTGGCCGTCGCCATATGCAAGTTCTTGGGGTGGACGAATATCGCCGTGCCGGTAAGCGTGCTCGTCGGCGTTGTCGCGGCGCTTGCGTGCGATGCTCTCGTCGAAGGAAGGGGTGCTCGCGATGCCCGTTAATGAGTTTTTGGTCCTGTGGCTGTCGTCGTGGGCGGCCATCGCATTTTTCCGCATTGCCCCGGCGTTCGCCTTGCGCGGGAGAACGCTGTCGCCTCGCGTTGCCGAGGCCTTGGGTTATATTCCGCCTGCCGCCTTCGCGGCACTGGTCGCTAACGATTTGATAAGCCCTGGCGCTTTTGACGCCGGCTTGTGGCAGGGCTTGATTCCCTGGATTGCGGCTGTCGGCGTCGTGGCGGTGGCAATCAAGACAAAGTCGATGCTATGGTGCTGTGTTTCGGGCATCGTGCTCTATATCGTTTTGAGCCTCGTATAAGAGCAGGACGCGTTTTCATTCCGGCCAACGAATCCAATTTCTCACCGAGGCGGTCTGCTTCTTCTGGTACCATGGTCAAACTTTACTGTAGCAAAGCGTGACGTGGGCTTTTGTTCTGCGTCAGCGGAAAAGGGGGCTTCATGGCACAGGAGGCGACCGCCAACGAGCAAAAGAAATTCAAAGTACCGCGCATCCCGGGTGACATCATGATCTACCCGATGATCGTCGGCCTTTTGCTCAATTCCTTCTTCCCGCAGGTCTTTGAGATCGGCGGCTTCTTTACGGCTGCCTGCCGCGGCGGCTCCAACACCATCGTCGCCGCGATCTTGCTATTTGTGGGCGCCGGCATCAGCTTTAAGTCCACGCCGGGTGCCATCAAGACCGGCATCGTCGTACTGATCCCCAAGCTTGTTGTTGCGGCCGCCCTTGGCTTGGGTGTGGCATATTTCTTTAACGACAACTTCCTGGGCCTGAGCTCCGTGTCTATCATCGGCGGCATCACGTTTTGCAACATGGCGCTCTATACGGGCATCATGGGCGAGTTCGGCGATGAGTCCGAGCAGGGCGCCGTCGGTATCCTGTTCTTTACGGCCGGCCCCGCCGTCACGATGATCATCCTCGGTGTCTCGGGGCTCGCCAACATCCCCGTTGGCACCATCATCGGATCCATCCTGCCGCTTGTTATCGGTATGGTCCTGGGCAACTTGTTCCCGTTTGTCAAGAACCTGCTGGTCCCCGGCGCCAATCCTGCGATTGCCGTTATCGGATTTCAGCTCGGTGCATCCATGAGCCTGTCGAGCTTTATCACCGGTGGTATTTCCGGCATCTTGTTGGGACTTGTCACGCTGTTTGTCGTCGGTCCCATCACTTTTGCGTTCGAGCGCCTGTGCGGCGGTAACGGCAAGGCTGCCGTGGCTTGCTCCACCATCGCCGGCACAGCTATGACCACGCCGGTCGCCCTCGCCGAGGTCGCTCCGCGCTATGCCGAGCTTGCGCCCACCGCGTATGCGCAGATCGCCACCGCCGTCATCATCACGGCAATCATGGCCCCGATCCTGACCGGCTGGATCGACAAGAAGTTCTGCCAGGGCAAGGAGGACCTGTCGGTCGAAGGCGTTGAGGCCATCGAAAAAGCCGTCGCGACCGACATCGATGGCGAGTAGCAATAGCACTCATCAATGATTCCGGCGTGCAATTCGCGCCGTTCGAGCGCCCGAACGAAAGCTGTCTTGCAGTGACGTTCGGGCGCTCTGCTATTATCCCCATTGCCCCTGCGGAATAGGGGCGTTTATTGCCCAGACACGAATCGGGCGATTCTGGCTACTTGGATATTGAAGGGATGGCGTCTAGTGGTTAAGGCACTCAAGATCGAGATATTCCTGCTGTGCATGATTATTCTTATCGGGCTTGCCGCACGAAGCCGCCGCTCCTTGTTCTCGAGCACCCAGCAGCTTTTGTTTAGCATGCTGGGCTACACGTCTGCTGCCTACATTTTCTTCGATATGATCTGGACGCTCTCGGACGGCGTGAGCAGTCCTGTAGGCATCACGGCCAACTGGATGTCCAATGCGGTCTCGTTTTCGCTGTTCGCCATCGCGTGCCTCATTTGGTTTTTCTATTCCGAGACGATGCAGGGTCCACGGCTCCTGACCACGTCCTACAGGGTGGTACTTTTAGCGTTGCCAACCGTATTGGTGGTCGTGCTGGCATTTACCAGCTACTGGACGCACGCTATGTTCTATATCGACGCGCAGGGCGTATATCGTCGCGGAGCGCTTTATATGATTCAACCTATCGTTAGCTACTGCTACATCATATATACGTCCTTGCATGCCTTTATTCAGGCTCGAAAAGTCGAAAGCCTGCAAAAGAAGGCCATTTATCGCACCCTCGCCTTTTTTGCGGTTCCCGCTCTGGTGGGCGGTACCTTCCAGGTTTTGTTTTCGGTACCGGGCCTTTGCGTCGGTATAACGCTGAGCATCCTGCTGCTCTACACCATCTACCAGGAGCAGCTGATCTCGACCGCCCCGTTGACTGGCCTCAACAATCGCAACCGTTTTGAGACCTATATGCCGTCGCTCTTTTCAAATGTGGATCAGGCCGAAGATGTATATCTGCTTATGATGGACGCTGACGGCTTTAAGCAGATTAACGATCGCTATGGACATGGGGAGGGCGACCATGCTCTTCAGGTTGTTGCGACAGCGCTCAAGGATGTCTGCTCGGTGTCTGGTGGCTTTATCGCGCGTTATGGTGGCGATGAGTTCGTGGTGCTCCAAAAGGCAGCGGCGGAACAGGACATCATAGATCTGTGTTCGGCGATTGACGACGAGCTCGCTCGTGCCGAGGTACCGTATGCATTGCGGATGTCCATCGGTTACGCGCGGGTCGGCGATAGTGTTGATACCTGGCAAGACATACTTCGCGCTGCCGATGCGGAGCT
>URFU01000073.1 GCA_900547125.1 uncultured Collinsella sp.
GAGCGCATAAGCCATAAACTCAACCGTACGGTACGCCTTGCCGCGCGACAGGCATGCCTCAAACAGCGAGCGGCTGTACATCACGCCAGAGGTCTGAGCGACTAGGCCGCCTAAAATCAACTGAGGTAGCCCGGCCACCATCGAAGATTTGCTATCAATGGAAATATGAGTAGCATCCAAGACGCGCGAATGGCGCTCTCGATGTGCATCATAGCGGTCGAGCGACACCGTGGGGAACACCATGTCTGCCGCAGTATCGCACGCGATATCGACCATCTTGGAAAGGGATTGCGGAGCAAACCACTCATCGGCGTTCATGGCGATGATTTGAGAGCCGCGCGAGGCAGCAAAACCGGCACGAAGACACGCGCCGCGCGTCGCGTCCTCGACGTCAATCAAATCAATATGGATGTCCCTGTCGGCAGCAACTTGAAGCGAATGGCGCACACCGGGCGCAGCATCGCGGCAGACAACGACAATCTGCAAATCGTAGAGGTCTTGGTTCTGGATACTCTCGAGCGCACGCATCGCATAGCAGGGCGAACCTTCTACCACAAGGATCACCGAAAGTCGCGGATGCGAGCCACGTCGAACCAAGTTATCCGTCCTCTCGACAGCAATGAATCAAATCGTGGTTCATGGTACACCCCGGCAATAAAAGCAATGAGACACCGGTTGCACTGCACGCCAAGAACAGATGTTGCACACGCGCAGCCCACAGATGACAGGTGTCGACGCACGACGCGTCGAGCCCTCCCCTAGTCGAGCACGACAAGCTCGGCGGGATCGTAATCCACGCCCATAAACGTAAGGCCGCAGGCAGGAGCCGTGGGGCCCGCAGCGGTACGGTCGCAAGCATCGATGACCTCACGCATCCACTCGGGTTCACGGCGATGCATGCCAATCTCGACAAGCGTGCCCACGATCGTGCGAACCATCGAATGCAGAAACGCATTGCCCTCGATGGTGAACGTCAGGATGTCCTCGCCAAACGCAACCTCATGGCCAAACTCGGCACGCATCACGCAACGATGCGTGGGCGTGCCAACGGCCGAGGCAACCTTGCAAAAGCTTTTAAAGTCCTGCTCGCCCAAAAGCGCAGGGCAGGCAGCCGCCATCGCATCGACGTCGAGGGGATAGCGATGCCACCACACAGCACCGCGTGACAGCACGGGCCGCGCATCACGATCGGCAATACGGTACGTATACGTACGGGAACGCGCGTCAAAGCGTGCAGAAAAGCCCTTACGGGCCCTGTAGACCTCGTTTATGGCGATATCTTTAGGCAGCAGGGCATCCATAGCCCGCAGCCACCTACGGCGCGTAAGGGCGAGCTCAGCGTCCGTTACGGGCACGCTGATGTACTGAGCCACGGCATGCACGCCGGCATCGGTACGACCTGCGCACGTCAGATCGATCGGACGGCGAAGCAGCGTCTCGATGGCTCGACGCAGCTCACCCGCAACCGTCGTCTGTCCCGGCTGCTCGGCAAATCCGCTATACGACGAGCCATCATAGGCCACGCGAAATACGAGCGTGGCGTCAAGCTCTGGAATCGAATTGAAATCAGACGGCGCAGTCATGGGCGCTCCCAACAAACAAGTAACGGTATCGCGACAAAAAAAGAGGGGTACGCGAACGTACCCCTCGAATATAGCCTATGCAGACGGAATGTCTACTCAGCGGTCTCCTCAGCAGGAGCCTCCTCGACAGCCTCGACCTTCTTGGGAGCAGCGGCCTTCTTGGGGGCCGGAGCAGCCTTCTTGGCCTTAGGCGTGCAAGGCTCGGTGACGAGCTCCATGATAACGATGGGAGCGTTGTCGCCCTTACGGTTGCCGAGCTTCATGATGCGGGTGTAACCGCCGTTGCGGTCCTGCCACATGCCCTGGGCAGCCTTGTCGAAGATCTCGGCAACGAGCTGCTTATCGCCGAGCTTGGCGATAGCCAGACGACGAGAGTGCAGGTCGCCCTTCTTGGCCCAAGTGATGATCGGGTCGACGACCGAACGCAGCGCCTTAGCGCGGGTCTCGGTGGTCTTGATGCGGTCGTTCTCGAAGAGGGCCTTAGCAAGGCTCTTCTTCATGGCCTTGGTGTGGCTCGCATCGGTGCCGAGCTTCAGGCCCTTCTTAACGTTGTGACGCATGGTCTAGTTTCTCCTCAAATATGCGAAGCATTAAGCCTTCAGGCTCAGGCCCATGGACTCAAGCTTGTCCTTCACTTCCTCGATCGACTTAACACCGAAGTTACGGATGTTGAGCAGATCGTTCTCCGAGAACTCAACGAGCTGACGGACCGAGTGAATGCTGGCGCGCTTAAGGCAGTTGTAGGAACGGACGGAAAGGTCCAGATCCTCGATCTGCTTGTCCAGCTCGGCGTTGTCGTTGGTGACCTCGGGAGCGAAGATCGAAGCCTCCTCCTCGACCTCGGGGGTCTCGGCAAGGTTCATAAAGGCGGCCATATGCTGGTTGATGATATTGGCAGCCTGGACCACGGCGTCGCGCGGGGCGATGGAACCGTTGGTCTCGATCTCGAGGACAAGGCGGTCGTAGTCGGTATGCTGACCGACACGGCAAGCCTCAACGAGCTTGGCGCAACGGGAAACCGGCGAGTACAGCGAGTCGACGTGGATCACACCGATGGGATCGTTGTCGCGCTTGTTGGCCTCGCCAGAAACATAGCCGCGGCCATAGCCGATGCGCATGCTCATGGTGAGATGGCCACCCTCGGTGAGCGTAGCAATGTGCTGCTCGGGGTTGACCAGCTCAAACTCGGACGGAATAAAGAAGTCCGCACCGGTGACCTCGCAGGGGCCGTCAACCGAGATGGTGGCGGTCGCCTCGTCGGTCGTGCCGAGAGCCCTGAAGACAAGACCCTTGACATTCAGGACGATGTCGGTGACATCCTCGACCATGTTAGGGATGGTCATGAACTCGTGCTGCGCACCATCGATCTGAATAGCCTCGACGGCGGCACCCTCGAGCGAGGACAGAAGAACGCGACGAAGGGAGTTACCCAGCGTATCGCCGTAGCCACGCTCGAGCGGCTCGACGGAGACACGAGCAGACGTCTCGTTGATCTCTTCGACCTGAACCTGAGGCCTAATGAATTCTGACATGTATTACCTCCAGCCTCAGCAGCCCGGATGGACTACTTAGAGTAGAGCTCGACGATGAGCTGCTCGTTGATATCACCGCTGATCTGCTCACGCGTCGGCAGAGCGAGCACGTTACCAGACAGCTTCTCGATATCGACCTCGAGCCAGCCAGGAACCTCAAAGCGCTCGGAGGAAATCAGGGCCTCCTTGATGGGGAGGAGGTCACGGAACTTCTCGCCGACAGCGACGACATCGCCGGCCTTGACGCGGTAGGACGGGATGTCCACGCGCTTGCCGTTCACGGTGAAGTGACCATGACGGACGGACTGACGAGCCTCTTTGCGGGTGCGGGCGAAGCCAAGACGGAAGACGACGTTGTCGAGGCGAGACTCAAGGATGATCATGAGGTTCTCACCGGTGACGCCGTTCATCTTGCGGGCCTTGTTGAAGTAGCCGTGGAACTGCTTCTCCAGAACGCCATAGAAGAACTTGACCTTCTGCTTCTCGCGCAGCTGCATGCCGTACTCAGATTCCTTGCGACGGCGCTTGGGCTGACGGATAGATTCCTTCTTGCTGCTGTAACCGAGCTCAGCGGGATCGATCCCGAGCTGACGGCAGCGCTTAAGAACAGGAGTCCTGTCGATTGCCATATTGATACGATCCTTTCAGTTACACGCGGCGACGCTTCTTGGGGCGGCAGCCGTTGTGCGGAATGGGGGTCTTGTCCTGGATGCTCGAGACCTCGAGGCCAGCAGCCTGGAGGGAGCGGATGGCGGTCTCACGACCGGAGCCGGGGCCCTTGACGAAGACGGAAACCTTCTTCATACCGTGCTCCATGGCCTGCTTGGCAGCAGCCTCGGCAGCCATCTGGGCAGCGAACGGCGTGGACTTACGGGAGCCCTTGAAGCCCACCTGGCCAGCCGACTTCCAGGAAATGACGTTGCCCTGGGGATCGGTGATCGAAACGATCGTGTTGTTGAACGTAGAACGAATGTGAGCCTGGCCCACGGAAATGTTCTTACGGTCCGCGCGCTTCAGACGGGCAGCGCGAACGTTCTTCTTAGCAGTAGCCATCTATCTAGCGCTCCTTATTTCTTCTTCTTAGCACCGATCTGACGCTTCGGGCCCTTGCGGGTACGAGCGTTAGTGTGGGTGCGCTGGCCGCGGACCGGGAGGCCCTTGCGGTGACGAAGGCCGCGGTTGCAGCCGATGTCCATAAGGCGCTTGACGTTCTGGTTGCGCTCACGGCGGAGGTCGCCCTCAACCATGATCTGGTTCTTATCGATATAATCGCGGATGGCGTTAACCTCATCCTCGGTGAGGTCCTTAACGCGCGTATCCACGTTAACGTTGCACTCGACGCAAATCTTCGTCGCAGTGGTGCGGCCGATGCCGTAAATGTAGGTCAGACCGATCTCAACGCGCTTCTCACGCGGGAGGTCGACACCATTAATACGGGCCAACGTAGTCTCCTCTCTTAACCCTGACGCTGCTTATGACGGGGGTTCTCGCAAATGACGAGGACCTTGCCATGGCGCCTAATGATTTTGCACTTATCGCACATCTTCTTGACCGAAGGACGTACCTTCATCGTTCTTCCTTTCGGTAGCGCTCAAACTACTTCCCTACTATCTACTCGCCCAGCCGCAGGCGTTTAAAACTATGGCTGGTCTTCACACACAATCCGACCGTAGGTTGAGCTAAGCCTGCAGTCGGAAATGGAGTGCGTGTATGCGTGCCGCTATTTGTAGCGATAGGTGATGCGGCCGCGGGTCAGGTCGTACGGGGAAAGCTCCACGACAACCCTGTCACCGGGGAGAATACGGATGTAATTCATTCGGATCTTGCCAGAAATGTTGCACAGAACCGAATGACCGTTCTCGAGCTCGACCTTAAACATGGCGTTGGGCAGCGGTTCCTTTACCGTACCCTCGAGCTCAATTGCGTCTTCCTTCTTCACAAGCAATCATCTTTCTCTAGAAAACGACAGCGATTGAGTATTCTACAACACGTATGCACGCATCGTAATAACTTCGTAATGGCTCCACAACTAAGTGGAACTTGTTACATTTCTCCGCCTTGGAGCGAACACCAAGCACCTTGGGCATCCGTGGTGAGAATCACCGGCCCGTCATTGGTAATGGCGACGGTGTTCTCGTAGTGCGCGGCGGGCAGGTGGTCGTTGGTCGTAACAATCCAACCGTCGGAGCCCGTGCTCACATGGTTGGAACCCATCGTGACCATCGGCTCGATGGCAATGACCATGCCGGCCTGGAGGCGAACGCCCCTCCCCTTCTTTCCATAGTTAGGAACGTTGGGGTCCTCGTGCATCACGCGGCCAATGCCATGGCCCACATAATCACGAAGCACGCCGTAACCGTGAGACTCGGCGAGGGACTGAACGGCATAACCGACGTCCCCGATATGGTTACCGGGAACAGCCTGCTCGATGGCAGCCTTAAGGCAATCACGCGTGACCTCGCACAAAGCCTTGGCTTCGGGCGTGGGGGTGCCGACGAAAAACGTCCAAGCGTTATCGCCGACCCAACCGTCGACAACGGCTCCCGTATCGATGGAGATGATATCGCCATCGCGCAGGATCATGTCGGGGTTGGGAATACCGTGGACCACGGCATCGTTGATCGATGCGCAAATGGTCCCCGGGAACCCGCCGTAACCCTTAAAGGCCGGGGTGCCGCCATGCATGCGGATAATCTGCTCCGCGAGCTGATCGAGCTCAAAAGTCGAAACGCCGGGACGCACCATGGCTCCAACGTGGCGGAGCGCCATCTTAGATAGCGCTCCTGCCTTCTTCATCTGCTCGATTTGCGTTGCAGACTTAATCTTGATCATAGACCGAGAGCCTCTTTGACATCCCCGTACACGGTCTCGCGAGCCTGGTCACCGTTGACCGACTTGAGCAGACCCTGGCCACGATAGTAGTCGACGAGCGGGCTCGTGGACTTCTCGTAGACGTCGAGACGGTTCTTGATGGTCTCGGGCTTGTCGTCGTCGCGCTGATACATCTCGCCTGCGCACTTGGGGCAGGTGGCATCGGCAGCGGTGCCGGTGTAACCGCAGGCGCGGCAGGTGCGACGCGAAGACAGACGATCGATAATGACCTCGGGGGCCACATCGACCAGAAGGGCACAGTCGATCTCGCGACCCATGGCGGAAAGCTCGGAATCGAGCGTCACAGCCTGGGCGGTGTTGCGCGGGAAGCCGTCGAGGATGAAGCCCTGCTGGGCGTCATCGGCGGCAAGGCGCTCCTTGACAAGGTCGATCACGAGCTGGTCGGGAACGAGCTCGCCAGCGTCCATGTACTTCTTAGCCTGAATACCAAGCTCGGTGCCACCCTTGACGGCAGCACGCAGCAGGTCGCCCGTGGAAATATGGGCGACGCCAAACTCGGCGACGAGCTCCTGTGCGACGGTGCCCTTACCGGCACCCGGAGCTCCGAGCAATACGAGGTTCATGAGCAATCCTCCTCTAGCCTATTTAAAGAATCCATCGTAATCATACATCTTGATCTGGCCTTCGAGCTTATCGACCGTGTCGAGCACGACGCCGACCATGATGAGGATGGACGTGCCGCCAAATGCCTGGATCAGATGGTTACCCGTGAAGGAGAAGATGATCGAAGGCACGATGGCGATGAGCGCCAAAAAGACAGCGCTGGGAAGCGTGATCTTGTTAAGCGCGTTCTTGATGTAGGCCGCGGTAGCCCTACCCGGACGGACGCCCGGAATAAAGCCGCCCTGCTTCTTAAGGTTATCGGCCGTGTCATCGGGGTTGAACACCATGGAGGTGTAGAAGTACGCGAAGAACACGATGAGGACAACGTTAAGCACCCAGTTGAGCCAACCGGTCGAAAGCGCGGAGGCAACTGCCTGGATCCAGCCGATGCCGGGGAAGAACACGGCAATCTGAGCCGGGAAGTACAGCAGCGCCGAAGCGAAGATGATCGGCACGACACCCGCGGTGTTGACCTTGATGGGCAGGTAGGTGGTCTGGCCACCCATCATGCGACGGCCCACGACGCGCTTGGCGTAGGAGACCGGGATGCGGCGCTGGCCGCGCTCAAGGAAAACAATCAGCGGGATAACCAGCAGAATGATGGCGCAGATGATCACCATGGTGATGATGCCACCGGCATTGCCCTCAGTGCTGGAGAAGATAGCCTGCGGCAGACCGGCCATGATGTTCGCAAAGATGATCAGCGACATGCCATTGCCAATACCGCGCTGGGTGATGAGCTCACCAATCCACATGATCAGCATGGCGCCCGCGGTGAGCGTACCGACAATCATGAGGTCGAAGATGATCTCGGGAGCGCCGGCGCCATTGAAGCTGATGCCGAAGCTCTTAAAGAGGAAGAGGTAACCCACGGAGTTGAGGATTGCCAGAGCCAAGGTGAGGTAACGCGAATACTGCGTAATCTTGGTCTGACCGACCTCGCCCTCGCGGGCAAGCTCATGCAGGGAAGGCACGACGGCCTGGAGCATCTGGAGGATGATCGAGCTGGTGATGTAAGGCATGATGCCCAGCGAAAACACCGACACATAGCTCAACGCGCCGCCAGAGAAAAGATTCAGGAGGGCCATAGCACCTGCGGCGACCGAATTGTTATCGGTCGAGAAAAGGCCCAGCATCCCCTGGAAGGGAATGCCGGGCACAGGAACGTGCGCACCAATGCGGTACACGACGAGCATAGCTATGGTAAAAAGAATCTTTTCGCGCAATTCTTTGATGCGGAAAGCATTCTTAAGACCATTTAGCACGGCAGCTCGACCTTTCCGCCGGCGGCCTCGATCTTGGCCTGCGCAGAAGCGCCGACCTTGTCGACCTTGACCGTGAACTTCTTGGTGAGCTCACCATTGCCGAGCACCTTGACGGGCTCGAACTCGCTCTTGGTGATGCGAGCGGCCTTAAGAGCGGCACCGTCGATCACAGCGCCGTCCTCGAACTTACGCTCGAGACGCTCAACGTTAACAGCGGTGTACTCGATACGACGGGGGTTACGGAAGCCCGGAAGCTTGGGCAGGCGCATAGCCAGCGGAGTCTGGCCACCCTCGAAGCCGGCACCCTTGGTGCCGCCAGAGCGGGAACCCTGGCCCTTCTGACCGCGGCCAGAAGTGGTGCCGTGACCCGAAGAATTGCCACGGCCGACGCGCTTACGGTTCTTGGTGGAACCGGGCGCGGGAGTAAGATCGTGAAGCTGCATTTGCTACTCCTCTACAATCTCGACAAGGTGCTTGACCTTGAAGATCATGCCGCGGACGGACTCGTTGTCAGCAATCTCGCGAACCTCGCGGATCCTGTGGAGACCGAGGGCACGGACAGTACGGACCTGGTCCTGCTTGCAACCGTTGGTGCTGCGGACCTGCTTGATCTTGATGGTGTCAGCCATGCTTAGTTCTCCTTACCGACGAACATCTCGGAGACCGTCAGGCCACGGCGAGCCGCGACGTCCTCAGGGCTGGAGAGCTCCTTGAGGCCCTCGACGGCAGCCTTGATGATGTTAAGGCCGTTGTCGGTACCGAGGGACTTGGACAGGACGTTCTTGATGCCAGCAAGCTCGAAGAGGGGACGCACAGCGCCGCCGGCGATAACGCCGGTACCCTCGACAGCGGGCTTGATGATGATGCGGCCGGCACCAAAGTGGCCGAGAACCTCGTGCGGAATGGTGCCCTGCTCGGTCACCGGCACGTGGAACATGTTCTTCTTGGCATCGAGAGACGCCTTGGAGATGGCCATGGGCACCTCAGCGGACTTGCCCATGCCAACGCCGACGTTGCCCTTGCCGTCGCCAACGACGACGAGAGCGACGAGGCTCATGCGACGACCACCCTTGACGGTCTTCGACACGCGGTTGATGTAAACGACGCGCTCCTCGAACTCGGAGGCCTCGCGCTGCTGCTTCTGATTACGAGCCATGTGCTACATACCTCCTAGAACTCGAGACCGGCGGCACGAGCACCGTCGGCGAGGGCCTTGACGCGGCCATGGTAGATACGGCCACCGCGATCGAAAGCGACCTTGGTGATGCCGGCCTCGATGGCACGCTTGCCAACGAGCTGACCGACCTTCTCCGCAGCCTCCTTGTTCGAGGTGTGGGTGCCCTTGAACTCGGCCTCGAGAGTCGAGGCAGAGACGAGCGTCAGGCTGGAGCCCTTGCTGTCGTCGATGATCTGGGCATAGATGTTGGCGTTAGTACGGGTCACGCGAAGACGCGGACGCTCGGCGGTACCCGAGACCTTGCCGCGAACACGACGCTGACGACGCTTGAGGCCTTCCAGCTTCGCCTTATGCTTGTTCATACGTAAACTCCTAAAAAGGTTGATCTTGCCAGCACCTAACGGGGTGCTGGTCTTATGCGAGTGAGTCGGTTACGACTACTTGGCGGCCTTACCCAGCTTGCGGCGGATGTGCTCGCCAACATAGTGGATACCCTTGCCCTTGTAAGGCTCGGGAGGACGATGGCCGCGGATCTCAGCGGCGATCTGACCGACCTGCTGCTTGTTGATACCCTTGACGTTCACGTGGGTGTTGTCGGGAACCTCGAAGGTGATGCCCTCGGGAGCCTCGACGATCACGGGGTGCGAGAAGCCCAGGGAGAACTCGAGGTTCTTGCCCTTCTGCTGCACGCGGTAACCGACGCCGGCGAGCTCGAGCTTCTTCTCGAAGCCCTCGGAAACGCCAACAACCATGTTGTGGATGAGGGCGCGGGTGAGGCCGTGGCGGGCACGGGTCTCACGCTCGTCGTCGGGACGGGAAACGGTGAGGACGTTGTCCTCGACGTTGATAGCGAGCTTCTCAAAGACATCGAGCTCGAGCTGGCCCTTGGGGCCCTTGACGACAACGTTGTTGCCGTTGACTGCCACTTCGACTCCGGCGGGAATCTGGACAGGCTTATTACCGATACGAGACACGGTGATCTCCTTTCCTTCTACCTACCGAGCGAATTACCAGACGTAAGCGATGATCTCGCCGCCGACGTTGTGCTTGCGAGCATCGCGGTCGGTCATGACGCCATGGCTGGTGGAAATAATGGCGGTACCAAGGCCACCGCGGACGCGGGGCATGTCGGCAACGCCGGTGTACTTACGCAGGCCCGGTTTGGAAATGCGGCGGATGCCGTTGATGACCTTAGCCTTCTTGGGACCATACTTAAGCGTGATGTGCAGAGTCTTCTGGGGAACGGTGTCCTCGACATCGTAGCCCTCGATGTAGCCCTCCTCGTGCAGAACACGAGCGATCTCGACGAGCTTCTTGCTGCTCGGCATGGAGACCGTGGCCTTGTTCACAGAGTTAGCGTTACGGATGCGCGTAAGCATATCTGCGATCGGGTCTGTAAGGTTCATACAGATTCTCCTTCGTTCTTGATGAACACGTGCTCTTGGTTCTTCGCCGCCCTTAACGGCAAAGCCTATTTAGCGCGTTTTCCCTGTTCCAAACTGATGCTTGAAACGCTGGTAGTGACTTACCAGCTGGCCTTCTTAACGCCGGGAAGCTCGCCCTTGAGTGCAAGCTCGCGGAAGCAGACACGGCACAGGCCGAACTTGCGGTACACAGAGTGCGGACGGCCGCAGCGCTGGCAGCGCGTGTACTCACGAGTAGAGAACTTCTGCTTGCGATTGCACTTGACGATCATCGATGTCTTAGCCACTTATATCCTCCTCACATAGAGTATTGTTCGCCCCAAGCGCCGCCCCCTTGTGGGAACGGCGCTTATAGGGCAGGTGAACCTATTTCTTGAACGGGAAACCGAAGGCGTCCAGAAGGGCCTTGGCCTCCTCATCGGTGTTGGCGGTGGTCACGAAAGTGATGTCCATACCACGCTGGTGATCGACGGAGTCGAAGTCGATCTCGGGGAAGATGAGCTGCTCGGTGACGCCCATGGAGAAGTTACCACGGCCGTCGAAGCTCTTGGGGGAGATGCCGCGGAAGTCGCGGATACGGGGGATCGCGACGGAGGTCAGACGATCGAAGAACTCCCACATACGGTCGCCACGCAGGGTAACCTTGCAGCCGATCGGCATACCAGCGCGCAGGCGGAAGGTAGCGATGGACTTGCGGGCACGGGTGATCATCGGCTGCTGGCCGGTGATGGCGCGCAGGTCGCGCACGGCACCGTCGATGGCCTTGGAATCGGTAGCGGCCTCGCCGACACCCATGTTCACGACGATCTTCTCAAACTTGGGGATCATCATGACGTTCTCGTACTGGAACTTGTCCTGAAGCTGCTGCTTGACCTCGTTGTTGTACTTGGTCTTCAGACGCGGCACATACTTCTCTTCTGCCATTGTTCACTCCTTCTTGGGGTTTTAAGCACGGGGCGTGGCCACGATGGGTTGTCCTCGTGCCTCCTGGCTGCATCCGCGCCGCTCATGGCATTTCGCGGTTTGGACTCGACGCAGCAGGAGCCGACAAAACAATCGGTACTATACGCGCATCGGGAGCGTATTTCCAGAAAAACCTCGTCTGCCTGCACAACTCCACAACTCCCCCGCACATATGTGTCCTAGGGGACCGAAATGGCAGTTGCGGTGAAATAGGGACTGTTTGACGGCTTAACTGGCTTAAACAGTCCGTATTTCACCGCAACTTATTGATGGGGATGC
>URFU01000074.1 GCA_900547125.1 uncultured Collinsella sp.
GGAGTATTGAAAACTATTTTTATGATGATTACCGAGGAGCTCAGAGATTGCTGGCTGATGCTGTTTCTATTTATGAAACTTCTCTCAGCGAAATACGTCAGCTGAGGGAAGGTCTATCCATTTATCGAAATCAGGGCTTCGACATTATTCAGGTGAGTAATGATTTGATTGATTTTGATGCTTTAGCTTCGACTAATCTTGAGCGCATGAAAGCTAAACAAAATGATTTGGGAAGCTCGGTAATTATTGAAGATACGATTGATGCTCGTGAGAACTTGACTATTTCGCTTGAAAGGCTAAATGAACAAATTGTCGTGCACAACGAACGCGCTCTTCATTTTAATGAGTTTAAAGAAGAGACTAATTCCTGCATTCGTTGGCAATGCGTAACAAGGTTGGATGCAGAAAAGAGACAATTCCTAAAAGCTGAGCGTGCTTACAACGGCGCCAAAAAGGGGCTCGAATCTAAACTTTTCAGCTGTTCTAATGCGATTGAAAAAAAGAATGCCGAGCGGGAGGAGTTGATGTCTCGGCTCACTAGTTCAAAGCCTACTATTGAGCGTATCAATCGAATTCTTAGGGACTTGTGCTTTGATAATTTTTCTCTCGATGAAGCTAACGATGGAAAAGACTATGCATTTATTCGTCGCAGTGGCGAACGTGCGAATGAAACTCTTAGCGAGGGCGAAAAAACCATCGTTACCTTCTTGTATTTCCTAAGCTACGTCGAGAGCAGGTCGTCCGATCATCCAGTTGTATTTATTGATGATCCTATTTCCAGCCTAGATGCGAACGTTCTTTACTTTGTTAGTTCTTTAGTGCGAGACCTGGCTTCCGAAGCGCGGCGGAAGGACAATGCCGACGTAAGCCAACTGTTTGTATTAACGCACAATGCCAGTTTCCATCACGAGATTACATACCCCTCGGCTGGTTACTCTCTATCGAACAGCGCGTATTTCGTAATTAGAAAAACGGCTAGCAGCTCCATTGTCGAGGCCTTTGGTTCGGATAATCCAGTAAGTACGGGTTACGAGGCGCTGTGGCAGGAGCTTCGTGCGGGAAATCGGTCAACGTCCGTCCGCAATAGCATTCGTCGAATCCTTGAAACATATTTCAATTTTGTCAATGGATTGAATCTTGAGGAAACAATCTCCAGGCTGCCTCCATCCGATCGTCCTTTGGGAAGATCATTGCTTTTGTGGACGCACTCTGGTTCTCATCTGTTGACCGATGATGCCGAATGCACCGATTCTGGTGACTACTTACTTCACTATCTAAATGTTATGCGTTGCATTTTTGAAGCAAATAACCAGGCTGCTCACTTTGATTACATGGTGAAGCGCTGTGGTATCGAGTTTGAGTCCGTTGCGACAGGCCCTCTCTCCGACAGCGAGTGATGAACGATACTCAGCCTGATTATTGTTGGCTAATTGGATTGCGCTGATGACGGTCTGCCAATGACGAAGCGCCACCGCTATGTCCTTCAATTTGAATTGTTCGGTTTGTGCGCCATTCTCTGTATGCTTTTGGGACGGCATGTGGTGTGACTTTCTGCGAGTGCGGAGCTGATTCGACTCGGGTGTCGCTTTCTTGTTGTGCTTCATTTATTCAATCCCTAACGGTCATAGCCCAATACCCACCACTCACACTTGTTGCTCAACAAATGGCGAGATTGGTGGGCTAAGTTGATAGCGGTGTTTGGTTGGAGGAGGAGAATATGACCGAGTGCTGCGATGGTAATAGTTTGACGCTCGATGGCAAAATCGATGAGCTCCTGAGGGATTGTTCGCAACCGACGATATTTGCCTTCTGTGGCCTGTCCCCTCGTCTTGCAGAATCCGTAGCGCGTATTGAGTGCTCGATTCCCGGGGGTGTAGCCAGCGATGTCACCCCGTTCTTTTGTCCGCCTGATTTTGCCCGCCAAAAGAGGCTGGCCGTGACTCGGATTCTTTCGGCGGATGGTCCCGTCTTGATGCTGTTTGAACAGCTGCTTGAACTGCGCGGGACGATCGGCGAGTTGTTCGACGGCAAGATTGTCGTCGTTTGGAACAACATGTTCCTTGATGGCGAGGGCGTTCCTTCTCCTGTTGATCCGGATCTGCTCAATGACTTTGAGTCATCTTTTGACGATATGACGCCCGATACGACGGGGCTTTCTAAGTACTATGCCAAATCCGTAAAGGTTGGAAGTGCGCACCTTGTAACGCCGATTATTCCCGATGAGTTTTCTGAGTGGGAAGTCATCGATCTGTTTGACCGGGCTTCTTTTGCGCTGGGTGATGCTTCGGCAATTTCTGAGGGCGTCGTCCCTGTTTCGTCGACTGCGTTTTTGGAATGCCGTCTAGGCTTGCTAGATGGCACGGCTGGCCCTGCTTGTGTTTTGGTGAACGCTCGGGAACTTGAGAGCTATAGGTCCGCTCTGGAGGCGGTCGCTTCTGTTGCCCATGCGCTGGGTCTATCCGTTTCCTTTGTGGCACAGCAAGACCAAGAGGAAAAGGTCGAGGAGTCGGGCCGCCTGCTTTCGGTGCTTCAGCATTACTGGGGCAAGGACGCCTCGTTTAGGAATCTTCGTTTTTACAAGAACCCCGACTTTGACAACGAGATGGAAACGGTGTCTCAGGGTGCTATCTCCGAGTTTGTCGTAAAGCAGGCCGAGGCTGCCCATGCGGGTTCCGTTGATTACAGGAATGTGTTTGTAACGGCGCCCACGGGTGCGGGCAAGTCCATTCTGTTCCAGATTCCGGCGCTGTATCTTGCGCGGAAATATCAATTGTTCACGCTGTTTATTGAGCCGCTGAAGGCCTTGATGATCGATCAGGATGCCAACTTGCGGAACCGTGGCGTTAAGAATGTCGTTGCCATTAACTCGGACATTCCCTATGGCGAGCGGCTTGAATCCCTCGACCGTGTTAAAAGCGGCGAGGCCTCCATCATCTACCTGTCTCCGGAACTCTTACTGGAGTCCTCGATTCAGGCAATTCTCAACGGCCGTGAGCTCGGTCTTGTCGCCATTGACGAGGTCCACACCGTTACCTCTTGGGGTAAAGATTTCCGCCCGGACTACTGGTATCTGGGCCCGTATCTGTCTAAACTCCGCAAAAACGGTATGAGCTTTCCGATCTTTTGCCTTACTGCTACGGCTGTTTACGGCGGGCGCGATGATGTCGTTTCGCATACGGTTGCCGACCTGGAGCTTGGCAACTGCAAGACGTTCCTGGGCAACCCTCGTCGTAACGACATCTCCTTCGACATTGTCTGGAGAAGCAAAAGCGAGCTGCCCGGTCCCATCGAGGAGGTAAAAACCGACCTCGCTGAGCAGTGGATTGATAAGGCCGTGCGCGACAACCGCCATGCCATTGTCTATTGCCCATATCAGAGTCATGTCAATGCGATCATCGATCAACGCAGCGTTTCTAATTCTAAAGTCTTGGGCTATCACGGCGGCAAAGATGCCGCGTACAAGAAGATCGTTCAAGACGCGTTTGCGTCGGGCAGCTGCAGGGTGCTCGTGAGCACCAAGGCGTTTGGCATGGGCATCGATATCGATGACATCGATGCCGTGTACCACTATGCACCGACGGGCAATCTGTCCGACTATATTCAGGAAATTGGTCGTGGCGGTCGCAAGCGCGGCTTGGGGGCCAAGGCCTGCATCGACTTCTTTATGCAAGATGTTCGCTATTCCGAGACGCTGTATGCGCTCTCTAGGTTTAGCCAGTGGCAGCTTAAGGAGATCATGGCCAAGCTGTACGAGGTCTATGCTTCTGCGCCGCAAAAAGACCGCAGCCAGAACTTCCTGGTATCGCCCAATACGTTCTCCTACCTGTTTACGAACGAGAAGGATGAGGACCGCAAGACCAATCGCGTTAAATCGGCCCTGATGATGATCTCACGCGACCTCGAGGACAAGTTCAACTTCCCGGTTATCGTTGTGCGCCCCAAGGTGTCGTATACCAAGCAGTTTGTTTGCATTGAGCAGGCTGCCGAACGTAGCTTTACTACGTCCTACGGCAAGTATTTGCGAAAGATCAGCGAGGCTCATACGCGCTACGAGAATCGCGCGGGGCAGCATGCCGTCAAGATCTCGGACATGGGTGCGATCTATGAGCTCAACGTTGGCGATATGTGGGCCAACGAGTTTAGCGAACTGACCTTTGCCGATTTTAAACGCCAGCTGTTCACGGGCAAGATTTGTTCGCCGACGGGGGAGCCTGCGCTTTCGAACCGCCTTGCGCTCGACATTAATTACTCCATGACGTTTGATGAGGCCACGTCGACGCTGTCTGCGTTTGCCGAGGCGCTGCGCAAGACGTTTATGAGCCTTGCGCGTGAGGGCGATTTTTCGGAGAAGGAGTTTACAAAAGAGCTCACCCATCAGCTTGAGGGAACGTCTTTGGAGGTTAAGAAGCCGTCTGCGCTGCTGAATGCGTTTGTTCGTCCCGTCGATGGTGGCGGGCACTTTGGATCCGACCGATCCTTTAAATGCATCAAACGATTCAATAAGTCTTCGAGGAATACCTATAGCCGCGTGCAGGATGTTCGCTATGGCGTTATCGGGCGCGAGCTTCAGGCGGCCATGAGCAATCTGACCCAGACACTGGGAAGGTTGCAGCCTCCCGAGGGTAGCAAACATTGCAGGCGCTATTTGGACAACAAGGCTCTCGACGCTCGCTATGCGCTGGCCGAGATCCTGGAAATTCTCAAGCTTGCCACGTACACGGTAAAGGGCGGCGACAATCCGGAAATCTTCATTCGTCTCAACGACGCTTCGAAGGTCAAAGCGTTGGCTTCGGACAGCAGATATTCCAACGGCGTGCTGCGCGAGCTTAACGATCGCCATGAGTATTCGTCCAAGGTTATTAGGGGCTTCTTCCGCTCCACCATGAGCGATTCCGAGCGATGGGACGTGGTCGAGGAGTACTTCTTGGGCAATGACGACTACGTTGCCCAGGTTCTGGACATCGATGAGAAGCCGGCGGACGAGTCTGCCAAGGCGGCTCCCAAGGTTAGGCATGCGGTTGCTAAGCGGCCTACCGGCCTATCGACATCCGTCGTGGCTGAAGGGGCTTCCTATGAGGGCAAGCCGTACTTCCGCGTGTGGAAGGACCTGCTCAACAGCTGTTCTGTGGGGCAGGAGATCGCCGACATCCAAAAGCTGAAAGAGTTGGTCAAGAGCAGCAAGCTCGAGATGCCTCGCAAAGATGCGGTGGTCTGTATTGAGAGCACCGACTTTAAGCTGCATCCCGCCTTGTTGTGGAAGAAGAGCCGCGTGATGCTCTTTAGTGCCTCGCGTGCCGATGAGTTTGCCCACACTCAGGACATCGACTGGAAGTGCTTCATTCTGGGCCAGGGAGAGGGCATAGAGGCGATTGCCGACACACTCGAAAACGCCCCGAAGGAAGCGAAGTAGGAGTCGCGACGACTTTACGCATAAAAAATGCCGGGGGGAAGCCCCCGGCTCTTGGAGGTCCCTCTATTCGAGGGTACCGATATCTTTATAACAGAAGCTGCGCGCTGGGTCTACGCGAGGCGTTTGGCTCGACTGGCAGTCTCCCTAAAAGCAAAAATGCCGGGGGGATCCCCCGGCCCTTGACTGCCCTCCATAAAGGAACGCAACTCATTTATACCATGGCTCCAGTGCGAATGTCTGAATCAATTGAGCCTCTTTTTCTTTAGCTTCTTAACGAAGTTCTTTTTGAATGGGGTGATCGAGCCAAAGAACTCCGTGTCTGTTTTGGTCGCCGTTCCATTCTGGAACTTAAGGAGTGTGAGCTCGACCCCGCAAATATAGTCGGCGACCTGGGATAGTCGATATGTTCTGGGCGAAGCGTCGCGATAAACCGTGGCCCTTTGGGAAATGGCCTTTTCGATGGCACCGTGAAGCGCGCGCGTTACAACGCTTTGGCCTCCGTCGTAGTAGATCTTCACGTGGTCGAAGCTCTGCATATACGCCAGGTGGTCGGCAAGGAATAGCGTAACATCGCGTTCGATCTTTTCGGAGAGCTTTTGCGGTTCGTAAAGGCCCTGTTTCTTGTCGTAGATGAAGGGTCGGTATGTGATGGGAAGGTGCTGCACAAGCATCGTGAAGGCGGAAAGTTGCTTTTTCCGCCGTTGGATATCCTGCCATTTATAGTCGTCGTGTCCGGTCAAGAGAGGCCCAAAGTGAAATGGCATGATGTCAAGGCTTTGATCTTTTAAGAGCTGTTCGTAGCTATTGATATGAGGGTCAACAGGCTCGTCCTGTTCATGGAATACGAGCGTGACTATGTAGTACCTAGATACAGGCCCCGCGTCGCCGGATTCGTCGATAAAGATCGAGAGTTCCTTCATGAGGTGACCTCCAATTTACGCATAAAAAATGCCGGGGGACATCCCCCGGCTCTTGGAGGTCCCTCTATTCGAGGGTACCAATCCTTTTATACCACGAGACGAGGAGTCTATTCAAGTAGAAATTATAATGACCAAACACATGTTCGTCAATCTGCCTGCGGTTTTAGGATAACGACAGACTTTTGGCATGAGATGGTGGGGACGCGCTCGTTCGTGTTGCTTTGAACCGGTTGATGCGGCCGTGGCGTTATGGCTACCGCTCGCACTTGTTGCTCAACAAATGGTGGAGCTGGTGGAGTTAGTTAATACTTAGTTGACTGCAAAGCGGGGTCGGCCTGTAGCGGGCGTACTCTCAAAATGGTGCTTGCGAATGCTCTGCACGGGGCGCTAGAAGCTTTGCTGTCGGGTAGACTTGTCTATGTTGACTTAACTACGTTTGGTCGGGTTTTAATTGGCTCGGATTGGATGGGATAGAGATATGGCAACGTTGCTCGCCGATAAATACGAGGCTCGCAAGGCCGAGGTCAATGCTCGCTTTGAGCAGCTTCGCGCTAACGAGGAAGAGCTCAACCGAATCTTCGCCAAGATCTACAACATGGAGGGCGAGGTGCCCATCGAGGTCGAGGACAAGTACGTCTCGGTGGCGCGCATCTTTGATACCGCCGACGAGATCCACGAGAGCTACTAGGGCAACAAGTACGTACGCACCAAGCGTGAGGAGATCACCTCGCTCTTTAGCTATGCCGTGGGCTGCTTGTTTGGCCGCTATTCGCTGGACGTGGACGGTCTGGTTCTCGCCGACCAGGGTGCCACGGTCAACGACTATCTGGTCAAGATGCCCGATCCCGATCACGTGACCTTTATGCCCGATGGCGACAACGTATTGCCAATTACCGACGACGAGTACTTTGACGACGACATCGTGCGTTACTTTATCGACTTTGTGCGCACTGTGTACGGCGAGGAGACGCTCGAGCAGAATCTGGCCTTTATTGCCGAGGCACTCGGCGGCAAGGGCACCTCGCGCGAGGTTATTCGCACCTACTTTTTGAAGGACTTCTTTAAGGACCATTGCCAGACCTACAAGAAGCGCCCTATCTACTGGCTGTTTGATTCGGGCAAAAAGAACGGCTTTATGGCCCTGGTGTACATGCACCGCTATACGCCCGATCTGCTGGCGCGCATCCGTACCGATTATGTGCACGAGCAGCAGGAGCGCTATCGCTCGCAGATTGCCGATGCCGAGGATGCGCTGGCCACGGCCGAGCGCGGCGAGAAGGTCGCGCTGACCAAGCGCATCAAAAAGCTCAAGGACCAGCTGACCGAGACCGTTGCCTACGAGGAAAAGCTGCATCACCTGGCCGACCAGATGATCAGGATCGATCTGGACGACGGCGTTAAGGTCAACTATGCCAAGTTCCAGGATGTGCTGGCAAAGATAAAATAACGCATACGTGATTACGCGTTACGCGAATTGTTTTGACCGGTATGACAGTGGGATTGTTAGATGGCAAAGTTCGATGTAATTGAAGAGCTGGCAGCGCGCTTTGAGCAGCCGTTGCCCGATTGCCGTGAGCGCCGCGTGGTGGTGTGGCACGACGCAGAGGGCGAGTTTGCCGCCACGTTTGCCGAGCTTGCCGAGGGCGGATTTGGCGAAGCGGTAGAGCAACGCTTGCCGCGTCCGGTGCGCTTTGTGGAGGCTTGCGACGGGCATATGTTTGAGGTCAAGCGCCTTATCGCCCGCGAGGACACCACGAGCGACATGCTGGTGTATCGCCAGCAGGGGCGCGGTAGCCTTGAGGGCGATTGGCTGGCCGATGTTGAGCTGTACGCCGATCAGTTCTCGGCGGACTATCTGTCGCTGCTGGCCGATCAGCTGGGGGCTTCGAACGCACGGGATATTCGTAAGGCGCTGCAGGCGCACAAGTCGTTCTTTGCCGCCAAGGGCCGCGTCGCCAAGTTTTCCAAGTGCATACCCGCGCCTGCGTGTGCGGCCGATGTTGAGCTGGGCCTGCTGGCCGCCATGTTTGACGGCTCGGACCCCAGTGCTGCCACCATGCCGTTTATTGTGCGCGCGTGCCTGACTAAGCTGCTGCACGATGGCCCGGAGGCACTGGCGGAACTGGCGCAGAAGTTTGAGGCCGCCGATGGCCTTGCAGCCTTTGTGCGTCAGCGCACGGGCTTTGAGGGCGCGCTGTTCGAGCGTGATTCGCTGCAGGATTTTGCCGCCCACGTGCTGCTGACGGCCGCGGTATCGCTGGTGCCGGCGGCTGCGCTGCAAATGCTCTCCAACCATATTGCGCCTGCCTATGCGCCGTATTGCATCGCGGTTGTCCGCGAGTGGGCGGGCGATGCCGCGGCGTCTGATGACCTGCGTGAGATTTGCGAGCTGGTCCAGGACGCGTGCGGCCTGCGCCATGTGTTTGGGGCTCTGTCTGCCGACGATCTGCTGCGACTCGATGTATTCCCGTGCGTTGACGAGGCCATTCTGAGCGACCTGCTCACCTCGCTGGCGCAGGGAGCCGACCGCGTTGACGAGTCCCGTCGTGTTGCCTCTGCCCGTCGCGACCTGTGCTGGTACGACGATGTCTCCTGCTATTACCAGGTGCTTTTGGCGTTGGCCGACATGGCGGCCTTTAAGCGCGACCATGCGGGCGGATTCCATATTGCCCAGGCGGCCGAGGTGTGGGAGGCCTATACCACAGATTGGTGGCGCATGGATGCGGCCTATCGCGCACTGCGTCAGGCAAACGAGCGCTGCAAGCTGCGTGGTGTCGACCTGCTGGAGGAGCCCGAGCGCCGCGCGGTCGAGTGGGCCGAGAACAACTACGTTAACTGGTATCTGACCGAGAGCAACGCGTGCTGGGCCAATGCCGCTCAGGCGCAGTGGCGCGATGCCGGCTATGTTGAGGGCATCGCTCGCCAAGACCTGTTCTATTGGGAGACGCTGCCCACGTATGCTGGTAGTGCCAAGACCAAGGTGGTCCTGATTAGCGATGCGCTGCGTTACGAAGTGGCGCAGGACGTGGCTGCCGCTTTGGAGCGCGAGCGTGGCGGCGAGGTGCGCATGGGTAGCGTGCAGGCGATGTTTCCCTCTATTACCGAGATGGGCATGCCGGCGTTGTTGCCGCATCAGGCCATGACGCTCAACATGGAAACGGGTGCTGTGCTGCTCGATGGCATGCCCACGGGTTCTACGGTCGAGCGCCAGGCGGCGCTGCAGAAGGCCGCGCCTACGGGTCGTGCCCTGAGTGCCGCGGCGTATCTGGACATGTCTGCGGCCGAACGCAAGGAACTGCTCAAGTCCAGCGAGATTGTGTACCTGTATCACAACAAGATCGACGCGACGGGGGAGAAGCTCGCCACCGAAAGCGACGTGTTTGATGCATGCGCCGAGAGCGCGGATGAGCTGGTCTCGATCGCCAAGCGCGTGTGCACCGACGCTCCGGGCGCCCGCGTGACGATCACATCCGACCATGGCTTTTTGTACACGGCCAACGAGCTGCCGGAATGCCTGTTCCTGGGCAAGAACGACCTGCCCGACGATCCGGTGCTATTTGGCAAGCGCCATGCGGTGGTTGCTCAGGGCGACGCCTTGGCCGATATCGCTAACGGTGCGGACGGTAGCCCGTATTTGGCCATGAACATGGATCATGTGGTGCCGGGCGGCGGCTATGTTGGCTTGGCTCCGCGCGGGATCGTGCACTACAAGCGACCCGGCGGAACCAAGCGTTACGTGCATGGCGGCGTGAGCTTGCAGGAGCTTGTGGTGCCGGGGGTCGGGTATCGTCGCCTGAGTGCCTCCTCAAAGGAATTCGTTGATACGCAGACTGCGAAGCTGCGCGTGCTGAGCGAGAGCCGTCGTGTTACCAACTCGCTGTTTGGCATTAAGTTGCTGCAGGAGGAGGCCGCTACGGGCAAGGTTCTGCCGTGTGAGTACGAGCTGGTGTTTACCGACGAGACCGGCAACGAGGTGAGCGATGTTGCTCGCGTGCATGCGGACATGACCTCGCCCAACCCGCAGGACCGCGTGGTCGAGGCTCGCTTCACGCTTAAGACAGGCGTGTCATTTGGATCCGGTTCGTCCCATTTGCTGGTTTGTCGCGATGCCCAGTCGGGCAAGATCGTTTGGCGCGAGACGTACACCATTGCCGTTTCGTTTGCCCCCGTTGCTGACTTTGGTTTTTAGGAGTGTGCCCTATGTTTGATAGCCATGACGACGATCTGTGGGAAGTCCCCTCGATTGATGTGGATGTGCCTGCGGAGGCTGCGATGCCTGAGGCCGCGCCCGTGAAGGCCCCGGAGGCCGAGACCGCTGCGCCTGCCCCGGAGCCGGCGACTGCTGCCGCGCCCGCTGAGGCTGCGGTGGCCGCCGAGGACGAGTCCTCGACCGATGGCTATGACCAGGCTGCGGCCGAGGCTCCCGAGGATGAGGGCTACGACATGGACGGGTTGGACGGTAAGCTGCTCGAGCACTTTGGCGGCAAGATCGTGCGCAAGGACCTGACGGCCTTTATGAAGCGCGGCGCCAACGTGCCCACCTTTGTGCTGGAGTACCTGCTGGGCATGTACTGCTCGACCGATGACGAGGAAGCCGTGGCAGAGGGCCTGGATCGCATCCGCAGGATCCTCACTGATAATTACGTGCGTCCCGACGAGTCCGAGCGCATTAAGTCCAAGATTCGCGAACTGGGCCGCTTTACCATCATCGACAAGGTGACGGCCAAGCTCGACGAGTACAAAGACATCTACGTGGCATCGTTTGCCAATTTGACCATCGAGCCGTTTGTGATGCCGGCCGAGTACGTGCGCGACTATTCCAAGATTCTGCAGGGTGGTATTTGGTGCATCATGAGCATCGAGTATCGTCACCCCTTGGATGAGGAAGACGAGTTTGGCATGGAGGTCTTTGGCGACGATGTGCCGCGCCGCGCCAAGGCCAAGCGTAAGAAGCGTGGGCCCGAGGACTCTCCGTTCAGCGTGGCGTCGCTCACGCCCATTCAGATGCCCAACCTGGACCTGGATGCCATGGTCGAAGAGCGCCAGTATTTCTCGCGCGACGAGTGGCTCAACATGCTGCTGCGCTCCGCTGGCTATGAGCCCAGCGAGCTTTCCGAGAAAGAGCGCTTGCACTTTATCGAGCGTATGGTGCCGCTCATCGAGCGCAACTACAACCTGTGCGAGCTGGGTCCCCGCGGTACCGGTA
>URFU01000075.1 GCA_900547125.1 uncultured Collinsella sp.
TTTAACTCTTTTATGGGCTTTTCTGTTTTTCGATGTATTTTTTTCCACAAAATTTTTTCCCCCCTGTGCCGCCCCGGGAGCCACCGCTAAGTTATCCCCCGGCATTCAGAAAATCTAAGTGCCAAAAAATAAGATTTTTTGACTCCGTGTTGTATAACCCGCCATTCGTGGGTACCATTCAACGCGTACGCAAACAAAAAGGGTTAATTCGCGTGGCATAACCACGCGGCCCAAAAAGGAGGAGACAAGCATGTCGTCTTTGAAGCCGCTTGCAGATCGTGTTCTGGTCAAGCCCGACGAGGCCGAGCAGAAGACCGCTTCTGGTCTGTATATCGCCAGCAACGCTCAGGAGAAGCCGCAGCGCGGCACCATCGTTGCCGTGGGCGCCGGCAAGGTCAACGACAAGGGTGAGCGCATCCCCATGGACGTCAAGGTTGGCGACGTTGTCATCTACGGTAAGTTCGGTGGCAACGAGGTCAAGGTCGACGGCGAGAAGTATCTGCTGATGCGCGCCGACGACATCTACGCTGTCGTCGAGGCCTAGTCTCGTCAGAATCTCTGATTCGTCTTTGAACGCGGCCGCCGCATAGGACTCGGAAGCGGCGACGCGAGTCACATTTCTTTTGGAGGATTACCCACTATGGCAAAGAACATTACGTTCAACACCGATGCCCGCGCTAAGCTTGCCAAGGGCGTCAACACTCTGGCCGACGCCGTTACCGTCCCCATGGGCCCCAAGGGCCGCTATGTCGCTCTGCAGCGCACGTTCGGTGCTCCGACCATCACCAACGACGGCGTTTCCGTCGCTAAGGAGATCGAGCTCGAGGACAACATCGAGAACATGGGCGCCCAGCTGGTGAAGGAGGTTGCCACCAAGACCAACGACACCGTGGGTGACGGCACCACCACCGCAACCCTGCTCGCTCAGGCCATCGTCAACGACGGCCTGCGCAACGTCGCCGCTGGCGCCAACCCGCTGGCCATCCGTCGCGGCATCGACAAGGCCGTCAACGCCGCCGTCGCCGAGATGAAGAAGCAGGCCAAGCCGGTCGAGACCAAGGAGCAGATTGCTTCCGTCGGTACCATCTCTGCCGGTGACCCCGAGGTCGGCGAGAAGATCGCCGAGGCCATGGAGGTCGTGGGCAAGGACGGCGTCATCACCGTCGAGGATTCCCAGACGTTCGACATCACCATCGACACCGTCGAGGGCATGCAGTTCGACAAGGGCTATGTCTCCGCTTACTTCGTCACGGATAACGACCGCATGGAGGCCGTGATGAAGGATCCGTACATCCTCATCACCGACCAGAAGATCTCCAGCGTCCAGGACATCATGCCCGTTCTCGAGGCTGTCCAGCGCGCCGGCCGTGGTCTGCTCATCATCGCTGAGGACATCGACGGCGAGGCCCTGCCCACCCTCGTCCTCAACAAGATCCGTGGCGCTCTCAACGTCTGCGCCGTCAAGGCCCCGGGCTACGGCGATCGCCGCAAGCGCATCCTCGAGGACATCGCTGTCCTCACCGGTGGCCAGGCTGCTCTGGACGAGCTGGGCGTGAAGGTCGCTGACATCACCGCCGATATGCTCGGTACCGCTAAGTCCGTCACCATCTCCAAGGACAACACCGTCGTTGTCGGTGGCGCTGGCTCCAAGGAGGCCATCGACGCTCGTATCGCTCAGATCAAGGGCGAGATGGAGAACACCACCTCTGACTTCGACCGCGAGAAGCTCCAGGAGCGCCTGGCCAAGCTCTCCGGTGGCGTTGCCGTCATCAAGGTCGGCGCTGCTACCGAGTCCGAGCTCAAGGAGATCAAGCATCGCGTCGAGGACGCCCTGCAGGCTACCCGCGCTGCTGTCGAGGAGGGCATTGTCGCTGGCGGCGGCGTCGCCTTCATGGACGCAGCTCCTGCGCTCGACGCTGTCGAGATCGACGACCCCGAGGAGAAGATCGGCGTCGATATCGTCAAGAAGGCTCTGACCGCTCCGGTCGCTACCATCGCCAAGAACGCTGGCTTTGAGGGCGCTGTCGTGGTCGACAAGGTCGCCGAACTGCCCGCCGGCCAGGGTCTCAACTCTGCCAACGGCGAGTGGGGTGACATGATCGAGATGGGCGTCCTCGACCCCGTCAAGGTCAGCCGCGTCACCCTGCAGAACGCTGCTTCCGTCGCCAGCCTGATCCTCATCACCGAGGCTACTGTCTCCGATGTGCCCAAGAACACCCAGCTTGAGGATGCTATCGCTGCTGCCACCGCTGGTCAGCAGGGCGGCGGTATGTACTAAGGCCGACAAGGTCTAGAACTCCCACCGGGAATCCGGGGGCGTGACGGGGGTTTCTCTCCGGAACGTCCTCGGACATGCAAAGAGGCTCCGCATCGCGCTTCGCGCTGCGGAGCCTCTTTGCGTCCTGCGGAATGTTCCGGAGAGAAACCCCCGTCACGCCCCCGGATCCCCTGCGTTTACGGCCTTGAGGTCGGCGTGGGCGGAGATCGTGGCTGATGGGGATACATGTCCCGGTCGCTGTTTCGCGGCTTTGCCGCGAAAGGCGCGCTACTTTGGGATGGGCGGGGAACGTGGTTGTTGCGGCAACTGGTCCCCACCATAAATTACCCTTGGCATACTTGCGCGAATACCTGCTCGTGCTACACTTGCAATTGCTGTTTCAGGGCGGGGTGCAATTCCCCACTGGCGGTAAATCGGGCGGTGCCAAAGGGGTGCCGTGGCGCAGGCGAGGATCTGCGTCGAGCCGATGAGTCCGCGACCCGTGCGTGCGTTGGTTCGCATGCCGGCTGAACTGGTGAGATCCCAGTACCAACGGTTAGAGTCCGGATGAAAGAGGCAGGTGATCTTATGTCTGAACAGTCGCAGCATATCCATTTTGAGAACACGAATAGGTGGAGCACCAAACAGCTCGTTACCATGGCGTTGATGTGCGCCTTGGGTGCCCTGTTTATGTACGTGCAGCTGCCCATCCTTCCTTCGGCGCCGTTTTTGACGTATGACCCGTCGCTGGTGCCGGCGATGGTGTGCGGATTTGCGTATGGCCCCGGTGCTGGTACCGCTGTTGCAGCCATGGCGATCGTTATCCATGCGCTCACTACGGGTGACTGGGGCGGCGCGCTTATGAACCTGGTTGCCACGCTGGGCTACATTCTGCCCGCGGCTATTGTCTACCAGAAGATGCATACCTATAAGGGTGCCGTGATTGGCCTGGTGCTCGGCGTTATTGCCGCTACGGCGTTGTCTATGGTCGCAAACCTTACCATTGGCGTATGGTTCTGGTATGGCTCGGTCGATGTGATCGCCCCGCTCATGATTCCTGCCGTGCTGCCGTTCAACCTTATCAAGACCGTGCTCAACTCGGTGTTGACGCTCGCGGTGTACAAGGCGGTCTCTAATCTCATCACGCCCAAGAAGGACCAGGTCAAAGGCCGCGCATGATTGAGTGTCGGGGCGTTTCCTTTAGCTATGACGGTGCCGCGCCGGCACTCGACGGCGTCGATCTGAACATCGAGGATGGCGAGTTTTTCTGCATCCTCGGTGGCAATGGGTCGGGCAAGTCGACGTTTGCCAAGCATCTGAATGCACTGTTGCAGCCCGATGCGGGCACGGTACGCGTCAACGGCATGGATGCGTCCGACCCCGAGCTGGTCTACGACATTCGTTCGACCGCGGGCATGGTATTCCAGAATCCCGATGACCAGCTGGTGGCAACGCTTGTCGAAGATGACGTTGCGTTTGGTCCCGAAAACCTTGGCGTGCCGTCGGCGCAAATTGCGCGGCGCGTACGCGAGGCGCTGAAGGGTGTGGGCCTGGTGGGCTTTGAGCGTCACGAGACCCATGCGCTTTCGGGCGGCCAAAAGCAGCGCGTGGCGCTTGCCGGCGTGCTCGCCATGGAGCCGCGCGTGCTCATTTTGGATGAGGCTTCTTCGATGCTCGATCCACGTGGACGCAAGGGCCTCATGAAGGCTTGCCACGCGTTGCACAATCGTGGCATGACCATCGTGATGATTACGCACTTTATGGAAGAGGCCGCCGAGGCCGATCGCGTTGCTGTCTTTCAAGCGGGCCGCATTGCCATGCTCGGTAAGCCCGAGGAAATCTTGACGCGGGCGGACGAACTTGCGCAGCTAAACCTGGATATGCCGGCGTCGTGCTGCCTAGGTAGGGCGCTTCGCGCGAAGGGCGTGCCCATTTGCGCACAGGTGCGCGAGGCAGATATGGTCGCCGAGATTGCACAGGCTTATGCCGAGCGGAGCGGGACGGACATCGCAGGGCAGCCTTCCGCATCCGATTCTCATGTGCTTGACAATGGATCCTCTGCGGCCGACGGGATAGCCGCGTCGGAGCCCGTTATCGAGATCTCGCACCTCTCGCATAGTTACTCGCTGAGCGCCCGCGAGCGCCGTCGATGGCGCAAGCGCTCGACCACTGCGGACGCATCGAGCAAACAAGCTCTTTGGGGCAACGATCCAAACAGCCCCTGGGCGCTACGTGATGTTTCGCTGACGGTGCGCCGCGGCGAGTTTCTGGGATTGGCGGGTCATACCGGCGCGGGTAAATCGACGCTGGTTCAGCATCTCAACGGGTTGATTCGTCCGCAGGAGGGAAGCGTTTGCGCGCTGGGGCTCGACCTATCAAGCAAGAAAGACGCCGCCGCGGTTAAGGCCAAGGTCGGCGTGGTGTTTCAGTATCCCGAGCGCCAGCTATTTGCCGAGACCGTGGCGCAGGACGTGGCGTTTGGCCCGCGCAACCTTGGCCTGCCAGAAGACGAGGTTGCACGCCGTGTCGCATCATCGCTTGCGCGCGTGGGCCTCGACCTTGCCGCGATAGGCGACAAGAACCCCTTTGAGCTTTCGGGCGGCCAGCAGCGCCGCGTGGCGTTTGCCGGCGTGCTCGCCATGGAGCCCGAGGTGCTGGTGCTCGACGAGCCCATGGCGGGGCTCGATCCGGCTGCGCGCGGGGATTTCCTGGGGCTCATCGATCGACTCCATCGCGAGGGCCTGACTGTTGTCATGGTTTCGCATAGCATGGATGACCTGGCAAATTGCTGTGACCGTATCGTTGTGATGAACGAGGGCGCCGTGTTTGCCGAGGGAACGCCCGCGCAGGTTTTTGCGCACGCGGACGAGCTCAAGTCGATCGGCCTGGGCGTTCCCGCCGCCCAGCGCATGGCGCTGGCGCTCGCGAAAGCCGGTGTGCCGCTCCGCTGCGACAGGCTTTATACGGTTGAGGCGCTGGCCGACGAGCTGGCCGGCTTGCTGCTGGGCTGCGCGGACGGGCTTTTGAGGGTGCCGCGTCAGGCTGGTTCCAAGGCGCCCACGCGAGAGGAGGGCTGCTGATGGAGGCGTTCTCATTTGGCAGCTACTATCCCGGGGATAGCGCGGTGCATCGCCTGGATCCGCGCACTAAGTTGCTTCTAGGTTTCGCATTTCTGATCACCGTGCTCACCGTTGGCAGCTTCGGCGGGCTGGTTCCGGTCGCAATGTTTGTCGTGCTGGTCTATCTCGCAGCCCGGGTGCCGTTGCGCCGGGTCCTATCATCGATGGCACCATTGCTGGCGATTGTCGTGGTGGTCGCGGTGCTCAACCTGTTTTCCGACCAGAGTGGCCGCATCCTGTGGCAGCTTGGCTTTTTGCAGGTGAGCGAGGGCTCGCTGCGTTCTGCGGCGTTTGTGGCGTGCCGCCTGACGTTGATGATGGCCGGCATGAGCGCCATTACACTCACCACGCCGACGCTCGACCTCACCGCGGGCTTTGAACGTCTACTCGCACCATTTGCGCGCGTGGGGCTTCCGGCGCACGAGCTCGGCATGATTATGGGTATCGCGCTGCGGTTTATGCCGCAATTTGCCACCGAGATGAAACAGACGGCCGATGCACAGGCAAGCCGCGGCGCGCGCGTGACGGGCGGTCCGCTCGGCGGTGTGCGCATGCTCGGCAGTGTGGCGATTCCGCTGTTCACCGGCGTGTTCCGTCATGCCGAGACGCTTTCGGCCGCCATGGATGCGCGCTGTTATCACGGCGAGCAGGGGCGCACGCGTCTGCATGCGCTTACGTTTGGCCGTGAGGACGCGCTGGCAGCGCTGGCGATGGCGCTGCTGGTGACATGCGTTGTCGTTATCAATCTTCAACTCGTCTAAGCTCGATTCGAGCGCAAGAAAGGGGTCTCCATGACCGACATCGATCGCACGGCTCAGCTCGAGCGCGTCTGCTCGTATCTCAGGCGCATTCCGGCGTGGTATCTTGCCACGACCGATGCGAGCAACGGGCATCAGCCCCGCGTGAGGCCGTTTTCGTTTGCCATGGTCGATGACGACAAACTGTGGTTTTGCACGTCGCGCGACAAGGACGTGTGGGCGGAGTTGAGCGCGAATCCCAAGTTTGAGGTATCGGGCTGGAAGCCGGGGGAGTGCTGGATCGTGTTAACCGGTGAGGCCGCGCTCGAGGACGATGCAGTCGTGAGCGACAAGGTGCGCCAGGCGGGCTTTAGGCACATGGTGGGCATTGGCGAGCAACACGATAGCGCCAACGACGGCCGCCTTGCATTCTTCTCGGTCCGCAACATTGCCGCGCGGTTCTGCGATATCGACGGCAGCGAAGAGCTCCTCGAGCTCTAATGCTCGCCAACCAGTCTTCCGGGGTAGTTAATGACAGGAGGAAACGTGGACGGATTGAATACGGTGCTGGAGTATCTGACGTCGGTGCCGGCGTGGTATCTGGCGACGAGCGTGGACGGGCAGCCGCATGTGCGTCCGTTCTCGTTTGCGCAGATTCAGGACGGCAAGCTGTGGTTTGTGACGGCGCGCACCAAAGATGTGTGGCAGGAGCTGCTGCAAAACCAGCGCTTTGAGGCCACGAGTTGGTGGCCGGGCCATGGTTGGTTGATTCTGCGCGGGCGTGCGGGGCTGGAAGATCGGGCTTCGAGCGAAATGCGCGAGGCCGGATGGAAGCATCTTGAGCGCTTGAGCGAGCACTATGAGGGGCCTAACGACCCCGCGCTCGTCTTCTTTAGCGTCGAGGATCCCGAGGCATTTATCTGCAATCACGACGAATGGGTGCCGGTCGAGCTCTAGCCAGCTGGCTCATCCTAACAACTTAGTTTTCGCATGGGCGGACCCCGTGTTGCCTGGCACCGTAAGGAGTGCCGGTCAATACGGGGCCCACTCTATTTGTCAATTCCTTCAAGCGAATGTGTCGGGAATGTTTCAATGCATGAATATGCAAGCTATTTACGTATTCATGCATCTTTTGGTGCTAAAGTTTCAACCCACTTCATAACGACCGCTGCGAAATGCGCATCGGTGCATAAATCGCAGGCAAGGAGTCTGATATGTCTTTGAAGGTTGGAATCGTCGGCGCGGCTGGATATGCCGGAGCCGAGCTCATTCGCCTCGTGCTCGGTCATCCCGAGTTTGAACTTGCTGCCATTACGTCCAACGCCGATGCCGGCCAGCCGTTGTCTGCGGTGCACCCGAGCTTCACCGGCGTAAGCGATCTGGTTTTCACCACGCATGACGCCCCCGAGCTCAAGAGCTGCGATGCGGTTTTTCTTGCCGTGCCGCACACGGCTGCCATGGCACAGGTGCCCGCGCTCCTTGCCGCGGGCGTTTCCTGCTTTGATCTTTCGGCCGATTACCGTCTGAGCGACCCGTCCGTCTTTGAGGCATGGTATGCCGCTGAGCACACGAGCCCCGAGCTGCTCAAGACCCGCGCTTTTGGCCTGCCCGAGCTGTTCTGCCAGGACTTAGAGACCGCTGCTTCCAGCCATGCCGCCGGAAAGCCCGTTTTGGTCGCCTGCGCCGGCTGCTATCCCACCGCAACGAGCCTTGCTGCTGCTCCTGCCGTGCGTGCGGGCTGGGTGGCCGAGAACGGTCCCGTAATCGTCGATGCCATTAGTGGCGTGACGGGCGCCGGTAAGTCCTGCAACGCCCGCACCCATTTTTGTAGCGCAGACGAGAACCTGGAGGCCTATGGCGTAGGCAAACATCGCCACACGCCCGAAATCGAGCAAATTCTGGGCCTGACCGACCGCATTGTCTTTACTCCGCACTTGGCACCGCTCAGGCGCGGCCTGCTTTCCACGGTGACGATGCCGCTCGCGCCGCAGGCTCTCGACACGTTGGCCCTTGAGGACGTCGTCGACCATTACAAGAAGTTCTACGCCGGTCGCACCTTTGTGCGCGTGCTCGATGCCGGCCAGCAGCCCAAGACGGCTTCGGTCGTCGGCACCAACGCTGCCCAGATTGGCCTTGCGCTCAACAAGCGTGCGGGCGTGCTGGTGGCGACGGGTGCTATCGACAATTTGTGCAAGGGTGCTGCGGGCCAGGCGGTCCAGTGCGCCAACATCGTTTTTGGCTTTGACGAGCGACGAGGCTTGCCCACAGTGGCGTGCCCGGTGTAGCACATTCGATTGTTAACGATTTGGTGGTCGGGTATCGAGTTGGGCGCCGCTTTCAAGCTGGTCTAGTAGTTGCGACCGGTATGGCGTGCCAGCCGATGCCCGCTTTTTTATTTGATATAAGGAGCCGAAGGGACGATGAATACCGACCTGATTGATATCAAGATACGCGCCGTCGAGGGTGGCGTTACGGCAGCGGCTGGCTTTAAGGCTGCAGGCATCCATGCAGGATTCCGGAAGAATCCCGAGCGCTTGGACTATGCGCTCGTCGTGCCCGATAAGCCCTGTCCAGGCGCCGGCGTGTTTACGACCAACCGCTTTTGCGCGGCGCCCGTGCAGGTGAGCCGTGCCAACCTGGGCGGTGCGGACAAGGGCTATGGCATCATCGCCGGCGTTTCAATCAACTCCGGCAACGCGAATGCCGCCACGGGCGAGACCGGCCTTGCCTGCGCGCGAGAGACATGCAATATCGCGTCGCAGGTCATCGGCTGTGAACCCCAGCAGATCCTAGTTGCATCCACAGGCGTGATTGGACAGATTCTGCCGATCGACACGTTTGAGACGGCCGTTCCGTCCGCCTACGAGGCACTCTCTGCCCATGGCGGTGCCGATGCGGCCCGTGCCATCATGACGACCGATACGCACTCCAAGGAGTATGCCGTTCGCTACCGCAGTAAGGCTGCGGGTCATGCGGGCAACGTTTATACGGTGGGCGGCATGTGCAAGGGCTCGGGCATGATCATGCCCAATATGGCCACCATGATCGCGGTCATTACTACCGATGCCCCCGTCGAGCCGGCGGCGCTCCACGCCCTGTTGCTCTCGACCGTTAAGCAGACCTTCAATAAGGTCCCGGTCGATTCCGATACCTCGACCAACGACACCTGCATCATGCTTGCTTCCGGCGCTGCTGCCGCTGATACCGAGGCCATCGTCGAGGGCACTGATGCCTTTGACGAACTGTCCTTTGCCGTGCACGAGGTGTGCGAGAGCCTGGCGCGCAACATCGCGGCCGATGGCGAGGGTGCGTCAAAGCTCGTGACGGTTAACGTCACCGGCGCCGCCAACGACGAGGAAGCCGATATCGCCGCCCGTGCCGTCGCCAACTCGCCGCTCGTCAAGACCTGCATCGCCGGCCACGATTGCAACTGGGGCCGCGTTGCCATGGCGCTCGGCAAGTGCGGCGTGAAGTTTAACCAGGAAGGCGTTTCCATCGACATGATGGACATGCCTGTCTGCCGCGACGGTCTGACTGTTCCCTTTGACGAGGACGAGGCTCTGCGACGTTTTGAGGCGCCCGAGATCGTGATCTCGGCCGACCTGGGTGCAGGCGACGCGGCAACGACCGTGTGGACCTGCGACCTCACGCACGAGTACATCTCCATCAACGGCGACTACCGTTCCTAGATTCCCGACACGCTGCGCATCTTGCCGCATTGCGGACAGCGAAGCACGGCGTGATAACGATACGAAAGACGAGGCAGATTATGAAATTCGCACGCGACTGTCGTTCGAGCGAATCCAACGCACCCACCGCGCAGCTGCTGTTCGAAGCGCTGCCGTGGATTAAAAACCTGACCGGCAAGACGGTCGTTATCAAATATGGCGGAGCCGCCATGGTTGACGAGCAACTGCGCCGCGACGTGATGAGCGACATCGTTTTGCTCAAGATCATCGGCATGCGCCCCGTCATCGTGCATGGCGGCGGCAAAGCCATCAACGAGGCACTCAGCCACTATGACATCCCTGTCGAATTTAAGAACGGGCAGCGCGTGACTACGCCGGCGACCATGGATATCGTGCGCGAGGTGCTGGGCGGCAAGGTTAACCAGGAGCTGGTCGCGGCGCTCAACCACCACGGCAACCTGGCCGTGGGCGTGTCGGGCAGCGATGCTGGCACGCTCATCGCCGAGCCGCTCGACCCCGAGCTCGGTCGCGTGGGCAAAGTGACGCACGTTAACACCGACTATATCGAGCGCTTACTCGATAGCGAGTACATCCCCGTTATCGCTACCGTCGCGGCGGGGGAGGACGGCGGTTTCATCAACATCAACGCCGATACCGCCGCCGGCGCCGTTGCGGCGGCGCTTCATGCGCACAAGGCGATTTTTTTGACCGACGTCGACGGTCTGTACAAGGACTTTAGTGATAAGGACTCGCTCATCTCCAACCTGACGCTCGACGAGGTCAACGAGATGCTCTACGGCGGAGAAGTCGACAAGGGCATGATTCCCAAGCTGCGCGCCGCCGTCGATGCGCTTGCTGCTGGCGTGTTCCGAGCCCACATCATCAACGGCACGACGCCGCACTCGCTGCTGCTGGAGCTGCTGACCGATGCTGGCGTCGGTACCGTGATCCACTCCACCGAGACGGCCTACGAGTTCGATACGCATCCGCATCCGCTTTCGACGTTTGCGGCGCGTCTGACCGAGAACCTCGACGAGGTCGAGAAGCTCCAGACGGTCTAGCCGACCCGTGGTCGTCGCGTCCCTGCACCCATAGCCCTGCGCCGTACGGCGCCCAACGAAAGGCAACTCATGTCACTTGCAACTCAGCAATCGCTAGAGTCCCATTACGATATGCATACCTTTGGTCGCTCGCCGGTAGAGTTTGTCGAAGGTCACGGTATGAAGCTCATCGGTGACGATGGTCGTGAGTATCTCGACTTTCTCGCTGGTATCGGTGTGTGCAGCCTTGGCCACGGCAACCCTGCAGTGCTCTCGGCGCTCGAGGCTCAGACCAAAAAGCTTCTGCATGTGTCTAACTACTTCTACATCGAGCAGCGTGGACAGGTCGCGGCGCTGCTGTCCAAGCTTGCCAACGACGACGTAGATGGTGCGTGCGTGCTGGCCGATGCCATTGCCGCCGGCGATGAGACCACGGCAGCTGCTCTTGGTGCCCCGGCTGCGGATGAGCAGGTTTGGGAGACCTTCTTTGCCAACTCTGGCGCCGAGGCCAACGAGGGCGCGATGAAGCTCGCGCGCCTGTACGCCAAGCGTGCCGGTAATGGCGGCAACACCATCGTGTGCATGCGCGGCGGCTTCCACGGC
>URFU01000076.1 GCA_900547125.1 uncultured Collinsella sp.
TGAATGTCACCACTATCTTCACGCGCGAGCAGGTCGACGAGGTCGTCGAGGCCGTTTCTGCCGAGACCCCCTCTATTCTGTCCATCTTTGCCGGTCGCATTGCCGATACCGGCGTCGATCCGCTGCCCCTCATGGCGGAGTCCGTAAAGAAGGCTGCCGTTAAGCCTGCTGCCGAGGTTCTCTGGGCGTCTACGCGCGAGGTCCTCAATATCTTCCAGGCGGAGTCCGTTGGATGCCAGATCATTACGGTCCCCAATGCCATTCTTGCCAAGCGCAAGAATTTCGGGAAAGATTTGCTTGAGTACTCGCTTGATACGGTCAAGGGCTTTGCCCGCGACGTCCAGGCACTTGGTTTCCATATCCTGCCTGAGGAGTAGAGGACGAGCATGTTGACCGATCTTCTTAAACCTGAGCTTGTTGCCTGCCATGTCAAGGCCTCCGATTGGGAGGAAGCGATCAAGGCATGCGGTAAGTTGCTCGTAGACGCTGGCAAATGCGACCAGAGCTATGTTGACGCCATGATTTCATCGGTTCACAAATTCGGCCCCTATATGGTCTTGGAAGAGGGCATCGCCATGCCCCACGCTCAGGCAGATGGCAATGTGAGTGAAGCGGGAATCTGTATCGTCACGCTTGACCCTGCCGTTGCGTTTGGACACGAGGATTTCGATCCGGTTCACGTGCTCGTGGGTATTTGCGCACCCGACCCCAAGGCTCATCTTGGCTGCTTGGCGGAGCTTTCGCAGATGTTTGAGGACGAGGACTGCGTTGCCAAGCTCAGCGCATGCGATACGCCCGAGCAGGTTTTGGAGACCATGCGTTCATTCTTTTAGGCCTTAATGGCACGGCGATGCGGCGCCGCTTTTGGATAGACGGAAAACCGTCACGTGTAGGAGAGGAAGGTTGCCATGCATATCATCACCGTATGCGGAAACGGCATCGGGTCTAGCCTGATGCTCGCTGGCAAAGTCGAGGAGCTTTGCGAGGAGGAGGGCATCAAGGCCGACGTTGAGTCTATGGACCTGAACGGTGCTTCTTCCGCAAATCCGGATCTGTTCATTACCGTTAAGGAGCTCGCTCCCGAGCTCCACGGCAACGTTGTGATCGTTCGCAGCTATGTGAACAAGAAGAAGATCCGCGAAGACGCCCTCGAGGCAATCAAAGCGGCCGCCGCTAACGCCTAAAGCGGCACAAAAAAGGGCGGTTCCCTGTGGAAGAGGGAAACGCGCCCACGTTAGAGAGAAAGGAAGCGCAGATGCAAGCCATCCTTCCCATACTTGAGTTTATCCAATCGATTCTGACTAAGCCAGCGTGGATCATGGGTCTGTTTGCCTTTGTGGGCCTTGTTGCGCTCAAGCGCCCTGCCCACAAGGTGATGACGGGAACCCTGAAGCCCATTCTTGGTTACATCATGCTGTCTGCCGGCGCTGCTGTTGTTCAGGAGAACCTTGCTCCGCTGGGTACCTTCATCGAGACCGGTTTCCACATCACCGGCGTCGTGCCCAACAACGAGGTCGTTGTTTCGATGGCTCAGAGCGTCCTCGGCGTTCAGACCATGATGATCCTGATTCTCGGCTACGTCGTGAACATTATCATTGCCCGCTTTACCAAGTTTAAGTACATCTTCCTGACGGGCCATCACAGCATGTTCATGGCTTGCCTGCTGTCTGCCGTTCTGCAGGCATCTGGCTTCCAGGATGTCCAGCTTGTCATCGTGGGCGGCATGTTCCTGGGCCTCGTGAGCGCTATGCTTCCCGCCGTTGGTCAGCGTTTCACCGAGAAGGTTACCGATGGCGATGAAATCGCCATGGGCCACTTCGGTTCACTCGCCTATTACATCTCCGCTGCAGTCGGTACGCTTTTTGCTAAGGACGCCGAGGAGAACAGCACCGAGAAGATCGAGGTCCCCGAGAAGTTCTCCTTCCTGCGCGACACCACCATCTCCACGGCTCTTACCATGGCCTTCTTCTACCTGGTTACCGCTTTCGCCGCTTACATCGCAGATCCTGCGGTCGTTACCAAGACCGCTGGCGGCGACAATGTAATCGTCTACGCCCTGACCTGTGCCCTGTCCTTCGCCGTCGGTGTCACTATCGTCTACAACGGCGTTCGTATGATCCTTGCCGACCTGGTCCCGGCTTTCCAGGGCATCTCCAACAAGCTGATCCCTGGCGCTATCCCTGCCGTCGACTGCGCCGTCTTCTTCCCCTATGCTCCCACTGCCGTCATCCTCGGCTTTGTCGCTTCTTTCATCGGCGGCGTGGTCGGTATGTTCATCGTGGGCGCTACCCTGGGCATCTTCATCATCCCGGGCATGGTTCCCCACTTCTTCTGCGGTGCTACCGCAGGCATCTACGGCAATGCTACCGGCGGTCGCAAGGGCGCAGCTCTTGGTGCTTTCGTCAACGGCCTGCTCATCACCTTTGCCCCGGCCCTGCTCCTGCCCGTTCTTGACGTCTTTGGCTTCAAGAACACTACGTTCGGCGACTTCGATTTCTCCGTCATTGGTATTACGCTCGGCCGCGCTGCCGAGGCCTTCGGTACCACCGGTGTCTACGCGATTCTCGCTGTCCTTCTGGTCGTCGCCTTCGTCCCCAACTTCATCCACACCAAGGGTGCTGTGATCAATCACGTTGAGGAAGAGTAATCCAGGCGTACGTTAAGCCCTAATCGGGCGGAGCTCCGATAACCGGCTCCTACACGGAAGCGGTGACGGCTCAAATGAGGCGTCACCGCTTTTTGCTTTGGGGCGATTGTGAAAACGAGCCGGCAAGGCGCTGCTTCTGTTCCGTGAACGGAATCAACCGCGATGATCAGCAAAAACGTTTTGCCGCTGGGACGTCGATATAAAAATGGTAAATCTGCAAAACCGTTCGCCGAGAAGATAAAAACCCGCAGCTCACGCATTGATAAACGTAGGTAAAGTGTTTAGCAGTTCAACGTCCATATGCAGACGAAAGGAATCAGGCAGATGGCAATCAAGGTGTTCGCTGACGGTGCAAACCTCGAGGGCATGCTCGACATGTACGAGAACGGCAACGTTCAGGGTTTCACGACCAACCCGTCCCTTATGAAGAAGGGCGGTGTGACGGATTACCGCGCGTTTGCCAAGGAGGTCCTGGCCCACATCACCGACGTTTCCGTCTCGTTTGAGGTCTTTGCCGACGACGTCGAGACCATGGAGGTTGAGGCTCGCGAGATCGCTACCTGGGCCGAGAACGTCTACGTCAAGATCCCGTGCGTGACCACCAAGGGCGAGTCCACCGCCGAGCTGGTCCGCAAGCTTTCGGCCGATGGCATCAAGGTTAACGTCACCACCATCTTTACGCCCGAGCAAGTCGACGAGATGGTCGAGGCCGTTGACGCCGAGACGCCGTCCATCATCTCGCTTTTTGCCGGCCGCATCGCCGATACCGGCGTTGATCCCATTCCGTTTATGACGGAGTCGGTCAAGAAGGCCGCCGCCAAGCCCAACTGCGAGGTCCTGTGGGCGTCCACGCGCGAGCTCATCAACATTTACCAGGCCGAAGCCTGCGGTTGCCAGATCATCACGGTGCCCAACAGCATCCTGGCCAAGCGCAAGAACATCGGCCGTGATCCGTACGAGGTCTCGCTCGACACCGTCCGCGGCTTTGCCAAGGATATCGCCTCGCTCGGGTTTCATATCCTGCCGTAACGCGAACACTGGCTGCGCCGCAGGTTGTTCGCCCCGGCCTTTCCTTCCCCTATCGCTCACGCGCTTCGCGAGGGTCGCGCTAGGCAAAGGAAAGGCCGGGGCTGCCGACACAAGCTTGCCAGCAAGTTGGCGCTTGGCTTCCATATCCTGCCGTGGGCAAAGGTACCCCCGCCTGCGCCGTGCAAAATTGAGAGTATTCAGCAAGGTAAAGGTCTTTATCAGTTAACCGAAGCATGGAACGGCCCCCGTTTTGGCTCTGACGACGCTAAAACGGGGGCTGTTTTTGACTTTATTGCCTCTGAGGGGCGTTCGGAGCGGCGGAAATTGCAGAATACTCGCGATTTTGCACATCGCTGCAGGGGGTACCTTTGCTTTGGAGGTTTACTTGCCCTGCACCATGGTGAGGGAGATCTTTTTGCGGTCGCGATCAACCTTCTCGACCCACACCTTGACCGTATCGCCGATGCGCACCACGTCGCTCGGGTGCTTGACAAAGCGGTTGGCCAGCTTGGAGATGTGCACGAGGCCGTCCTGGTGCACGCCCACGTCGACGAAGGCGCCAAAGTCGACGACGTTGCGCACCGTGCCCTTGAGTTCCATGCCGGGCTCCAGGTCGTCGATGGAAAGCGCCGAGCGGCTAAAGACCACCTCGGGCGCGTCGTCGCGCGGGTCGCGACCGGGCTTCTTGAGCTCGTTGACAATGTCGATGAGCGTCAGGGTGCCGCAGTCCAGGTCGCTTGCCAGCGCCGAGATGCTGCCCAGACGGCGCTCGATGTCGGGCACGCCGCCGCGGCTGAGCTCGCTGGCTTTAACTCCTGCGCGCTCCAGGACGGTTGTGGCCACCTCGTAGCTCTCAGGGTGGACGCTTGTCGCGTCGAGCGGGTTCTTACCGCCGCTGATGCGCAAAAAGCCCGCGGCGTTGAGGTATGCCTTGGGCCCCAACTTGGGGACCTTCTTGAGCTGGCGGCGATCGGTAAAGGCGCCGTTTTCCTCGCGGTAGGCCACGATATTCTTGGCCACGCTCGGCGTGATACCCGACACGTAGCCCAGCAGGCTCGCACTCGCGGTGTTGACGTCGACGCCCACGCGGTTGACGACGTCCTCCACCACGTGGCCCAGGGTGCGTGAAAGCTCGGCCTGGTCAAGGTCGTGCTGGTACTGGCCAACGCCGATGGACTGGGGCGGAATCTTGACGAGCTCTGCCAGCGGGTCTTGCAGGCGACGGCCCAGGCTCATGGCGCCACGCACGGTGACGTCCAGGTCGGGGTATTCCTGGCTGGCGAGCTCGGAGGCGGAGTACACCGACGCGCCGGCCTCGTTGACGATGGTGTATCGCAGCCCAGGCGCCTGCTCGGCGATGAACTCCGAGACGACTTCCTCGGTCTCACGGCTGGCGGTGCCGTTGCCGATGACGATGGTGTTGACGTCGTCCTTCTTGACGAGGCGGGCGAGCTCGCGCTTAGTGCCGGCGACGTCGTGGCGCGGTTTGGTGGGGTAGACCACGCCGTGGTCGAGCAGCTTGCCGGTCTCGTCCATGACGGCGACCTTGCAGCCGGTGCGGTAGCCCGGGTCGAGCGCGAGCACGCGGGCGCCTCGCACGGGGCGTGCCGAGAGCAGACCCTCGAGATTCTTGGCAAAGACGTTGATGGCCTCGGTCTGGGCGCGAACGGTGAGTTTGGCGCGGGCCTCGCGCTCCAGCGAGGGGGCCATGAGGCGCTTGTAGCCGTCGGCGATGGCGGCATCGAAGATGGGAGCAAACACGCCCTGACGGCGGGGCCAACGGCTGCCGAGGCGTGCCGTGGCGGCAGCGCCGTCGACGTTTACGCGCACGCGGAGCTTGCCCTCGCGTTCACCGCGGTCGATAGCCAGCACGCGGTGGTTGGGTATACGGCGCAGTGGCTCGTCATAGCTGTAGTACGGCTCGTAGGGAGTCTTCTCGGTGGGATCGGTGGCCTCGACGACGATATCGGCGGTGTTTTGCATAAAGGCGCGCAGGTCGGCGACGTTCTCGGGGTCCTCGGCTACCGTCTCAGCCACGATGTCCGCTGCGCCGGCAAGCGCCTTCTCGGGCGTGTCGAAGCCGGCTTCCTCGTTGACGTATGCCGCGGCGGCGTCGAGCGCGCTGCCCTTGGCGGATGCCTGCATGATGCTCATGTTAGCAAGCGGCTCCAGGCCGGCTTCGCGGGCCTTCTGCGCGCGGGTCATGCGCTTTTTTCGGTAGGGCTTGTAGAGGTCCTCGACACGCTGGAGCTGCGTGGCCTCGCGAATCTGCTGCTCGAGCTCGGGCGTGAGTTTGCCCTGGGCGTCGATGAGCAGGATGACGTCCTCCTTGCGCTGCTCAAGATTGCGCAGGTAGGACAGGCGCTCGTCGAGTGCGCGCAGGGCAACGTCGTCCATGCCGCCCGTTGCTTCCTTGCGGTAGCGCGAGATAAAGGGGATGGTGTTGCCCTCGTCGATGAGCTTGACGGCTGCCTCGATGTTGTCAGCCTTAAGGTTGAGCTCGCGGGCGAGCTGGGCGATAAGATCCATGGGACTCCTTGCGTTTGAGGTGCGTTTGCAGCACAGAGCTACCAAGGATACCACCCGTCCTAAAAGACTGTTTCGGGGCTGCGCCATGAAAACGGCCCATCTACTACGTTTGAACCGTATAGGTCGACCATGCCTGGGTTTTCCGAAAATCGGCAAGCCGTCTACCTGCGGTTTTTATTTCGCGAAATTCGGTATGGTTGAGGGTAATCGGTTAAACGTAGTAGATAGGCGCATTTCGTGGCAAACGAATCAAGCCGAGGTACAAAATAGCCCCCGCCCCAGAAAAATCGTCGGCAAGGTAGCAAAATGCCCCGCGGGCAGGAGGCTGCTCGCGGGGCAAAGAAGAGGGGCTTATTGGTGGCGGACCGAGGGGCTCGGCATGGGGCTTCTGCCGCGGCCGCTCTTAAGGCATTACAGCTCGACGAGCTGGCCGGTCTCGGCGGCCTCCTTGATGGCGTTGAGAAGCGTGAGCGTCTTGACGTTATCGGCGGGGGTCACGACGGGCTCGACCTCGCGGCGGACGACCTTCACAAAGTGCTTGAGCTGCATCTTGTGCGGCAGTGCCGGGTCCACGGCCGGAATCTCCATCTGCAGCGGCTTGTGCCAGTTAGAGGCGCCGTCGTAGGAGAACTGGTGCAGGCGGGGCAGCGACAGGGCGCCTAGGGTTCCGCCGATAAAGTAGGCGTCGGCGTCGAAGGGGCGATACTGCGGGTCTTCGCGAGCGGTTGCCTCCCAGTTCCAGGGGCTGGCGGTGGCGTCGGAGATGGTCATGCTTGCGAGCGCGCCATCGGCAAAACGGACGTTGACCACGGCGGAGTCCTCGGTCTCAAAACCGCGGGCGGCGCTGGACTGCATGCCCTGGACGGCAACGGGCTCGCCCAGCAGGTAACGGAGCAGGTCGACGTCGTGCACCAGGTTGACCAGGATCGGGCCGGCACCCTTCTTGCGGCGCCATTCGACATCGAAGTACTCGTCGTTCTTATAGATCATGTAGTGGAAGCTCGATACGGTGAGCTTGCCCAGTTCGCCGGACTCGATGATCTCCTTGGCCTTGTTGACGAAGGGGTTGTGGCGACGGTGCTGGCCCACGAGCACGGGCACGCCGGCGGTCTCGGCCTCGGCGGCGAAGGCCTGAGCATCCTCGAGGTCGTTGGAGATCGGCTTTTCGACCAGCGGCACGATGTTGCGCTTGATGGCCTCGCGGGCAACGCCCAGATGCAGGTCGTTGGGGGTGGCGATAATGACGGCCTCGGGCTTGACCTCGTCCATCATCTGGGCGGGATCGGTATAAAACGGCACGCCGGCGGCCTCGGCCGTGGCGCGGGCGCCCTCAAAGGCGTCAGCGATGGCGACGAGCTCGGCCTCGGGCTCCTCGGTGACAAAGCGGATGTGGTTGCGGCCCATGGCGCCGGCGCCGATAACGGCAATGCGGACGGGGTTGAGCTCAGACATTTCGACTCCTTAATACTGGTGACCGGTGGAATGCGACAAAGGGGCTGTCCCTTTGTCGCATCGGTAAAACTAGGCGGACTTCTTCTTGCTGTCGGAGACCATCATGTAGACGGTGAGCGCGACGGCGATGGCGGCGATCACAATGGCGCCGTAGAAGGACTGCTGGTAGGCGGCGCTGCCGGCCTCGGCGTGATACAGCACAGCGGTGATGGGCTGGCTGATCCAGGTGGAAGCGGCGTAGCCCAAAAACATGATGCCGTAGTTGACGCCGATGTTGCTGGTGCCAAAGGCGCCACCGGTGAGCGGTGGGTAGATGACGAGCAAAGCGCCAAAGCTAAAGCCGAGCAGGGCGAGCGCCACGAAGAACATGCTCTGCGTAAAGCTCATCGACATGATGACGAGTGCGATGATGGTGACGACAAGGCTGATGAGCAGCGACTTGTAGGCGCCGAGCTTGTCGATGATCTGGCCAAAGGACAGACGGCCAACCAGGTTGGCGCAGGTGTTGACGGAGACCACCACGCCGCCGAGGGCGACGGCCGCGGCACTCGTGGGGTCGGCGAAGAGCTGGACGGCGGCGATGGAGGCAACCTTGCCCACGAGCAGGGTGCCCGCGGTGGCGGCAAAGGCGAAGGTGACGATGAGGACCCAGAAGCGCGGAGTCTTGACCATCTCGCCCGGGGTGAGGTCACCGAAGGTGCCGGCGTGCGCGCCGCCCTTGGGGGCCTCGAAGCCCTCGGGCAGCCAACCGGCCTCGGGGGCCTTCAGGAACAGGGCGGAGGCGGCGATCGTCACAAAGAAGATGACGCCGAGCGCCTTAAGGGCGCCGAAGATGCCCAGGCTCGGGATGAGCAGCGAGGCGAGCACCGGGGACAGCACGGCGGGGCCGGCGGTCGAAGCGGCCAGGGTGATGCCGGAGGCGAGACCCTTCTTGTCGATGAACCACTTCTGACCCGTGGTGAGCGCCGGGTTGTAGCCCAGGCCGTTGCCGATGGCGGCGACGAGCGAGAACCACAGGTAGAACTGCCACGGCTCGGTGACGGTGCCGGACATGAACCAGCCCACGCCGTAGCACACGGCGGCGGCGATCACGACGTTGCGCGGGCCGATCTTGTCGGAGATGCGGCCGGCGAAGATGCCCGTCACGGCCATGATGGTCTGAAAGACCGGGAAGGCCCAGGTAAGAGCGCTGGACCACTCGGGGTAGACGGCGAGCAGATTCTTGCTCACGACGGAATACAGCGCAATGGAGCTGATGAAGAACATGGTGACGCACGCGGCGGAAAGCACGACGGCGCGACCCTTGTTGGAGTTGGTGGAAGCCATTGGACTCTTTCTAATCGATACGGGGGAGGAACGGGCGTGTCCGCGGGTCCTCCCTGTCAGGTTGGTTTACTGGTCAGTCGGCTTGGCAACGCCGGACTCATCGGACCAGAGTTCGACACCCTTGTTCTTAAGGTAGTTGTCGGCATAGACGCGACGGCCGCCGGGCTTGGCGGTAAGGTCGCCCATCATGTTGGAGAAGCCGCCGTCGACCTTGATGGCGTCGCCGGTGGTAAAGTCCGAGCGCTTGGATGCCAGGAACATGACGGCGTTGGCGATATCGCTGACCTCGCCGATGCGGCGCGTGGCGATCAGGCGGCTGCGGCTCTTTTCGACCTCGGGGTCGGCGTAGAAGTTGGCCGACATCGGGGTCTTAACGAAGCAGGGCTCGACGCAGTTGGAGCGCACGCCGTAGGGGCCCCATTCGGCGGCGAGCATCTTGGACATCATGTTGACGCCGGCCTTGGTGGAGCTGTACACGCCCGAGAACGTCTCGGGAGAGTGGCTGGCGACGGTCGAGATGTGCACCAGGCGACCCTGGCCGGCCTTGATCATCTCGCGACCAAAGCGCTGCGAGGTGATGAAGTAGCCGGTGAGGTTGACGTTGATGACCTCGTTCCAGTCGGAGAGCGGCAGGTCCTCCATGGCGGCGAAGCGCAGGATACCGGCGGTGTTGACGAGGACGTCGACACGGCCGAAGTTGGCGATGGTGGCATCGACGGCGGCCTGAACCTCGGCCTCGTCGGTGGCGTTCATCTTGTAGCCCTCGGCGTGGATGCCAAACTCAGCGGCGAGGTCGGCGGCTGCGGCCTTGACCTTTTCCTCGTCCAGATCGAGCAGGACGACGTTGGCGCCGTTGCGGGCGAACTCGCGGCAGATCTCGGCGCCCATACCGCCGAGCGCGCCAGTCACGGCGCAGACATCGCCCTCGAGCTTAAGCCAATTGCTCATAGGAACTTCCCTTCTTGTGCCTCCCGGTGGGCCGCTCCCATTAACCGACCCACGTGGTTTTCGCAGGTTATCGTATGCTTTGCATTTGCGCAGGTGAATTGCATATTTGTTAGAATGGCGTTAACCGTAGGTTTATACTGTGCGATGCAGTTTATTCTCAATTGAGCGCGTGACCTGCGAAAACGACCCCCCCTGTGGCACCATGTGGCCACGGGCGCGAAAACGGGAGATTGACGTGTACGATCGACGACTTGAGGCCATATCGGCCGCCGCGGAGCTGGGAAGCTTCTCGCGTGCGGCGGAAAAATTGCGTGTGTCGACTCCGGCGCTCGTCAAGCAGGTGTCGGGCTTCGAGGCCGAGTTCGGCATCACGCTGTTCGAACGCTCGCACTCGGGCGTCAAGGTGACGCCGGCGGGCGCTCTGCTGGTGGACGATGCGCGCTCGATTATGCGGCAGTCCGAGGACGCCCTGCGCCGTGCCCGACGTGCGGCGGGTGACGGCGGTGCCGTGCGCCTGGGCGTGTCGATGATGTGCCCGGGGCGTCAAACGCTGTCGATGTGGTCGGGCATCCACGATCTGGAACCGTCGTTGCGCTTTGAGATCGTGCCGGTGAGCGACCTCTATGACGAGCGCGAATCCGTCATGCGCAGCCTTGGTCGCGAAGTAGATGTGGTGCAGTCGAGTTTTTCGACCCCACGCTGGGGCGATGCCTGCCAAAAGCTCCGCATTGTCAACGTGCCGTTTTATATCGACCTGCCGCGCGCGAGCCCGCTGGCGCGCAAGACGCGCATCACGGTTGCCGACCTGGAGGGCATGCGCCTGCGCGTGCTCCGTCACGGCAACGACGCCATGGACAGTCTACGTATCGACCTTTTGGCCGACGGCGGTGTGGACGTGATCGATGTGGATAGCTTTGACTTTGCGCTCTTTAACGATGCAGAGGAAAAGGGCGACGCGGTGCTCACCTGCGGAGCGTGGTCGGGCGTGCACCCTGCCTTTGTGGGCGTGCCGTTCCTCTGCGGGCGAGAGGTGCCGGTCTTTCTGCACTACCCGCTCGAGCCAACCCTCCAAGTACAAAAATTCGTCAACGCCATGGCCCAACTCCTCAACCAGTTCATCCTAACAAAACGCGGCCCTGGCCAAACGGCCAGCGCCACACACACATATAATCTGTTTTAATGCCGGATTGATTGCTCGCAGGAGGTATCACCGGCGAGCC
>URFU01000077.1 GCA_900547125.1 uncultured Collinsella sp.
CTCGACTATAGTAACAAAGATTTTCGCCGTGTGCTAGAGAAATTTTTATTTCTTTGGCGCGTCGATTTGAACCGTGTTGGGAATAAGCTCAGTCGCGCAGGCCCACCAGCCATTTTGCTGGGCAGCTCCCGCAAGATGGACTGCTGCAGCGACGGTATCGCAGATGGCAAACGAGCAGGCACCCGAACCGCACACGTCCACGGCAACGGTTCCCTCCTGTGCGCGCAGCCAGTCGAGAACCGCCTGGATCCGCGGCTCCATCTGCGCGGATATGACGCCCAGATTGTTATGAACGAGCGCATATGCCGCCTCGGCATCGCCGGCGCGTAAGACAGAAGCAATCGCATCGGGTTTTTCCGCGGGCACCGGGTTCTCATCAAATCGTCGATACGCTTCAACCGTTGAAACGCTCGTCTCGTGCGGTTTGACCAATACGACAGGTGTCGCCGGAAGCACAGGATACTCAGTGGCCAGCACATCTCCCCCGCCGACGTAGAATGCGGGACTCGTGTGCAAAAAGAACGGCACGTCGGCGCCGATACCGCGAGCGATGTCATCGAGCGCGGGGTCGGCGCGGTCGATACCCCACAGCTCGGCCAAGGCAACGATGACCGCAGCGGCATCCGTCGAGGGGCCTCCCAGGCCGGCGCACAGCGGGATACGCTTTTCGATCGTCACGCACACGTTAGCATCGCGACCGTAACGCTCGGCCATAGCGATTGCCGCCCGATAGGCCGTATTTTTTTGCATGGGAAAATCGGATGCCGGAACCGTCTGGACGGTCAACGCCTGCGCCGGCGTGACCGTCACGGTATCGGCTAGACCGACGGCTGCCATCAGGGAATCGACCCTGTGATAGCCGCGGGCGTCGCGCTCGGTATGAACCCCCAGATAGAGGTTAATCTTTGCCGGCGCGGTAAGGATGAGGGACCGATCGGTCACCGTTAGTGCTCCTCGAGCTGGTTGCCGAGCGGGGTAAAGATATGTTCGCCGCTCTCGGGGTCGAACAATTCGACCTGGCCGGTAAGGACATCGATGTACTGGTAGGACTGACGCGATTTGCGGCCGCGACGCTCGTCAACCTCAACGATAAAGACAGCGGGGTGGACGCTCTTGATGGTGCCCATGCGCTCGATGACACGGGTACGGCCCATGTTGGCCTTAACCTTGACGCGATCGCCCACCATATCGGTCAGCTTCTCGTGGATGTCGTCGACGTGATTGACTTCCATCTCTTCCATGAATAGGGCCTCCAGAGGGTGCAATTCAAAAAGGGGATAATACCCCTAAGATAGACAAAACTCTAATACTATAGCACCCTGCTGCAGCCATACGCAAGCAGCTAAAAAAGCCCGGTCCCAAATTAACTACTTACAGATTGTCTGTGTCCAGAACGATGGTGAACGGACCGTCGTTGACCAGGTCGACCTTCATATCGGCGCCAAAGATACCGTGCGCCACATGCTCAACGTCCTGAGCGACGAGTGTCAAAAAGTACTCGTAAAGTTCGTTAGCGACATCGGGCGCGCCGGCGTCCGTAAACGACGGACGGCGGCCGTGGCGGCAGTCGGCAAACAGCGTGAACTGCGACACCACGAGCACCTCGCCGTCGACATCCGCCAGCGCCAAGTTGGTCTTGCCGTTCTCGTCCTCGTTGATACGCAGCCCGCGGAGCTTGCCCCACAGCTTGTCGGCTTCGGCGCGTGTGTCGCCGTGGCCCACGCCCAGCAGCACCAAGTAGCCGCGTCCAATACGGCCCACGCACTCGCCGTCGACTGTCACGCTGGCGTTGAGCACGCGCTGCACCACCGCACGCACGGTCTACTCCTCGCCCGTCAGCTTGGCGGACAGATGCTCGAGCGCATGGAAACGATGGCTGATGGCGTTCTTCTCGTCCGCCGTGAGCTCGGCCATAGTCTTGCCCGGCGTATCGACCGGCAGGAACAGCGGGTCGTAGCCAAAACCGTGTTCGCCGCGGCCCTCGTGCGCGATAACGCCTTCGCAGGCGCCCTCGCCATAGGTGACCAGGCCGTCCGTATCGATAAGCGCGACGACGCTCATAAAGCGCGCGGTACGGTCCTCGTCTGCCACGCCTTCCAGGTTAACGAGAAGTTTGGCGTTGTTGGCGGCATCGTCGCCATGCACGCCCGCATAGCGCGCGCTATACACGCCCGGCTCGCCGTCCAACGCATCGACGACCAAGCCGGAGTCGTCGGCGATGGCCATAAGACCCGTCTCCTCGACCGCAGCCTGCGCCTTGATGATGGCGTTCTCCAAAAACGTCGTGCCATTTTCCTCGGGGTCCTCAAAATCGCCCAGCTGGCCGAGCGCCACAAAGCGCACCTCGGGCATGACCTTGCCCAAAATGGCCTCGATCTCGGTGAGCTTATGGGCGTTGCCGGTTGCCACGACGATAGTCGCCGCCGGGTCGAGGGTATCGATGTCAATCTTCTCAAGTGCCATAGCTGGTCTCCTTTGTCTCTATAGCAATGCCGAGTTGAGGACGACGAGGACTTCGGCCTCTCTCCCGTCTCAATCAACGGCAGACTTATACTTCGACGTTTTCCCAGATAAAACCTGCCAAAATAAACCTGTCCCTTTTTGGCAGGTTAGGCGAGGGCTTGGCGCTGAAGCTCGATGAGCTCGGCAATACCCTTGTCACCCAGGTCGAGCAGGGCGTTGAGACGCTTGCGGTCGAAGGGCGCCTGCTCGCCGGTACCCTGGAGTTCGATCATCTCACCAGAATCGGTGGCGACGAGGTTCATGTCGACCTCGGCGTGGCTGTCCTCGGAATAATCCAAGTCGAGCAGGGTGTTGCCGTCGACGACGCCCATGGAAATGGCGGCAACCTGGCCCGTGAGCGGGATGCGCTCGAGTTTGCCCGCCTCGACCCACATGGCAAGGGCGTCGTGCAGCGCCACCCAGGCGCCGGTAATGCTCGCCGTACGCGTGCCGCCATCGGCCTGGATCACATCGCAGTCGACGGTAACGGTGTACTCGCCGAGCGCCTTCATATTGACGACGGTACGCAGGCTGCGGCCGATAAGCCGCTCGATCTCCATGGAGCGGCCCTTGCGGTTGGCATGCTCGCGCTTGCAGCGTTTACCGGTCGAGGCCGGTAGCATCGCATATTCCGCCGTTACCCAGCCGGCCTTGGCGCCCTTGCGCCAACCAGGCACACCCTCCTCGATGGTGGCGGCGCACAGTACGCGCGTGTCGCCGAACTCAGCCAGGCACGAGCCGTGGGCGTGCTTCATGACGCCGCGGGTGAGCTTAACGGGGCGCAGCTCGTTGACGGCGCGGCCGTTGGCGCGGTTGACCTGCATGTATTCCATGGAACTATCCTTTCGGCAAAAGATGTGGCGAAGCCTCCGGCGACATTGCGAGCCTAACCGAGTTCGTCGAAATCGACATGCTCGATGCTTTTAAGCGGCTGGCCAAAGATAAAGCTACCCGCCACCGCAAACTCGGCAATGTTGTCAGACGTGGTGGCAAAGCGATGCTGTGGCTCGGCGGTATCGCCCGCCAGCTGCTCACGGCGCGTGAGGATATCGGTCAGCTCGCGGGTGGTCTCCTCGGCGGAGCTCACCACGCGCACCCCGGGTCCTAGCGCATGGCGGATGGGACCCACCAGCAGCGGGAAGTGCGTACAGCCGAGTACCACGGTATCGATGCCACGATCGTGCAGCGGCTCGACTGTGGCGCCGACCAGCGCGCGAACGGCTGGCGTATCAAAAATATCCTCGTTCTCGCGCCACTGCTCCTGCAGCTGCGCGCCCGAGGCGAGCTCATGCTCGACGACCTCGACAAAGCTCGAAGCCGGGCAGCCATACACATCGACACCAGCATCCAAATCCTGGATGGCGCGCGTGTAGGCGCCCGAGCGAATGGTGAGGTTGGTGGCGAGCACGCCCACGCGACGCGTACGCGTGCTGTTGATGGCAGCACGTGCGCCCGGAGCGATCACGCCGATCACGGGAACGTCAAGCACTTGCTGAGCCAGACGCAAGGCCGCGGCGGTCGCCGTGTTACAGGCGATGACCATGATCTTAACGTCGTGTCTCGATAGCCAGCGGCCCGCCTGCAGCGCAAACGAGCGAACCTCGTCCTCGGTGCGGGTGCCATAAGGGCAGCGCTTAGTGTCACCGAAATAGTAGACGGACTCGTGCGGAAGCGCCGTTGCAATCGCGCGCGCGACCGTTAAGCCGCCCAGGCCCGAGTCGAACACGCCGATCGGACGCGTGTCCCCGGCCAGATTATCGATATCGGACATTACCTCACCAGATTCTCTCTCGAAAAATGCGACCATGCGTGATGCGTCGCGCTACGAACGGGCCGCGACCAACAGCTCGGCCGTTGCCACCCAACCGTCGACAATCTTGCCGCGCGTAATATAGGCATTGTCGCAGGCATCCAAGAACTCCGGGGCACCGGCGCTCGTCAGACCGTTCTCGACCAGGCAGAACATGCCAACATGGTCGGCCATGTAGAAGTCGGACTCGGAGTCGCCGAGCGCAAGCGTCTCCTCGCGCTCGATCCCCAGGTGCTCGCAGAAGCGCGCAATGGCAACGCCTTTGTTGAGACCCGCCGGATTGATGTTGAAGGCGCGGCCGTCCTCGACGCGATTAAGCTCGAGCGTCGTCGGCTTGGACAGGTGAGTCAGATGGCCGTTGCAAGCCCAGACCAGACCGCAGCCGGCCTCGTCCAGGATGGCCTGGACCTCATCGTCGGGCACATCGCCGCGCATGCCGACGGTGACCTCACGGTACTTGTAGCCGGTCGACATGTCGTTGTGGTATTCGATCTTGTGCGGCCAGCGGGCAAGGATCTTCTCGCACACGCCAGTCTGCTCGATCACCTGGTGCGGCGTGAGACCGCAGGCGGGGTCGTAGGGCATGTCGCCCGTCAGGTACTCCCAGTCGTTGGCCTTGAGGTCGTACATGACCAGGCCGCCCATCTCGCCGATGTAGGAGTTGAGGCCGAGCACGCGGGCGTCCTCATGGATCATGGTGCGATTGCGACCCGAGGTGGGGACCACCTGGATGCCGGCACGAGCGAGCGCGACAACCGCCTCGACAAGCTTGGTCGAGGGATTGCCGTCGTTATCGCGCAGTACACACGAGCCGGGGGCGAGCATCGTGGCGTCCAGATCGGTAAAGACATACTTGACCTTGGCAAGACGCTCGCGCACCTCGCCCGAAAGCTCGGCAACGGTCGGCAGGATGTTGTGGGACATGGTCACTCCGTTTACATAGAAGGGGCTGGTCTAGGCGTCGTACGCCGCAAGGGTGCGCTTGAGAATCGAACCGTCGCGCTCACAAGGCTCGGGTCCGTTCTTGCGCAGCATACACTCTTCCTCGCCCTTACCGGTCACGATGACCACGGCAGGACGGACAGTTTCGCGCACGGCAGTCTCGATAGCGGCAACGCGATCAGTCACGATTTGCCAGTTATCATTTCCCTGCGCTTGAACGTTGCGCGCGATCTCGGCGCAGATGTCCTCGACATCCTCGGGGCCGGGGTCATCCTCGGTAATCACGATTCGGTCGGCATACTTGCCAGCGGCGATGCCCATCGTGGTGCGTCGATCGACACCCTTACCGCCCGTAGCGCCAAATACAACCGCCAGCTCGCGCTCGGGATAGTTCTCGCGCAAGTCGCGCAGGAGTGTCTCGAGGCTCATGCCGTTATGTGCAAAATCGACGATGCCCAGGATTTTGCCCGATACGGACGGATAGAGCTCCATACGACCGGGAACGAAGACGCCCTCAAAGCCATGGACGATACCCTCTTCGGAAATGCCCAGGGCCTCGGCGCAGGCAATAGCGGCAAGCGCGTTGGACACATTGAACTTAACCGGCGTGGGAATCACAATGTCACGCGTAAAACGGGGCGTGCGCACCGTTGCCACCACGCCGCAGTCGCCATTGCGAATCGTCAGCGCAAGCACGTCGGCACGCTCGTCGGTCAGGGAGAACGTCACCGTACGTTCGCAACGAGATGCCGCCTCGAGCACGCGATCGACCTTATCCATATCGAGATTGACCACGGCAAAACGGCTCTGCAAGAAGATTTTGAGCTTGCTGGCAAAGTAATCCTCGAGCGTCGGATGCTCAATCGGCGAAATGTGATCCTCGCCGATATTGGTAAAGGCGCCGACTTCAAAGTCAATCTTGCCCGTACGCTCGTATTTGAGGCCCTGACTCGATGCCTCCATAACCAGCCACGGGGCACCCGCCTCCGCAGCATGTGCGATGCGGGACTGCAGCAGGAAGGATTCGGGGGTCGTCAGCTTGGAAGGGCCCGTCTCGATGCCGTCGTCGAACTCAATGCCCGTATTAAGAGCGGGTCGATGACAGCCCGTAAGCTTGGCCTCGTTGGCGAGGATGCCGCGCAGATAAAAGCTGCAGGTCGACTTGCCCTTGGTGCCTGTAAAGGCACAGACCTTCACCTTACCCGACGGGTGCCCATAAAAGGCATCTGCCACCACGGCGAGCGTGCGACGAATATCGCTCACAATCACCGTGGGAAGATCAACATCGTAATCGACCTCGGAAACGTAGGCCACGGCGCCATCGGCGATTGCCGAAAGCAGGTACTCGCGCTTAAACGCACGGCCTTTGCAGACAAACAACGTGCCCGGACGCACCTGACGCGAGTCATCAGTCGCAAACTCAATGCGCTGGTCGCACGAAGCGCTCGGTCTGGAAACAACAAGGTCATCTTCCTCGAGCAACTCTATATAGCGCATCAGAGTTAGCTTCTCTTGTGTCGGACTCGACATACAAAGACCTCTCTCGCTAAATTCAGCCTTAAAGGGCAGAAGACGTCCCGCGGCAGAAACGATGAAACATTCTGTATTATCAACCATCCTAATATGCCACCTGACCTTGCGCGCATCACAGCCTTCTAAAAAATTGCATGGACTGTGCCGTGGTCTAATAAATGGCAACAGTGTTCACCCCGTGTAAAACCAAGGAAATCTGGGTGCTGTTCTTTAACATAGCGTTCGCAACCACGTCCCGCCGCTTCGCCTGAAGATCGGGACGTGGTTTTTTCGGTTCGCTCGGCGCTTATGCCCTATCACGAAACAAAAGATTGGCATGATAGTAAAGATTATTTGACATCAGCTGCCGCAATCCTTGCGGCAGTACACCTGAGCCGTCAGCAGAAAGGATCTTGCATGTGCGGTTTTGTCGGTTTTACCGGTACAGATGAACAGAGTGAGCTGGTTCTCACGGCCATGATGAATCGCATCATCCACCGTGGTCCCGATATGGGCGGCCAGCATATCGTCGACAACGTTGCCCTTGGTTTTCGTCGTCTTTCGATTCTCGATCTTTCCGAAGCTGGAGCCCAGCCCATGTCGAGCGACGACGGCAAGGTCACGATTGTCTTCAACGGAGAGATCTACAACTTCCAGGAGCTTCGCGCCGAGCTGGAGGCGGCCGGCTACGCCTTCCACTGCAACGCTGATACCGAAGTCCTGGTACACGGTTACGAGGAGTGGGGCGAGGACCTGGTCAACCGTCTGCGCGGCATGTACGCGTTCGTGATTCACGACCAGAACAAGAACAAACTCTTTGGTGCTCGTGACATCTTTGGTATCAAGCCGTTCTATTACTACCAGGCATCCGATGGCTCGCTGCTGTTTGGCTCCGAGATCAAGAGCTTCCTGGACCATCCCAAGTTTGAGAAGGCTGTCAACCACGACGCGCTGCGCCCCTACCTGACGCTGCAATTCCCCGCCACGGAGGAGACCTTCTTTAAGGGCGTGTTCAAGCTTGCCCCGGCGCATTGCTTTACGTATGACCTGACGACCAACACCATGGACATCAAGCGTTACTGGAGCTGTGACTTCACCGACGACAACTCCAAGACCTTCGAGGAGTACGTGGACGAATGCGACAAGGTCGTGCACGAAAGCGTCGCTGCGCACCGAATCGCCGATGTTAAGGTGGGCTCGTTCCTTTCTGGCGGTGTGGACTCCAGCTACATTGCCGCCTGTCTCATGCCCGACACCACGTATTCTGTCGGCTTCGATTACAAGAACTTCAACGAGACCAACTACGCCGCCGAGCTTTCCGACAAGCTGGGCATCAAGAACGTGCGCAAGATGATTACCGCCGATGAGTTCTTTGATGCACTGCCCGATATCCAGTACCACATGGACGAGCCGCAATCGAACCTGTCCAGCGTGCCGCTGTACTATCTGGCGCAGATGGCTTCCAAGGAGGTCACCGTCGTCCTTTCGGGCGAGGGTGCCGACGAGCTGTTTGCCGGCTATGAGTGGTACGAGGACACCCCCGAGATGCGCACTTTTAAGAAGCGCGTGCCGCTCGGCGTACGTCGCGCCCTGGGCTCACTCGTTCAGCATCTCCCCTACTTTAAGGGTCACAACTTCCTGACGAAATGCGCCGAGGTTCCCGAGCGCTGGTATGTGGGTCAGGCAAAGGTGTTCGATCCCTCCGAGGTCGACGAGGTGCTCAAGCCCGCTTATGACACCGGCAAGAACGCCGCCGAGATGTGCGCCGAGTACTACAAGCAGGTTCCCAACTGCTGCGAGCTTTCCAAGAAACAGTATCTGGATATGAACATGTGGCTGCCGGGCGACATCCTGCTCAAGGCCGACAAGATGTGCATGGCGCATTCTCTGGAGCTTCGCGTCCCGTTCCTGGACAAGAAGGTCATGGAGTTTGCCGAGCACATTCCCGCCAACTACCGTGTTAACGAAGAAGGTTGCAAGCTCGTCCTGCGTCACGCCGCCAACCGCACGCTGCCCGACGAGTGGGCAACGCGCAAGAAGGTGGGCTTCCCCGTACCGGTCAAGTTCTGGCTGCGCGAGCAAAAGTATTACGACTACGTAAAGGAATACTTCACCGCGCCGTGGGCTGCTGATTTCTTTGACACCGATGCGCTCATGAAACTGCTCGACGATCACTTTAAGGGTCGCGCGCTCAACCAGCGCAAGATCTATACCACGCTGACGTTCCTCATTTGGTACAAGCGCTTCTTTATCGACGAGGACAAGGGCGCTAAAGTCGCCGCTTAGTTTTCGTTATGAATTAGCGGTGAACCACGCAGGGTTTCCGCTATACTCAATCCCTGCGGGCGATTGGCGCAACGGTTAGCGCAGGTGCTTTACACGCACAAGGCTGGGGGTTCGAATCCCTCATCGCCCACCATTGAATTGGAAACGGTCCTCGAAAGGGGACCGTTTTTGTTTAGGCCCATCGCAGAGGGATTCGAACCCGACAGGGTGCGGAGCTGAGGAAACGCGAAGCGTTTTCCAGCGCAGCACGCGAGGAGCGAAGTAGCGAAGTGAAGCGCGGGCGGCAAAATGGACCCCTGGCGAATACCCGTGTGCAAAAAATGCCAAATATGAGTACTGCTACCTTTTTAGTAGCAGCGTTTTCGAAGTCATAAAAGGCAAATCCGGCATTAGAAAGACGATCGATAGTCCAGTTAAGCCAATTTGCCAACTACAAAACTGGACATATGTGGCCCAACTCGTCTAAAAACAACTAATTTATATGTTACGAAGTTAGTGCCCGTACTCATATTTACCACTTTTTGCACACGGCCCATCCCGGCCATGGTAAATCGATAGCAAAACGGGCTCCAGTTCGCCCAATCGTGTGCCAAACGGCACGTGACGGTCTGGAGCCCGCTTCAAATTGCTATGCCTAATAGCGCTAAGCCAAAACACCCGCCAGGATCTCGATCAGGTTGTCCACGTCGGCCTCTTCGCACACGAGCGGCGGAAGGAAGCGCAGCGTATGTGCGCCTGTAGCGTTGATCACGACACCAGCCCCCAATGCACGGGCTACAACGTCGTGTGCATCACCCGCGGCATCGTCCAGATCGCAGCCGAGCATCAGGCCGCGACCACGCACCTCTACCGCATGCGGAAGCTTAGCCAGCGCCTGCTCCATATAAGCACCCACCTTGGCAGCATGCTCGGCAAAATCGCCGCGCACGAGCGCAGAGAGCGTCGCGGCGCACGCCGCGACAGCCAAGCAGCTACCGCCAAAGGTCGAGCCGTGGTCACCCGGCTTAAACACGTCGGCGATCTCCTTCTTTGCCACCACGGCACCCATGGGCACGCCATCGGCAATGCCCTTGGCAAGGCTCATAATGTCGGGCTCCACGCCATAGGTCTGGAATGCAAACGGCTTGCCGGAGCGGAAGATGCCACACTGGACCTCGTCGGCGATAAGAACGGCGCCCACCTCGTGTGCCAAGTCGCGCGCCGCCGCCATAAACTCCTCGGTCATGGGGTGCACGCCGCTCTCGCCCTGAATCGGCTCGAGCATGACGGCGCAGACCTCGCTTCCCAGCTGCTTAAAGATCGAACGCAGTTCGTCGACATCGTTGGGTGTACAGGCCACAAAGCCACCCGGCAGCGGACGGAAACTGTCCTGTAGCCAATCCTGCATGGTGGCCGCAATGGTCTCGAGCGTACGGCCGTGGAAGCTCTTCTTCACCGTGACGATCACGCGCGGAGCCGCCTCCCCGTCGCCGCCTTCGGCCTCAACGCGACGGCGCGCGTAGGCGCGGGCGAGCTCTTCGATGCGCTCGGCCGGGATACCAGTTTTCTCCGCCGCCCAGTCGAGCGTGTGGGGCTTTTGGTTCTCTTTGAACAGGGTGAACACGGTCTTGTAAGACGTGCCGCCCTCGGTGAACGTGCCTTCGAGCGCGGGGTTCGCCACGCTCGCGGACGGCACGCGGGCGTTCGCAGCGGCATCCCACACGAAGAAGGGGGTCTGCTCGCCGGTCTCCGGCTCCTCTGCGGCCGGGTCCTCGGCGTGGTCGCGCACGAGCTTGCCGGTGGCAG
>URFU01000078.1 GCA_900547125.1 uncultured Collinsella sp.
TCCGGTAAGAGCCACATCTACAAAGAGGTCTCGCCCTACGCCATTTTGCTTTCGGGCGGCCAGACCACCACGGCCAACCTGTTCGGCCGTATGAACTCCATGCGCGCCGACCGCGTGGGCCTGGTGGGACACTGGGACTGTGTGACGTTTGACGAGGTCGCCGGCATGCGGTTTAAGGACACCAACGCCGTGCAGATCATGAAGGACTACATGGCGAGTGGCAGTTACGCACGCGGCCGCGACCAGATTAACGCCGACGCCTCCATGGTCTTCGAGGGCAACATCAACGATACCGTGCAAAACGTCCTTAAGACCACGCACCTGTTTGATCCGTTCCCGCCGGAGTTTAACAACGATTCGGCCTTCTTCGACCGTATCCACTATTACCTGCCGGGCTGGGAAATTCCCAAGATGCGCTCGAGCCTGCTGACCGGGCATTATGGCCTGATCACCGACTGCCTGTCGGAGTTTTGCAAGGAGATGCGTCGCAAGGACTTTACGCATCATATCGACCGGTATTTCCGCTTTAACAGCGACTTTAACAAGCGTGACGAGATCGCCGTGCGCAAGACCTTTAGCGGCCTGGCCAAGCTGCTGTTCCCCGACGAGGCTATGGACAAGGACGACGTGCGCTGGCTGCTGGACTACGCCATCGAGGGCCGTCGCCGTGTAAAGGAGCAGCTCAAGATTATGGCGGGCGTCGAGTTTATCGACGTCAACCTGGGTTATATGGATGCCGACAACCCGCAGGACGTTCACGTGGTGCGCGTGCCCGAGCAGACCGAGGACACGCTGATTCCCGACGGGCCGCTGCTGTCCGGCCACGTATTTGGCGTGGGCAGGTCGCAGGGCGGCGAGGTTGCCGTGTACAAGCTGGAGAACAAGGCCGTTGCCGGCGAGTGCAAGTTTAAGTACGAGGGCGTGGCCTTTAACAAGCCGGTGCGCGATACGCTGGAAGCCGCGTTCGACAACTTTGTGAACCTGGCGAACCGCGTGGCGCCGGGCATGCACATTGGCTCCAAGGTTTTCCTGCTGGTGTACTACGTCTTGCAGAGCTAGGGACTGTCCGAGGAAGTTTCGCTCGCCGAGTTTGTGGGACTTTGCTCTGCCGCGTGCAACCGCCCGGTGATGCCTGCGCTGGCGATTCCGGGAATCTTGCGCATGTCGGGCTCTATGGACGAGATCCGCGGGCTCGAGGACATTATGCGCGTGGCCAAAAACGCCGGCGCCAAGCGCGTGATTTTGCCGCTGAGTGCCATTGCGGGCCTGCAGAGCGTTTCGTCCGAGATTATCTCGGGCCTGAGCCCGGTGTTCTACATGGATGGCGACCCGGTTGACGCTGCGAAAAAGGCTCTGGATCTGTAGGAGTGCGGGCGAGCGGGCTTGCGTGCGCGTGGGCCCGCGGGCGTGTTGGCGTGTTCGGGTAGGGAGGCCTTGCCATGGCGGGCGAGCGTTCTGTTGGCGAGTTGCTCGACGAGCTGTTTGGCTTTGGATCGGCAGCCAAGCGCCAGGCGGCGCTTGAGCAGTACGATCGCGGGGGGTTGGTGCGAAAGGTGCGCTCCCGTGAGCTGCTGGGCGTGCTTAGGGGCATCGAGACCGCCGAGCACGCTGCACGCGAGTCTGCCGTGCGGGCTGTTGACGGGTATATCCGTCGTGTTGAGGGCGCTGCGCTTGCACACGCTCGCAAGCAGACGGGCATTGTTGGTCCGCTGCGTATGGAGCGTCGCTATGCTGCCTTTTTGCGTATGGAGGACAAGGCCGAGCTGCTGGCCCGTTTGGAGCAGACGCTTGCGTTTATCGAGGTAAAGCTGCGCGCCAATACGGCGGACAGGGTTCGTGCGGCGTACGATGCTGCGGGGGCTATGGTGCTGCAGGGCGTGGCGCGTCTGAGTGACGTGCGCGTTGTGGATGCCGTGCCTTTGGATGCCGACCTGCTGTGTACGCAGCTGGAGCAGATGCGCTGCGCCGCCGACGCGACGGACCTTGCGGGTATGATTACAGCGACGTTTGAGTCTGAGCTGAGTGCGACAGGCCCGCAGCGCGCTGACGGGTTTACGGGCGATTTGGCTGGCGATGTAGCTGATGACGTGGCGTTGGAGCGTGAACTTACCAACGTGCGCGGCGCTGCGCAGCGAGCGCGCTTGGCGGCGCAGGCGTATCGGGCCGAGCGCGCCGCCCGCGTTGCGGGGAGCATGGTGGAGCCGGTATCGTTGCCCGAGCCTGCGTGCGTTGCGATCGAGACGGCGTGCGATGCCGGGGAGCTTTCCGAGTTGCTCGCTCAGGTTAAGAAGTCGTTTGAGACCTACCGTCGTGTTGTTGCCGACGGCGGGTTGTTCTGCGCGTTTGGCACGGGCTCGCCGCACGGCATTTGTTGTGGCACGAGCTATTTGGACTACGATTCTCGGCTTGATGAGGACGTGCTGGTGGGCGAGTACGATGGTGCAACCAGGCGTACTGTTCGGCGTGAGGTTGCGATTCCCGAGCTGGTGGATGAGGCTTCTGACGAGGGCGGCGATTCGCTCAAGGTTGCCGTGGCGCGCATGTGCGAGTTTAACGGGCGTCGCTACGATGGTGTGCTGGATGAGGATCCTGCGCGCCATGTGAATGCGTTTTGGTATGGACTCAAAAAGCTCAGCCAGTATTGCGAGGCCGCCGTGCGTGTGGATGAGCGTGCTTGGGATTGCTTTATCGATAAGGTGCAGTTCGCCTACGATGAGCCCGTGGGGCGTTTTGCTGCGCAGATGGACGACAAGCAGGCGGCGGCTTTTGTTGCTGCCGTGGATGAGCTTGGTGCTGCTGAGTAGGGGTCCTGGCCTGGTAGGAGGTTTCACCATGGAGATCGACGTTGATGTAGATCAACTGCGCGAGAGCCTGCTCGACCGCGCGGGGTCTGCGGAGGGCGTGGGCTTTCCGGCCGCCATGCTTGACGTGATGGATATCGAGGACGAGTCGCCCCAAGAGCTCCTAGCCCGAGCCGAACGCGAAGGCCTCGACCTCCGTGTCTTCGCCACAGGCGACGATACGGACGACGGCTGGTAGCCATAGCCACCCCTCAACCTTATCCCCTCAATAACTTGCGGTGAAATAGGGACTGTTTAGGCTGCTAGAAGGCCTATTCAGTCCCTATTTCACCGCAAGTTATGGGTGGGGATGGCTACGACGCTAGCGTGGCAATGACGGCTTCGTCGCCGGCGTATATGAGGGTGTTGCCGTCGGGGATGATGGTTTGGCCGTCGCGTTTGAGCATCACGACGATAAAGGGGTGCTTGCCTTGCGGCACATCGCGCAGGCGCAGTCCTGCCAGGCGACCGTGGGGCGTCACGGTGACCTCACGCAGCGTAACCTCGGCACGCTCTTCAAACGTTGGCGCGGCCATCACCAGAAGGTCCCCTTCTTCAATTACGGTGTCGCCGTTGGGCAGCACCGGGTGAGCACCGTCGCGCAGCACCAGGACCACGAGCATGTCGGCGACGCTGCCAATATCGGCGAGCGACCGACCGGCAAACGGATGTCCCGCGCCCACCTTGAGCTTAACGAACGACATGCCGTCCTCGTCGCGGTAGTCGTTAAACGTACGGCGCACGTCGCCTTCCGCGTCGATCATGTCGAGCTTTTTCGCCACCGCCGGTAGCAGCGATCCCTGCACCACAATGCTCGACACGGCAATCACAAACACCAGGTCAAACAGGGCGTGACCGCCGGGAACGCCGGCCACCACAGCAAAGAGGCTAAAGACGACCGAAGCCGCGCCGCGCAGGCCCGCCCAGCTTACGAGTGCGACCTGGCGAGGATTGGTTTTAAAGGGCGCCAGCAGCATGCCCACGGCGACGGGGCGGCTCACGAAGAGCATAAACGCCATGAGCGCCAGGCCCGGTAGCAGCATTTGCGGCAGGCGTGCGGGCGTGACGAGCAGGCCCAGCAAAAAGAAGATGGTCATCTCGGCCATCTCGGTAAGGGTGTCAAAAAAGTGCGCCATCTCGACCTTGCCGGTGATATCGCTCGCACCCAGCACAATGCCAGCCAGGTATACGGCCAAAAAGCCGTTGCCGCCCAGGTAGCTCGGCAGCGCGTAGGCAACGATCGCCACAGCGAACAAAAAGATGGTCTGCGCGCCCTCGGCCGTTGCGGGCGCGCGTTCAATCAGGCGGCTGGATGTCCAGCCGATGGCAAGGCCCAGTCCCACGCCCAGGATGATCTGCTTGGCCAACAGCACGGGAATGTCGATGTCGCCGCCCGCCGCGAGGGTCGCGAGCACCGCGGTAAGCATGTAGGCGACGGGGTCGTTGGAGCCCGATTCGACCTCGAGCAGCGAGTCAGTCCCGCCCTTTAGCGAAAGGTTGTGCTCGCGCAGCACGCTAAAGACGCTCGCCGCATCGGTCGATGCCACGACCGAGCCCAGCAGCAGGCCGCCGATCCAGTCGAAGCCTAGTGCAAAATGCGCAAAGACGCCCGTGATGCCGGCGGTGGCGATAACGCCGAGCGTGCTCAGCAGTACCGCGGGCGCGGCGACGGGCTTGGCGCGGTCGATGTTGGTGTTAAAGCCGCCGTAGAACATGATGAACAGCAGCGCCGTACTGCAGACGGTTTCGGTAAGCGTGTAGTCGCTAAAGTCGATGTGCGCCGGCCCGTTAACGCCCAGCAGCATGCCGAGCGCGATAAAGATGAGCAGGGTGGGGAAGGGGAGCTTTTTGCCGACGGGTTTGATGGTCAGACACAAAATGATGACGAGGCCGATAAAGAGAAGTATCTGGTTCATGGATAGTGTCCGCTCCTGGGTGGTTGGCGTGGCACGGTCAGTTGTCTGCGGTTATTTGTACCCAAAGATGGTGGGTTTATGGGGCCGAGCCGCGGGCGTTCGCATTATCGACACGAGGCGGGGGCGCGGGCGGTGCTGGTTGGGGCGTTGGTGCTGGTGGCGCGGTGTTTTCGGGGCGTGCGGGCAGCCGCTTGTGACCGTTGGCAGCGGTGGCACTTTCCAGCTTTATTGCAACGGAGTACAATGGGTAACGTTTAAGTTCAACTTGAAGTTTTAGTCGTGGCATCGGGCTTCGGCCGTAATGCAGGGAAAGGCGTTCCATGGCGATCTATGTGACATCTGATGCTCACGGGCACGTGCGCGCGCTGGACGAGGCCCTTTCCTAGATCTCGCTGACGTCCGACGACACGCTGTATGTGCTGGGCGACATGATCGACCGTGGCCCCGATCCGGTCGGCGTCATCAACTTGGTGCGGTCGCTGCCCAACGCTCGCGTGCTTAAGGGCAACCACGAGCAGATTATGCTCGACGCGATCATTGGCCAGGACCCGCTCGATGCCGAGACCTGGGACATCAACGGCGGTTGGACCACGCGCCGGCAGCTCAACGAAATGGAATTTGAGGCATACGAGGAGCTGGTGCGCTGGGCTGCTGCCCTGCCGCTGTATGCGGTGGCCGAGACTGCCGAGCGGCCGTACCTGCTGGTGCACGCCGGCATTCAGGCCGAGGCGGCGCGTGCGTTTTTGCTTGAGCATGGTGTCGATTGCGGCGACGGCAGGGGAGCGGTCGATGTCGATAACGAGCTTCTGCAGCAAATGCTCGCCGTGCAGTCGTCCGATGACTTGCTGTGGATTCGTCACGGCTACTGGGATGCTCCGACGGGACTGCTTTCTGCCGAGGGCAAGGGCCCGGTCGTGGTGAGCGGCCACACGCCCACGGTGTCGCTGGGGCGTTATTGCGAGGTTGGCGGCCTGGCAGGGCTCGATGAGGAGTCGGGCCGCGGGCGGATGGTGCGCTTGGGTGGCGAGGGTACCGCCGGCGTGCCCGATCGCATCGATATCGACTGCGCGGCGGCCACCGGTTCCGAGTTCGGCCGCGTTGGCATCCTGCGCCTGGACGACGGGGCGGAGTTTTATGCGAACATCAGCCCGGGCGAATAATCGCTGCAAAGGGTAGCTAATTTGGGACGGGGCCTTTTTGACTACTTTTGCCCTTCTGCCCGCTAATTGATTTTTCTGGGACGGGGATTAAATAATCATTTGGCCGCCCGCTGGCTAAGTGAGTAGACTTTTTTGGAAATGCCGAGCACTCAACATGTTCGCCTCAAAAAAACCGCAGGTCACAGACTTGTGCTTTGTCGGTGTGGTCGGGGATTCGGTAAAAGTCTACTCACTTAGTTTTGCGTGATGCATATTGTCCGCAACGAGACCCCGGCCGGGGTGATTCCATCGCAAATTCCGGTGACCGGGGGCAGCTAATTAGGCGCCGTATGGGTTGCGGTCGCGTTCGATGCGTTGGCGGATGTGGGCGTACTCGACAATCAGCAGCACCAGCAGCAGGGCCATGATAGCCAGGTAACTCACGACGGCGCCCATCAGGCCCAGCAGGTTGATCAGGATCACCGGGAGCACCACGCTCACGGCAAAACAGATGAGGTAAATCTTGGTGACGTCGCCGGCGTGGCGCAGCACCGTGATAATGACGTAGATAAAATCGATGGCCGCGGTTACGCCGCCGGCGACGACCATCAGCAGCGCCAATGTGCGGTAGCGCTCAAAGCTGAGGCCGTACATAAAGCTCATGATGGGGATGCCAGGGCCTTCCATAAACGCGGCGCATGCGCCGGTGATGACCACGATCAGCGCCATGACGGCGACAATAATTAAGTCAAAACGGCGGCGTTTGCGCGGGTTCGCCCAAATGCTCGACAGACGCAAAAGCTGCGGTTTATAGACAAATCCGATGCTCAGCAAAATAGCCTGCGCCGGAAAGAACAGGGCATTAAAGTACAGCTGATATTTGTAGGCCAGCGTGCCTTCCATCACAAACTTGGGCATGCTCTCGATGAGGTTGAACAGGAACAGTGCGCCAAAGAGCGGGGCGCACTGGACAAACAGGTGGCCGACCTCGCGCAGACTCACGCGACGCGATTTTTCGGTTTCGAGCAGGGCCAGCGGCGCGGTGACCAGCACGAGCGAGACGATGGCGGTGACACCCATGGCCATGGCCGCGATGGGCATGCTGCGCGTAAGGAACAGCGCCACGCTAAAGACCGCGATGACGCCGACGGAGCGCAGCGTTTGGCTCATGCCGGCCAGGTAGAGTTTATCGGCCTGCTGCAGGCGGCCCTCGTACACGTCCGCCACGCCGTCGATCACCTTATACAGGTAGACGCCCAGGCCGATCGTTGCCATCTGCGCGTCGTAGCCGCGGGCACTGCTGTATGCAAGGCCGCAGGCCAGCGCGAATGCTCCGCAAAGCCAGCGGTTGAGCTGGTAGGAGGCAAAGGACGTCTTCTCGTCGATGTCCGAGACCTGGAAATTGCGCACGCCGTAGTTGCACGCGATCATGATGAGCGTGCCGGTGACAAAGGCGATGGAGAATTTACCTGCTTCCTCGGCGCCCACAAGCTGTGTGGACACGATGGTGAGCAGCGGAAACGCGAAGCCCCACACGGCGGTGCCCAGGGTATTCCAGAGATAGTCGCGGCGGGTGGCGTGTTCCTCGTATTCGGCTTCCTGCGTGGAGAAGCCGCCGCCGTAGACAGCGCCGAGCAGGCGGTTCCACCAGGCGTTCACCATGCGGCGGACGGGGCCGGGCTCGCGATCGCCCTCGCGCCGGCGACGTGTGGCTTGGCCGCTATTGGGCCCGCCGGCGTTGCGCTGGCTCAGCTCCTGGATGCGTGCGAGCTCCTCGGCCGTGTGGGAGGCAGGGAAGAGGCCGTTCTCGATGCGTCCGCCTTGGGCCTTTGCAGTGTCGCTGCTCGCTACGGCGGGGTCGGCGACGCCATTGCGGCGGGCGATGGCGCGGCGGATGCTATCGAGGGGCGTGATGCTCAAGGCGGAGTCCTTTCTATTGCTGCGCTCTAGTATAGACGCGGCGGTGTTTGCTCGTGTTTTTGAACGGATTGTTCAATATTTCGGCAGGCGGCAGAAAATTGTCGGTAAGCGTGCGGTATCCTGTTCAAGTTTTATGACACCCCCGATGCCGCCCTCGCGGTACCAAGGAGCTTTTACCCATGGACGTCGCCGCATTTTTGCTGGCTCTTGTGCCTATCATCTGGCTTGTCGTGATGCTGCTGTGCTTTAAATGGCCGGCCTGGAAAGCCGCGATTGGTTCGTTTGTTCTTTCGTGCGTGCTCGCCTTTGCGTGGTGGCATTTGCCGGTGGCGCAGATAGCCACGGCCTCGCTCGAGGGCTTTTTGATGGCGCTGTGGCCCATCGTGTTGGTGATTATCGCCGCCGTCTTTACGTATAACCTCTGCGTTCGCACGGGCGCCATGGACGTGATCGGCAGCATGATCACCTCCATCAGCAGCGATCGCCGTCTGCTGGCGCTGCTCGTGGCGTGGTGCTTCGGCGGCTTTATGGAGGGCATGGCTGGCTTTGGTACCGCTGTCGCCATTCCCGCCGGCATGCTCGCGGGCCTTGGTTTTGAGGCCGTGCCTGCCGTGCTGATCTGCCTGCTGGCCAACGGCGTGCCCACGCCCTACGGCTCCATCGGCATCCCCACGGTGTCCGTTGCCGACCTGGTGGGTCTGGATTCCCTGCACCTGGCGACCGTTCAGCTGGTGCAGCTCGCACCGTTCTTTGTGGTGATGCCGCTGCTCATCGTGTTGGTTGCGGGCCGCGTGACCGACGATCAAGGCGATGTTGCGAACGTAGGCGAGCGCCTGCACGGCGTGGCCGGTATCGCGCTGCTCTCTGGCGCGTCCTTTGTCGGCGCTGCCCTGGTCGTCGCTATGTTTGTGGGCCCCGAGCTTGCCGTGGTCGTGGGCTCCATCGTGTCGCTCGCGCTGACCGCCGCGCTTGCCATGCGCGCCGAGAAGTCCGGTCACCTGGACGCGCGCTTTCACATGAATATCGAGGCCGGTGAGCAGCTCACCGCTAAGTCGGCGCTTTCTGCCTGGTCGTGTTTCATCCTGATTTTTGTACTGCTGTTGGGTACGTCCAACCTGGTGCCCGCCGTGCATGCCGCGCTTGCGCCCTTTGCGAGTCACGTGCAGGTGTATTGCGGCGAGAACCCCGGCACGCTCACGTTTTCGTGGATTAACACGCCGGGTGTTTGGATCTTCCTGGCCGCGTTTATCGGCGGCGCCATTCAGGGGGCTTCGCCGCGCATGATGGGCGAGGTGCTGGCCGCGACTGTGAAGCAGATGATGCCGACGGTAATCACGATGCTTTCGGTGCTGGGCTGTGCCAAGGTGATGGGCTATGCGGGCATGATCTCTTCGATCAGTGCGTTCTGCATTGCCGTCGCCGGTGGTCTGTACCCGATTCTGGCCCCGTGGATCGGTGCCGTCGGTGCGTTCGTGACCGGTTCGGGCACATCGTCGGGCATGCTGTTTGGTCCCATTCAGAGCCAGGCCGCTTCGGCGCTGGGTGTGAGCGACTACTGGATGGTTGCGTTGAACGCCCTGGGTGTCGCCGCCGGTAAGATGGTCTCGCCGCAGACGCTCGCGATTGGCCTCGCTGCCGTGCACGTGCGCGGTAAGGACGCCGAGCTCCTGGGCGCAGTGCTGCCCTACGCCGCCGGCATGCTGGTCCTCATGAGCGTCATCGCCATGCTCGGCCAAGGCCTGCCGCTGTAGTCGGCACTTTGGGAACGTCCCTAAGTGCCGGCATCTAGGGACACTCCTTGGTTGTTGCCTGTTCATAAGTGTCCCCAACGATTAGTCGATTAAGAACGTCCCCAATGACCAGGCCGCTTGCCTGCGATTTTTGACCGTTGGGCGGGCGCTTCGCCCTTGCCGCAAAAACGTTTTTGCATATCGGGTACAACGGGCTTTACGTGAGTAAAGTGCGCGCCGCGTCCGCGTGTCGCGTTTTTAAAGGAGGCCCCATGCCTGGTGTTACCCCTGCAGAAGTTTTGTCCAACTTTGGCATTACGCTGGTCGAAGATCCCGCCGATAATCAGCCCCGCCTGTTGGTCGATCTACCCGCCGCGGAGCTCGTCGAGCACGCCATCCGCCGCGAAGAAGGCCGCATGGCATCCAACGGCGCGCTGGTGATCGAGACGGGGGAGCGCACTGGTCGTTCTCCCAACGATCGCTTTATCGTTGACACCCCCGATGTCCACGATAAGATTGCCTGGGGTGCCGTCAACCGACCGCTTTCGATCGAGAGCTACGAGACCATCAAGGCCGGTATCGTCGACTATCTCAACGAGCGTGATGTGTTCGTCACCCGCGGCATGGCCGGCGCCGACCGCAACCACACGCGTCGCCTGCTCGTCGCCTGCGAGCGCGCCAGCCAGGCGCTCTTTATTAAGCAAATGCTCGCCCGTCCGCTCGCTCGCGAAATCGCGCGCACCGGCGAGCCGGACTTTTGCGTGCTCGCGGCGCCAGGTTACCAGTGTGACCCTGCCATCAAGGGCCTCAACTCCAGCGCCGCCGTGGTCATCAACTTCCAGGAGCGCGTGATTCTGGTCGCCGGCACCGGCTACTCCGGCGAGATCAAAAAGTCCATCTTCAGTGTCATGAATTACTTGCTGCCCGTCGAGGACGACGTTCTGCCTAAGCATTGCTCGGCCAGTATGGACCCCGTCACACATGAGACCGCCGTGTTCTTTGGCCTGTCCGGCACCGGCAAGACCACGCTTTCGGCCACCCCCACGCGTCTGCTGAATGGCGACGACGAGCACGG
>URFU01000079.1 GCA_900547125.1 uncultured Collinsella sp.
TGTGCATTACTTTCTCGGTTACAACTTGCATTGGCGTGTTCCATCTTGTTGATCGATCATTTGCGCAGGCGAGTCTCGACGTAGGCACGCTTCTCGTCGCAGGACATATGCTTGGTCATAAGTAATTCATTTGCGTGCTTGTCGCGATACTCCTCTACCGTACAGATAGGGCGGGCCGGGATGCCAGCGACCACAGTGCCGTCAGGGACGTCGTGAGTGACGACAGCGCATGCCCCGACGATGCAGTCACGGCCGATGGTGACCCCCGGCAGAATCATGGCGTTAATACCGATGTGACAGTTGTCGCCGATGGTCACGCGGCCAAACAGATCGCAGTCCGCAAGCTCAGGGTACCTATGGCGCAGCACCCAGCTGCCTCCATCGTGGGTAGTTATCTTAACGCCCCCCGTTATGCGAACGTTGTCCCCGATGGAGACGAGCCATGGCTCGGAGCCCAGTTCATAACCATTGAGAATCTCGCATCCCTCCCCGATGGTGAGGCCGCGCTTCTTGAGAATGGCGAGCTTCTTATCGGCGGGGGTGAGTTTCCATTTCAGCGTGGATAGCAATCCCATATCACATCCCTTTCTATACAGCTGCTCTTCTCGCAGGGATCATAGCGACTAGGTGCTTGAGCGGCATCTCAAGTGCATGGTGCAAAAGCAACGCGCCGACTATCGATATCACGGTAACAAGGAGGTAATCCACAATTCCCGCCCACCCAAAGGCGTCACGCATGAGAGCCAGGACATAGATATTCAGCAGATAGGACTCCAGACTGGCCTTGCCGAGCAATTCGAGGAAGCGCTCAAAGGGAAGCCTTTGCGGAGCAGAAACCCAGAAAGCAATAACAAGGGCGGGAATGAAGGACGTGCACCCCGTGTTCCTAGAGAGGAACCAGCCGAGCAATGCGAGAACGCTCCCAAGTGCAGCGGCTTTGACAGATACCCCCCCGAGACTTTCCGGATATCAAGCGGTCGGCGAGTAAATAGCCCGTGAAGAAGGACGGGATCCGCTGGAAGACATTCGCGACGTTGAGCGCGAGGCCGGCATCCGTAAAGGCGGCCTTCAGGAATAGCGCGACGGCGGCACTCAGAACGGCCGACACTATGCAGTCGACAGGCGCGCCAAGGCGTCGGCAGAAGCCTTCCAACAGTGGGACCAAGAGGTAAAGCGGCACGAGCATGGCCACATACCAAGCCCCCCGGTGGAACAGCCAATACGACAGCGTAGAGACGTCGAGCACGAACAACCCCCAGTCGCCCTGCTTGGCAACGAGGAGGTCAGAAGCAAAATAGAACGGGACGGCGAGTACGAGGTACGGAACGCCCACCCTGACGAGCCTCTTCCAATAAAATTCGCGGGCGATGGGGCACTTAGCCATGGAGTGGCATATGCCGAAGCCGCTCACGAGCAGGAAGACGTCAACGCCCCAGTTTGCGTAGGTGAAAAACGCACCGAAGGTGCCCAGGTCGGCGTAGGAGTACACGTGGGCAAAATAGATCATGAGGGCCGCTATGCCCATAACCAAAGTCCGCCTCTCGCGGAGGCGCTGGATACTGAACTCGAGTACCGTCATCGGCTGCACGCCCCCCGCAAAGACCCCAAGAACTCAGTCATCTGCACCACGTAATTCTCGGGCTGGAAGAGCTCCTTGGATTTAGCAAGCGTGGCGCGCTTCATATCGATCAATTCGTCGTCTGACATGCAGCAGGCGCTCCTGACGCCCTCGGCGAGCGAGGCTAGTTTGAGGTCGGGAACGACGATGCCGTCGACGCCGGGCGAGAGCGCGAGATCGGCGCCGCCTACGGCATTACAAAGCATGGGCACTCCGTTGGACATGCATTCCGCGAATTTGGTGGAGAAGCCAGCGCGGGCGTAGAGCGCGGGCTGCCGGAACAGGATGCCGAAGTCCGCCCTTCGGAGCATCTCAATGACGGCAGCATGCGGGAGCCTGCCGTGGAACCTGACTGCAGCGCCCGCTCCACGGCCGTGCAGTAGGATCTCGCCCTCCCTCTGGCTCAGGCCCACAACGTCGAGCTCTGGCTCAGTCTCAAAGGACCCTGCGCAGGAGGCCATGGCCTCAACGAAGCAGTCGATGTAGTCCTTGCCTGCGGGAGACCCTGCGTAAAAGAAGCGGGTTGATTTCCTCTTGGCGAACTCGAGTGGCGGAACTTCGTCTAGTGCGTCGCCCGAGCGGTTGAGCGGCGGGAGAAACATAACGCGTGGGGCGCCCTGGGCCTTTTTGAGTTCCTCGAAGTGCTCCTTGAAGAAGGGAGATATAGCTAGCACCCCATCGACCGATTCGTCGGCGTCGGTGACGCGTCTCTCCCGCGACTTGGCTACGATCCATTTGGCGAGGTCGCCGTCGAAGTGAGTCTCGAACCAGTCAGTCTCGTCGACGAGGACCGGTACGCCCGCGCTGCGGCACACACGCTCAATGGCCTTGGCGAGGCGGTTCTGGATTGCGTAGTAGATGACGACAGCGGGATTTACGCGGGCCATGGCCTCCTTGAAGGCGGGGATGCTCACACGCGATACAAGACGCTCGGCGTACTTCGCGGCCAGCTGGCGACCGCTGAGGGTCAGACCCTTGGGAAACTCGACTGGGTAGTCGAATTCCTCGACGAGGGCAGGCAGCTTCGGGTCAGCTATGCCTGCAACCATGAAATGGGATTCGTAGCCGCACATGGAGAGAAGATCGGCGATGGCGAAGGCATGCTTGGTGGGTGCATTGCTGCCAGGAATGCCTTGGACAACGTAGAGGATGCGGTTGCTACTGCTCAATGGCCGACTCCTTCGCTAGCTTTCTGTTGAGGTAGACCGGGTATACGACCGAGGAGCTGAGCATAGTAACGATGGTGCCAAGCAGGACGCCTGAGCTCGACCCGAGCATGTTTGCAAACAGGTACGAAAGCGGAATGTTCGCAATCGCCTGTCCCACGGCCAGCGCCATCATCATCTTCATGCACGCCATACCGTTTGACACCTGCGACCAGATGGCGTTCCAGCTGTACACCAGGCAATATGCGAACATGAGCCAGACAAGGTCAGTCGAGGTATCGAGGTGTTGCCCTAGCCAAATGTCCGTGATGGGCGTGTAGGCAAGGGCGAGCACGAGGCAGCAGGCCGCGGGCAAGGCGAGCAACTTTTCCATGTGCCGAACGTTGCCTTTGATGCCCGAAACGTCACCCCGCGCATAGCGCGCCGTTATGGAGGACCAGTACGGCGAAATCATGGTAGCGTACAGGCTGACGGGGACGGTAAACAGTTTGAAGGCAGTGGCGTACGGCGTGACCGCCTCGGGCCCGAAGATGTTGGAGACTATGACATTATCAGTGCTCGAGAGGACCAGTGATGCCATCTGGATGATGAAGAACTGGACACCGAGCCCGGTGACATCCCTAGCCATGCTCTTGTCGTACGCCATCGGGGTCGGCACCCAGGGGCGACGCTTCCTGAAGAAGGCAAACGTGAACGCAAGCTCGATAACGAGTGCAGAGATGCCGTAGGCAATGGCAACCGACATGAGCCTGTCGGAGTCAAAAAAGCCGAGCGTGAGGACGCTCATGAGCATGCACGCCTGCTGGGCCACGCCGAGCAGGCTAACGAAGTGCGCCTCTTGCACCGCAAAGAAGAGGCTTTTGCAGATGGAGAACACGAAGCCGATACACATGAGCGCGAAGCTGACTGCTATAACGGGTTCGGCGTTGCCGTAGAGTGGCTCAGGAATGTTGAGTAACGCGTTCCAGTCGATGAACTGGAAAACGATGAGCGCCACAGTCATTACGCCCAGGACGACGATACTCAGCAGCACGTAGGCGCTTGATATGAGGGACTTGACCTCGGAATCATCGGCATCCTTGGCCAGGGCGGCGCTGAGTTTGTTGCGCAGACCGTTGCCGATGCCGATATCGAAATAGTTTACCCAGGAGATTACATTCAGAACCGTTGCCCAGATGCCATAGAGACCGGTGCCCAAGTAGCCCAAGATGACAGGCACGTACAACATACTCAGCACCATGCTCGCAGCCTTGTAGAAGGCGAGCAGCATACTGTTCTTCTTGAGGTTCTTCTCGGAATAATCCGCCATACAGCTAGTTCCAGACGCTATGGGCCGCGATGCGGGTATATGCCCCGAGCAACGCTTTCCGGTTTGCAGTTCTTGAGTGGTTTATGTTGGCCCTTTCCCTGCCCGCATCACCGAGCTCGCGAGCGAGTAATTCGTCCGTGAGGACACGGATGAGGGCGTCCGATATAAGCTCGGTCTCGTTGAAGGGCACGAGCAGGGCCTCCTTGCCGTGCTCCGCGATGTCGGGCACACCGCCCACGAATGTAGCGACGCAGGGCAACCCCATCATCATGGCCTCACCCATGGAGTTAGGGGAGTTCTCTATCGCAGAGGTGGACACAAAGGCAGAGCAGAGCGCCATCTGGGCGATGACCTCGGCGGGGCCGAGCGAACCCACGAACTCGAAACGGTCGCGAACGCCAAGTTCATCCATCTTTCTCGCCAGATACCGATCGTAGGAGGAACCTCTCAAGGGGTCTGTGCGAAGGCCAGAAGAGCCTGCGACGACGACTTGCACGTCGGGCACCCGCCGCGCGACGGCGGGCAGGGCCTCGACGAGGCGGTACATGGCTTTGATGGGCTTGGAGCCCTGACTGAAGTAGAGCCTATGCGATGACGCGTCCCTCGTCGGAGAGGCTTCATAGAACTCGGGCCGAAGGCTTTCCCCGACGTGGTGGTACTCGATATCGGGGTTCACAAGCCGACAGCAGCCCTCATCCCACCTCGTGCGCCCAATGATATGGTGAACCAACGCGATAAGGCGCTCCTCACTTTGGCCCCGCCTCTGGTAGCTCTCGCGCTGCTCATAAAGGGAGCAGCGATTCTTGAGTTCAGAGAGCGTCCTGCGCTTGAGCCAGGTATCCGGGAAACCGACCATGAACTGGCGGCTGATAATGGATACGAGACCCTGGATCGAGACGACTGTTCTGTCTAGAAGGCCGCAGTCTCTAGCGGCTTGGGCCATGAGCTCGCCGAACTCATTCTCCGAGCCGAAGATGTGAACGACGTCGGGCTTGGTCGATGCAAGGACTTCGGTGAACAGCCCTTTGGCGGCATCGCGTTCGCGGAAGTCTCCCTTTGACCAGAAAAAGCCGTGGGCCTCGAAACCGGCACCTGAAGACCGCTCCACCCTTGGCTCGGCTTTCTGAGGATAGAAGATGATGAGCTCATGCTCACCGACAGACATCACGTCGGCGAAGGCGCCGTCGAGCCACCCGCTATTTACCGATCCGCTACGCCCAAGCGCCTCGCGTATCGCGCGCACCGGCGCGTTGCACAGCCACGCTATCCTCATCGGCAGTCACCCCCTTCTCGTTGCACAGGGCGAGATAGACAGAGATGGACACGAGCAGCGGCGTCAGTACGAGCGACTGTGAAACCGCGAAGTTGAAGTACAGGAACAGATAACTGCAGACGGCGGCGGCGCCAATACGCGAGCTAAATACGGGAGCCAAAAGCCAGTAGAGGTACGCGAGGGCGAACGGGAAGCCCAATGCGGCCGTGGTGGTAAACAACCCGGCGCCTACCGACAGCGCGCCCTTGTATGCCTGGACCTCGTCGAATCCGACTCCGAAGGGGTGCTGCGACAAGAGCTCTAGTGACGCCACGTCCGAGTCGATTCTCACAGCGCCGTTGCCCTGGTTTACGCTGAAGGAGCCCTCGGAGCTGAAGAGCTTGCTGAATACGGACTCAACGAGGATGGATGCGTCGCCGCGCACGTAGTAATCGCACACCAACGCCATAAGGCCCAACGACACCAAAAGAATCAGATATTGCTTGAAACCACCCTTCGCCGAGGCTTTTCGTCTGCGCAGGTCACCGGAGGGGAGGATGAAATAGAACGCAAGCATGGCAAGCAAAGAAATAAATCCGGTCGTAGATCCGCAGGTAACGATGCCGAGGAGGATGACCAGTGCAGAGACGGCACGCTCCTTGGGGCTGACGCTCATCCGCTCGTGCATGAACACGACGCAGAAGAGGGCCGCTGTGAGGACCCCTTGGAAGACGCCAGGCTCGGTGAAGATGCCAATGTTGCGCGTTTCGCCTTCGCGAACGCAGCACAGGAAAAGGCCCTTGGTGTGGAAGTTCACGGAATCCGCCGCCGCCATGCTGTAATAGGTGCCTTGCGACTCGAACTCGTAGAAGGGCAGCCTGTAGTACAGGCCGGGGACTGCGAGACGGGCAAAGTAGAGTACCAGGCTCACCGCCGTGAGGAAGCACACAATCCGGAGCATGCGCTTGAGGAAGTCCGCCGGCGATACCTTGATGGCGAAGACGATGAGGCCAATGGTCAGTGCATATCGGGTAAATACTGAGATGCCCGCACCGCCAGCCGTGATCCTTACCAACATGGACATCACGAGGACGCTCGTTACAAACGCCACATCGCGGAAGTGCCAGTACTTGGGGACGAGAAGCGCGATTGCTATGACGAATACAGCGAGGTAGTTGACGTAGGGCTCGATGAAGTATGACATGAGATACGAGTTGCCCGTGAGTAGCACGCAGTAGCAGAGCAAGTACTGAATAACCGCCCGCTTGCGGCCACCTTCCTTGACAGGAGACGCTGCCGGGACATTGAAGAGTTTATTGTACATAATGGCTATGAGATCAGCCTCCGCCAGGAGTTTCCGATGTTTTCGAGCGAGAGCTCGTCGCGGAGCATTCGGGCCCGAGTCGAAATGGTTTGCGCAAATTCGAGGTCATCAACAATCCGGTCAAATGAGCGCGCCTCGGCAGCAAGATCGTCGACGTCGACGAGCAAGCCGTTTACACCGTCTTCGATGACCGTCTCGGCTCCGCCTCCGAGACAACGGGTGCAGACCGTGGGTACGCCCATAGCAAGCGCCTCGAGCATGGAGTTCGACAGTCCTTCGAAACGCGAGGACAGGACGAAGGCCGCCGCAGTTCGCACGTGCTCGAGGGCGTCTGGACTGAAGCCCTCAAAGACTACGGATTCTGCGACACCGAGATCGTTCGCGAGCTGCTTGAGTTCGGCTTCCAAGCTTCCCTTGCCGAAAACCTCAAGCGTGAAGTCAGGATGGGACTTATGGAACTCCGCGAACGCTCTGATTGTCATGCCGTGGTTCTTCTGCTCCTCCAAGCGCCCTGAGGTCACGATGGCCTTGCGCCTGGGCCCCTCGAAGGGCTCGGGGACAGAGCCGGATATGGGGTTCAGGATGACCGTGCCCTTTTCCTGTAGGGATCGTGGGAACAAATCCTTCTGGGACTGCGTCTGGAAAACGATAGCCGCTGCCTTGTGATAGAGCACATCACGAACGCCGGGAAGTGCAACGTTGCCCGGGAAGTCGAAACGCGGGTCGTTACGGACTGATACGACGACTTTATTGGGCAAGCCTGTTGATGCCATGAGCGTGTACATGTTCTGATGCGGCAGAAAAGAGATGAAGGTCGCCTTAGGGTTGGCCTTCATGGTGCAACGTATGTAACGAATCTGCTGCAGGGGCTTGACCGAGGGACTAGCAAATCGTGAAATTACCTCGACTCCTTTTGGAATGTCGTAATCAATGAGCGGGCTCTTTGTTAGCAGGTACGTAAACTTAAAGCCATGAGCAACGAAGTACGACGCGAGCGCAAGCGAGACACGCTCGGCCCCGCCACCCATAAGGGAAGGGTGAACAAAAACAATATGCCCAGCTTCATTTGTTAACTTCTTTGAATTCAATTTCATCCTCTAATTACCGCTGGCAGCATTGCAATAGATGCCGAGTATTTCGCTCAAGAGCAGATTGATATCGAATGAGCTGAGTATCTTTTTTCGGGCCAAAGTTCCCATTTCTTTTCTAAGCTCGCTTGATTCGAGAAGATGATTCAATGCAACGGCCAGGGCTTGATAGTTATCTACCGGAATCAGAACCCCATTAACACCATCATTAATTACTTGAGGAATTCCACCAACGGGAGTGGCGACAGTTGGAATTCCTCTGGCCATGGCTTCAAGAACGCTCATGGGGAGCCCCTCGTTTTTGGAGGGAAGGCAGTACACCGCGGCACGCTCGAAGAGCTCCTCGCGTTCTGCTCCCGCGACCCAGCCGTGGAACTCGCAGCGGTCGGCAAATCCGAGCTCTGCCGCAAGAGAATTGATCTTTTCGACCTCTCCGTCTCCTCCGAATACGACCTTAGTGTCGGGGAAACGCGACAGGATTTCTCTTGACGCGCGCAAGAGCACGTCAGGGCTCTTGTTCGCGTCAAGACGTCCTAAAAATAGGACGTCTTGACGCGAACAAGGTGAGCACGGCTGATCTGGGACTTTGACACCGTTATGAACAACGTCAATCTTCTCCATGTCGCAAACGTTTTTTGAAAAGTAGTCGCGCCATTCTTCCGACAGAACCACAACTCGGTCAGCGATACTAAAGGTCCTTCTTACATCACGGCGGTAGGAATCTCCACCCTCTTCGAAGGCCTTCTTAAACTCCCCATCGTGATCGTGAAGTATCACGTACTTACCTGCTTTGCGGGCCATACGTGCCATAATTGACTTACGTTTGTAGGACCCGCGGGCGCTTATGTGTAAATGAATGATGTCATAGGATGGCATGATCATTGCATAATGAATCAACGCTCGGGTAAATGCGACGGATTTACCGAGCTTTGAGGAGCCGATGCCAGTCCCCAGGTACTCAAAGGCATCGCATGCCTCAGGGAGACCTGCGTCTAGATAACCTTTCACGACTGAGACGATTCCGCCGTGCAAAGAAAGATCGGGGCCAACCATTAGAACTTTCGCGTGTATTTTATTCTTAGCTGAAGCCATCGTTATCCTTTAAGCCGCGAACCTAGGCAGCGAGCGGGAACCCCCCCCCAGATTGAATACTCAGGTTCCACGTCTTTGGTCACCACGGCGCCAGCAGCAATTACGCAGTGATCAGAGACGTGGACACCCTTTAGAATCGTCACTCCACTGCCCATCCACACGTCATTACCGATAACGACATCCTGGTCGTTATCGGGGAGCTTGTCCTCATCGGTAAGTTCCATCATGGGGCGATCGAGGATGTCGGTACGGTGATCGCCGGTGATAACGGTAAGGTTGGGCCCGCTCATGACATAGTCGCCGATGTGAATTTTCGCCCGGGTTGTGAGCAGCGTTGTTCCAGGGCCAAGGTACACGTCATGGCCCATGTAGATATTGCCCGCTCTGGCAATCTCGCTGCGGCGGCCCAGGGTCACGTTCTTGCCGCAAGCAGCAAAGGAACGCCGTAGCGAGGGCATAAGAAGTAGCGTGTTGTAAGCACGGGGGATGCCGTCGAGGATCCTATAGGCGAGACCCATAGCTACGCCTTCCTCCACACCATCTTGTCCACCACGCCGGTGTAGCTCTGGATGATCTTGACCACCTTGGTGGACACGGTCTCGTCGGCGTAGTCGGGAACGGGCGCCTCGGGCAGCGACCCCTCCGCGTCGAGCTCGACGGCGGTGCGGACGGCCTGCAGCAGGCCGCGCTCGCTGATGCCGGCGAGCGTGAAGCACGCCTTGTCCAGCGCCTCGGGGCGCTCGGTGGAGGTGCGGATGCACACCGCCGGGAACGGGCGGCCGATAGATGCGAAGAAGCTCGACTCCTCGGGCAGCGTGCCCGAATCGGAGACCACCGCGAAGGCGTTCATCTGCAGGCAGTTGTAGTCGTGGAAGCCCATGGGCTCGTGCATGCGCACGCGCGGGTCGAGCCTAAAGCCGGTGGCCTCCAGGCGCTTGCGGGAGCGCGGGTGGCAGGAGTACAGGATCGGCATGTCGTACTTCTCCGCGAGCGCGTTGATCGCGGTGAACAGGCTCGTGAAGTTGGCCTCGGTGTCGATGTTCTCCTCGCGGTGGGCGGACAGCAGCATGTAGCGCTTGGGCTCCAGGCCGAGCTCGGTAAGGATGTCCGAGGCCTCGATCTTGTCCAGGTTGGCGCGCAGGACCTCCGCCATGGGCGAGCCCGTGACGTAGGTGCGCTCCGGGGCGCAGCCGGTGTCCTTCAGGTAGCGGCGCGCGTGCTCGGAGTAGGCCAGGTTGACGTCGGAGATCACGTCGACGATGCGGCGGTTGGTCTCCTCGGGCAGGCACTCGTCCTTGCAGCGGTTGCCGGCCTCCATGTGGAAGATGGGGATGTGGAGCCTCTTGGCCGCGATGGCGGACAGGCAGCTGTTGGTGTCGCCCAGGATCAGCAGCGCGTCGGGCTGGACCTGGACCATGAGCCTGTAGCTCGCGGCGATGATGTTGCCCACGGTCTCGCCCAGGTCGGCGCCCACGGCGTCCAGGTAGACGTCGGGATCGGCAAGCTCCAGGTCGCGGAAGAAAATGCCGTTGAGCGTGTAGTCGTAGTTCTGGCCGGTGTGCGCCAGCAGGCAGTCGAAGTGGCGGCGGCACTTCTTGATGACCTCGGACAGGCGGATGACCTCGGGGCGGGTGCCCACGATGATCAGGAGCTTCAGGCGGCCGTCGTCCTCGAAGCGGATATCGGAATAGTCCTTGCCCATGCGGCTAGACCTCCTCGTAGTAGGTGTCGGGGTTCTCGGGGTCGAAGGGCTCGTTGGCCCACATGAC
>URFU01000080.1 GCA_900547125.1 uncultured Collinsella sp.
CAGCATTCGCGACCTGGCCGGCGACGAGACCTTTAACATCGGCAGCCCCATGCAACTCTCGCACGTGCTGTTTGATGTTATGGGACTTCCGACCAAGGGCCTCAAAAAGAAAACGCGCGGCTACTATTCGAACAACGCCAAGGTGCTGAGCGACCTTGCCCACGACCACGAGATCGTGCGCCTGAGTTTGGACTGGCGTGAGAAGTCCAAGATCAAGTCCACCTATCTGGACACGCTGGGCCCGCTGCGCCGCGGTGACGGTCGCGTGCATACCACGTACAACCAGACCATCACGGCAACGGGTCGCCTGTCCTCGAGCGACCCGAACCTGCAGAACATCCCGACGCGCTCGGAGCTGGGGCGTACCGTCAAGACAGCGTTTTCGGCAGGCGAGGGAAGCGTCTTTTTGGCGGTGGACTACTCGCAGATCGAGTTGCGTCTGCTGGCGCATCTCTCGGGTGATGAGCACCTGGTGCGCGCCTTTAACGAGGGCGAGGACTTCCACGCCGAGACGGCGGCGCGCGTGTTTGGCGTGCCGGTGTCCGAGGTAACGCCCGACTTGCGCAGTCGCGCCAAGGCCGTGAACTTTGGCATTGTGTATGGTCAGCAGGCCTACGGTCTGTCGCAGTCGCTGCATATCTCGATGGCCGAGGCGCGCGACATGATCGACCGCTACTACGAGGCCTACCCGGGCGTGCGTACGTTCCTCGACAACGTGGTGGCGCGTGCCAAGCAGACAGGTTACGCCGAGACCATGTACGGCCGCCGTCGCCACATTCCGGAGCTCAAGGCCAAAAATCCGCAACTCCGCGGCTTTGGCGAGCGCACGGCCATGAACCACCCCATGCAGGGCACCGCCGCCGACATCATCAAGATCGCGATGGCCCGCGTAAGCCGCCGTCTGGAAGAAGAAGGCTTTGCCGCCCACATGATCCTGCAGGTACACGACGAACTGGACTTTGAGTGCCCGGTCGAAGAAGTCGAACGCCTGACCGCCATGGTCCAAGACGTCATGGAACACGTCGTAGACCTACGCGTACCCCTCATCGCCGAAGCTTCGACTGGAGTGACCTGGGCAGACGCCAAATAAGGGCACACCCACAATCCCAAAGTAATCAAAACCAGAAGGGGGCTCCTTGCCAACAAGGAGCCCCCTTCATTCAATTAAATTCAGCCAAAGTATCTAGGCGCCAAGACGCCATCCAGGCGGCAAGCAAGTCACCCTAGGACCTGGCCGGGCGAGGCGGGTAAGTTTTTCGTAGATTCCGCACGAGCCGGAAAGCACTTAATGTGCTTTCCGAGCGAGCCCAGGACCTGACCGAACGAAAAACTTACCCGCCTCGCCCGGCCAGGTCCGACGAGCAACGTTAACGAGCCGCCAAGATAGCGTCGATGAGCGTCAGTACGCCCCCGTCGTTGTTGCTCGGAATGCGCCACTTAGCATGCGCGTTCATATGCTCCTCGGCGTTGTCCACGATAAAGCTGTGTCCGACGCGCTCCAGCATGGGGATGTCGTTGTACGTATCGCCCACGGCGGCGGCGTCGGCGATATCGATCCCGAGCTGCTCGCACAGGTGCGCGACGCCGGCGCCCTTGTCGACGCCCAAGTTCATGAAGTCGATCCACTCGCGCCCGGCATTGGTGACGTAGAGCTTGTCCGAGAACTCGGGGCTATAGGTCTCGCGGAATGCGGGCTCGGCATCGTAGGCGGGGAAGAAGATCGAGATCTTGTTGGACTCGATATCAATGCCCTCAAAGCTGTCGACGTAGTTGATTGTGTTGTAGTAGACGCTGATCTCGTCGTGGTATTGATGGTCGCGGGCAAGTACGTAGAACTCGTCGAAGCAGCACAGGACGGGGACAGCGCGCGGATCCTCCGAGGCACGGCTCAAGACCTGCTGATACAGCGCCACATCGATAGCGCTCTTATAGATGTAGTTGCCGCGATATATCACGCATGCGCCGTTATCGGGGCAAAAGGCGAGGCGGTTCTTGATGCCCTCGAACATCTCTTCGAGCTTGGGGGCGGGACGTCCGCTGGCGGGGCAGAATACGATGCCGGCTTCGGCGAGCTTGTCCAGGCGTTCGTCAAGGCCTTGCGGCAGCACGCGCTCGTCGGTCAGCAGCGTCTTGTCCATGTCGACGGCAATGAGCTTAATGTTTCCGATATTGGCGTCCGATTCGTAAGTTTGCATAAAATCGAGCCTTTCGTTTCGAGATTGTTTCAGACGTTATAACCATTAACTCGTAGTCGGGCGTATTTTCGCAGGATTGGCGCGCGTTTGCATCACCATTCACAAAGTAATGAAAAAACTTTTCAGAAATTTGAAGTTGTCGCTTGTGCCGCGGGCACTTTAGCGTAATATAGCGACCATCGAAAACGGAGACGGAAAAACAACCGCTTACCGAGGAAAAGGTACCGTTTATGATATTAGAATTGCGCCCGGCGATAGGTGAAAGGAGAGGCAGATGCAGTTCGTAAAGATCATCACCACTGCAGACAATGCCATCCGACGCCAGCGCGCAATTTCCCGACGACGATAACAATCGTCTCTGTCCGCATGGGGCGAATTGCCTCAACAGAGTCATTTTGAGGTCGTTGGGTTTTAGCACGACATTGCTGCATGTTTCTAGGGCATGTATGTGCTGATTATTGCTATTTAACCTGATAATGCACGGTATTCGATCTTGAAATGACTTGCAACTGACCGATGTTCTAACTAGCTACCAAGGGCGAAAGGAAACAGCCATGAGCAAGGAAAAAGTCGTTCTCGCATATTCCGGTGGTCTTGATACATCCGTATGTGTCAAGTGGCTCCAGGACGAGAAGAATCTCGATGTCGTTTGTGTCTGCGGCAACGTGGGCCAGGAGGAGACCGGCCTGGATGCCAAGAAGCAGAAGGCGCTCGACCTGGGCGTTCTCGATTGCCAGGTGCTCGACCTGCGCGACGAGTTCTCCGATGAGTTCCTGACTAAGGCCATCGCCGCAAACTCCATGTACGAGAACAAGTACCCGCTGCTCTCCGCTCTGTCTCGCCCGCTGCTCGCCAAGAAGCTTGTCGAGGTCGCTCACGAGTTTGACGCGACCTACGTCGCCCACGGCTGCACCGGCAAGGGTAACGACCAGGTTCGTTTTGAGGCTGCCGTCAAGGCCCTCGACCCCGAGCTTAAGGTTATCGCCCCGGTTCGCGAGTGGGGTCTGAAGTGCCGTCCCGATGAGGTCGCCTATGCTCATGCCCACAACGTGCCGGTTCCCGAGGGCGCCAACGACAACCCCTATTCCATCGACGACAACCTGTGGGGTCGTGCCATTGAGTGCGGCCACCTGGAGGATCCCTGGAACGAGCCGCTCGACGACGCCTGGGTTATGACCAAGAATCCCGAGGACACGCCCGATACCCCGACGTATACCGAGATTGAGTTTGAGGCCGGCAAGCCCGTCGCCGTCGACGGCAAGAAGATGAAACTCTCCGAGATCGTCATCGCCCTCAACAAGATTTCGGGCGACAACGGCTTTGGCCGTCTCGACCTGGTCGAGGATCGTCTGGTGGGCCTCAAGAGTCGCGAGTGCTACGAGGTTCCTGGCGCCCTGACGCTCATCACCGCCCACAAGGCGCTCGAGGACATTTGCGTCGAGGGCGACCTGCTCAAGACTAAGATTAAGCTCGAGCAGGATTGGGCCACCGCCGTGTACAACGGCCAGTGGTACAGCCCGCTCAAAAACGCGCTCGACGCTTTTATGGCCGACACCCAGAAGTTCGTGACCGGCACCGTCCGTCTGAAGTTCTTTAAGGGCAACTGCCATGTCGTCGGCCGCAAGAGCCCCTTCAGCCTCTACGACTACGGCCTGGCCACCTACGACCGCGACACCACGTTTGACGAGAAGGCCAGCGCCGGCTTTATCGAGATCGATACGCTGTCGCTCAAGACGTGGGCTAAGGTCCAGGGTCCCAGCTCCGCTGCCGTCCAGGCTTAAGCCTTCCTTCCCTTGGTATCCGCGCGGCCCATCCGCGTGATACATAACGGGCGCACGGGGTCCCTACCTTTCGTTATGCTTGCTGACACTTCTTAACATCGGTGACCCCTACGTTCCGCCCGCATATATGATGCCGCGTCTGCGGCTGAGTCCGAGCCCCGCCGGGGTTGTCCGGCGGGGCTCCTTCTATCAATTTGGCGGCTCTGCGCCTATATATATGAGGAGTATCCATTATGCTCAATGCTATCGCGCATGCTTTACTTGCCCTCGTGCCCGAGTTCGATGCTGCAAAGGTCGAGGACGTTCCTATGAGCCTGAAGGCCTGGATCGATGGTTCGCAGGGCAACATCCGGAGGGAGACGTTGGGCGCCAAGTGCATGGCGCGTCACTTCTTTGCAAATTAGCTACATGGCCCCGCGCACGGTGGGGAATGTGCAAAACTAGCGGTTGAAAAATCGCTTTAGCGACAGGGCGCATTGCTTTGGGCGCTTGTTTTGGGATTTGATGAAAGGGGACGGTTCCATGGCTCTTTGGGGCGGTCGTTTTGAGGCAGGTGTGGCCGAGGTCACGCAGGAGTTTGGCGCGTCGTTGCCGGTTGACAAGCATCTCTATAAGCAGGATATCGCCGGATCTAAGGCACATGCCAAGATGCTGGCGGCCCAGGGCATTATCAGCGCCGAGGACGAGCAGGCGATTGCCGAGGGCCTGACCGGAATCGAACAGGATATCGATGCCGGCAACTTCACCTTCGACATCAACGACGAGGACATTCATATGTCCATCGAGAGCGAGCTGACGCGCCGCATCGGCGAGGCCGGCAAGCGCCTGCATACCGGGCGTTCGCGCAACGACCAGGTTGCGACCGATACGCGCCTGGGCGTTAAGGCGCTGGCCAAGGAGCTCATGGAGGCCAATCTTGAACTGCGCCATGTGCTGGTGGATGCGGCCAAGAAGTACGACAAGGTGATTCTGCCGGGCTATACGCACATGCAGCACGCTCAGCCCGTGCTGCTGTCGCATCATCTGCTGGCGTATTCCTGGATGTTCGCGCGCGACTTTACACGCCTGAAGGCCGCCTTTGATGCCGCCGACAACTGCCCACTGGGCGCTGCCGCTCTTGCCGGTACGAGCTATCCGCTCGATCGTCAGATGACGGCTGCCGAACTTGGCTTTGCGGGTGTGATTCCCAACTCGCTCGATGCGGTTTCCGACCGTGATTTCCTGCTCGATCTGCATTACGCCGGCTCCGTCATGGCCATGCACCTGTCGCGTCTTTCCGAGGAGAACGAGCAGTGGTCGAGCTCCGAATTTGGCTTTATCACGCTTTCCGACTCCTACTCCACCGGCTCGTCCATCATGCCGCAGAAGAAGAACCCCGACTATGCCGAGCTTATCCGCGGCAAGAGCGGCCGAGTCTATGGCAACTTGGTGCAACTGCTTGTGACCATGAAAGGCCTGCCGCTTGCTTATAACAAGGACTTGCAGGAGGACAAGGAGGGCGCCCTCGATACTGCCCATACGCTCATGCAGTGCCTGTCGGTTATGGCCGGTATGATTTCGACTTGGACCGTCAACGAGGATGCCATGGCGCGCGAGTGCGGCGTGGGGCACCTTGCCGCCACCGATGTTGCCGATTACCTGGCCAAGCGCGGTCTGCCGTTCCGTGAGGCGCATGCCGTGGTGGGCCATTTGGTCCTGATGTGCGAGAAGCGCGGCTGCAATCTTGAGGACCTGCCGTTTGAGGTGTTCCAGGAGGCGAGCCCGCTCTTTGAGCACGACATTATCGAGGCGCTCGACATCCCGTCGATTGTCGCCGCGCGCACGACCGAGGGCGGCACCGCCCCTGCCGCCGTTGCCGTGCAGCTGCAGCGTTCCGAGGCGCAGCTCGTGGCCGACGAGGGCGTGTTTGGATCGCTGACTAAGGTCGTTGAGATGGGGCACGGGGTAAAGTAGGGTTTGGCTGAAGCCGTTTTGGCCATGTATTGATAAATTGTTTTTGTTTACGGGTGTCTGCTGGTGCGGGCGCCCGTATTTTGTTGCTATGGGGGAGGGGCGTGTCGAGAACTTCTGTAGGACCTTTGGGCAGGTTGTGAAGGGGGTACGTTCACAGGCGGCAACCGACCGTCTGCTCGGTTCGATGCGGTTGATGGGCGTTCGGATGGTACTCTAGTCGGGCTTCGAAACAGAAGTGACACATATGGAGCGCTTTAATAAATTGTAGCGTTTCAATAAACAGCTTTTTGTTTAACTGCAGCTAAAACTCTGTTACGATGCAGTCCAGGCGGGTGCCGGAATGGGACTTGGGCACGCGCGAACCTACTTGAAAGGCTACTTTATGGCTATCGAGAAGACCTTCATCATGATTAAGCCCGACGCGGTGCGCGATCGCAAGATCGGCGAGATTGTTGCTCGCATCGAGCGCAGCGGCCTTGTCATCGAGCGCATGGAGATGACCAAGCTCGAGCGCGCTACCGTCGAGGAGCACTACGCCCATCTGGCCGACAAGCCCTTCTTTGGCGGTCTCTGTGACTTTATGACGAGCGGTCCGGTCGTCAAGATGGTCGTTTCCGGTCTCTCCGCTGTCTCCAAGATGCGCACCCTAATGGGCGCTACCAACCCGCTTGATGCTGCTCCCGGCACCATTCGCGGCGACTTCGCTGTCGATGTCAACGCCAACGTGATCCACGGTTCCGACTGCTTGGAGAACGCCGAGATCGAGATCAAGCGCTTCTTTGGCTAAACCAGCTTTGACTCCTTAAAGCTGTTAGCGTGTGGCTTGGGCGCCGCGGAACTCCATCCGCGGCGCCCTTTTTATTCCAGTAGATTTTTGGTAACCGCTTAGAAATCCACTAAAGAGCCCCCGTCCGGATGTTTCTTCCGGGCGGGGGCTGGCGTTAGCGTATGGCTTTGTAGGTCTTTAGGCCTCGTCGACGACCTTGAGGCCGCGCGTGTGGTCGATCTCGTTGAGGAGGTTAACGCGACGCTCGTGGCGGCCGCCCTCAAACTCGGCGTCGAGCCACTCGTCGACGATCATCTTGGCGAGCTCGGAGCCCACGACGCGGGCGCCAAAGGCGAGCACGTTGGTATTGTTGTGCATGCGCGAGAGCTTGGCGCTGAAGGGCTCGGAGCACACGACGGCGCGTACGCCCTCGACCTTGTTGGCAGCCAGGCTAATTCCGACACCGGTGCCACAGATGAGGATGCCCAGGTCGACGTCGCCGTTGGCAACGGCCTTACCCACCTTGTATCCGGCGATGGGGTAGTCAAAGCTCTCGGAGGTGTCGGTGCCAAAGTTCACGACCTCGCAGCCGCGCTCCTTCAGGTGCTCGGAGATGATGTTCTTGAGCTCGACGGCGGCATGGTCGTTGCCGATACCAATCTTCATGAGTGGTTCCTCTCTGGTCCGTGCGGCGAGATTGCTAAAGGTTTTACCGCGTTCGACTGCATGATAGCGCGACTTTTGTGTAAACGCTCGTGCGTTTTTTGGTCAAACGCTTTAGCATGCGACAAGACCGGCTTCGCATGAATGAATGCCGTCAGATTGCGCTTGAACGCCGTCCGTCGGAACCATGGTTGCGGTTTTTGATGCATTGTTATCAAATAAAAGAGCTAACTATTCTTGAGAGTCCAGCCCGTTATACAAGTAGGAGATACCTATGTCTGCCGATTCCCTTCGTGATACCGCGTTTTGCGATGTTTTGAACCGCGAGCTTGTCTGTGCGCTCGGCTGCACCGAGCCTATTGCCGTTGCCTATGCAGCGGCGCTGGCGAGCCAGACGCTCGGTTGCGAACCCGATCATATGGATGTTGCCTGCTCGGGCAACATCATCAAGAACGTTAAGAGCGTGACCGTGCCCAACTCGGGCGGTATGCACGGTATTGAAGCGGCGGCCGTGCTGGGTGCCGTGGGCGGCGACGCCAAGAGCGCGCTCGAGGTGCTCGAGAGCGTTAACGACGAGGACCGTGCTCGCGTGGCCGAGCTCCTCGCCGATGCCGGTTACTGCGATGTGTCGCTTGTCGAGGGTGTGCCCAACCTCTACATCAAGGTGACTGCCACAGCCGGGGGCCATACCGCAGTCGTCGAGATTACCGACCACCACACCAATGTCACGTGCCATACGCTCGACGGTATTCCGGTATGCGGCAAGTCGGCGGGGGAGTGTGCCGCCTGCGCCGAGCGCGTTGTGGCCGAGCGTGCGGCAGATAGCGCTGACACGCCCATGTCGATTGAGTCCATCATCGACTTTATCGAGGACGGCGACATCGATGGTGCTCGCGCTGCCGTTGAGCGTCAGATTGAGCTGAACGGCGCGATCAGCGCCGAGGGCCTGGCGCACGCTTGGGGTGCCGAGGTTGGCCGCACGCTGCTGGGTGCTCGTGCCGATGACGTCGCCTGCCGTGCCCGCGCCCGTGCGGCCGCCGGGTCCGACGCCCGCATGAACGGCTGTGCGCTGCCGGTCGCCATTGTGTGCGGCTCGGGCAACCAGGGCATTACCTGCGCACTGCCCGTTATGGAGTATGCCGAGTACCTGCGCTGCGACCACGATCGCCTGGTGCGCGCCGTGATGCTGTCCGATCTTATCGCCGTGCATATCAAGAGCTATATTGGTGCGCTCTCGGCGTTTTGCGGTGCTATTTGCGCCGCGTGTGGCGCCGGCGCTGCGATTACCTGGCTGTGCGGTGGCACGCGCGAGCAGATTGGCGCGACGGTTTCGAACACACTCGGTAACGTGGGCGGTATCGTGTGCGATGGCGCCAAGGCAAGCTGTGCCGCCAAGATTTCCGCTGCCGTTGATGCGGCGATTCTGGGGCACGATATGGCCATGCAGGGTCGCGGCTTCCGCGCCGGTGAGGGCCTGATCCAGGATACCGTCGAGCAGACAATCGCCAGCATGGGCTACGTGGGCCGTGTAGGTATGAAAGATACCGATGTCGAGATCCTCAACATCATGATCGGCAAAACCCAAGTGTGCTAGGACAGTTCGTCGGCTACTTGATGTTCGTAGAAGGCTTCGACTACGGCGTTGAAATCGCGGGCGAAGTCTTCCATGGTTCCGTGCCAGGTGGCTCGGCCGGGTTTTCCCTGGCCAACATAGGCAGTCTGAATGCCGCAGGCGGGACTGGGGAAGTCGCGCTTGGGGTCGTTGCCCACCATAAGGACCTCGTGTGGCTCGAGTCCCATCACCTGAAGCTGCTCAAGATAGTAGGTGGCATCGGGCTTGCAGCGGGTGGTGTTTCCCATGTGCGTGACGAGCTCAAAGGGGGCGTCGGCCAGGTCGCCCCAACCCATGCGGCACTCGATTGCCCCCTGGGGAAAGCTGGGGTTGGTAAAGAGCGCGCAGCGCAGTCCTGCGTCCTGTACGGCCTGGAGAGCGGCGTGTGCGCCCGGCATGGCGTGGGCGTTGATGACATCGTCGTTCTTGTACGGAAGCACTTCGCGGTCGTAGTAGGTAAACGCCTCGTAGATGAGGGGATCGGAAAGGCAGATGCCGCATCGGCGCTCGACCTCGGTGCGGTAAAATTCAAGATTGGTGCGGTTATCCGTGCCGTTGCGGCGGTTGGCGTTGAGGTCGACCAGGATGGTGCCGAGGCGTGCCATCGTGCCACCGCGGCTGCGGCGTCCGATATCCGCGAGCATCGACGAGACATCCTTAAAATAGCGAAGGATGAACGCGTTGAGGTTGATGCTAAGAAGCGTCTCGTCCATATCGAAAACGACTGCTTTGAGCACGCGGGCACCTTTCTCGATAAATCGTTCCAGAATCGTTGCTCCGGATACTTTACCCCAAAGCCGTATGCCTAACTGCCTATCGTCAACTTATGGAGACGGTCGTCCACAAGATTGCGAAAAAGTCTCCATACGAGTAAAAAATCGCAGTTCACGCTTGAAATCGAAATGATTTCCCCGTAACCTATACGAACGTGATTGCATAAGCGTCACATTAGTATCTGTCGGCTCCCGAGTGTTCCTAAACGTTGTGTGCTTGTCGCACCCTTCTGTAGGTCCTAGCAATCGGGGCCCCGTAGTTCGAAAGGGGTCCACCTTTGAGTGAGATTCAGAACTCGTCCATTTTCTCTCTTGACGATGTCAACGAGGAGGAGATGAACAACCTCATCGACGGTACGATTACCGACTTTGATGAGGGCGATCTCGTTAACGGCACTGTCGTTAAGATCGAGCATGACGAGGTGCTCGTTGACATCGGATTCAAGTCCGAGGGCGTTATCCCGGTCCGCGAGCTGTCCATCCGCAAGGACGCTAACCCTGCAGACATCGTTGCACTCGGTGATCCCATCGAGGGTCTGGTTCTCCAGAAGGAGGACAAGGACGGTCGTCTGGTCCTGTCCAAGAAGCGTGCTGAGTACGAGCGTGCTTGGAACCGCATCGAGGAGAAGTTCAACTCCGGCGAGAACGTCGAGGGCGAGGTTATCGAGGTTGTCAAGGGCGGCCTGCTCCTCGACATCGGCCTGCGTGGCTTCCTGCCCGCTTCCCTCGTCGACCTCCGTCGCGTCAAGGACCTCACCTCCTACATGGGCACCCGCATCGAGGCCCGCGTCATCGAGATGGACCGCAACCGCAACAACGTCGTCCTCTCC
>URFU01000081.1 GCA_900547125.1 uncultured Collinsella sp.
CGGTAGGCCAGGTGTGAGTTGTCCCAGTCCTTCCCGGCCTGCATGGCCTTGTAGCGCACGCTCACGTCGCCGCTATTCATGGCCTGGGCAACAAGCGCGGCCCCCACCGGCGCGTTTTTCCCTGTCGCTTCTTTAGTAGTCAAGTTCAAATCCACGTCCCTGTCCCCAGGGATTCCCCAATCGATGAATTCAAATTGCGAATGAATTGCCAGTGCGACGTCCCCTTACGTCTTACTGGGCACGTCCAACGGAAGCAGCTCCCTAAATGCGGAGTCGCCTTCGCCCACGTCTACCAGGCACCAGCGCTTATGACGGTCGACCTTCTTTACACGGGCCTCTTGCCCCACCAACGGGCCTTGCTCTATATGCAGCACGCCGTCTTCTATGCGGGCCACGCTGTTGCGCACCACGCCGTCGTCATCGAGTACGGAGCGGTACCAGTCCTGCGCATCGTCCGGCATAGACGCATAGGCCCGCTCCCTGCTGCCAGCAATGCGGCAGCCAAAGCTCAACTGGGCCAAAGCCTTATCGAGCAGGGCGGCATCGCGCGTGGCGACGAAGAAGTATTCCTTGTACATGGGTTTGGTTTGGAGCGACCAAGCGCCGTCCCGCTTAAACCAGAACTCCTTTTGCATCACAAAAGCGTCCTGCATCAGCTCGTGCGGGATAATGCGGCGGACCTTTTCGCAGGTCTCGCGCTCTTTTCCATTGGGGGTGTGAACCAGATACCAGCGGACGCGGCCGTGCTGGCCATTGGTGATGGAGCCACTAAAGGCACCGGGCAGCTGCTCTTGGCGCCGCATCGTCTGTTCCATGTTCTCGCCCCCTTTTCTTATCTCCGCGACGCACGCGGATGCAGGGGCGTTAAGAACAGGCTTCTCGCTCGCAGCTAGGCGCAGTCGCAAAAGTACAGGTTTTTGTATCTTTCGACGAAGCTCATTATATGAGCAAACTGCTCGCGTTTTCCCAGATTGCACAAAATGCGCCGCGAATGTGTGCATCTCCATACGCCTCTACAAAAACCTGTACCTTTTTGCACAACAAAAAAAGCCGCTCTAACCAGCGGCTTTTCTTCTATAGACAACAAAAAAGGCGACCGCCCTATAGGACGGTCGCCTTTGTTAATTCTTGTATTGTTTGTGCTAGGCGCGAGTCTTGATCTCCTCGGTCACCTAGGCAACAAACTCGTCAACGCTCATCTGAACGGTCTCGCTGGAGCGATCGCGGACGGAGATGTTGCCGGCCTCGACCTCCTTCTCGCCCAGGATGAGCATGTAGGGCACGCGGTCGATGCTGCGGGCCTCGCGGATCTTGTAACCGATCTTCTCGTCGCGGTCGTCGCAGACCACGCGAATGCCGGCGTCCTCCAGCTTGGCGCACACCTCGTGGGCGTAGTCGCGGCTCTTCTCAGCGACGGGAAGTGCCTTGACCTGCACGGGGGCCAGCCAGGTGGGGAACTTGCCCGCAAAGTGCTCAATCAGAATACCGATGAAGCGCTCGATGGAGCCGAAGCATACGCGGTGCAGCATGATGGGACGCTTCTTGGTGCCGTCAGCGTCCACGTACTCCAGATCAAAGTTGAGCGGCATCTGGAAGTCGAGCTGGACGGTACCGCACTGCCAGGTACGGCCGAGCGAGTCCTCCAGGTGGAAGTCGATCTTGGGGCCGTAGAAGGCGCCGTCGCCCTCGTTGACCTCATAGTCCATGTGCAGCTGCTCCAGAGCGGTACGCAGGCCCTCCTCGGCGCGAGCCCAGTCCTCGTCCGAACCCATAGAGTCCTCGGGGCGGGTGGAAAGCTCAACGTGGTACTTAAAGCCAAACTTCTGGTACACGGAGTCGATGAGGTTGACCACGCCCACGATCTCGTCGGTCAGCTGGTCGGGACGCACAAACAGGTGGGCGTCGTCCTGGTTAAAGCAGCGTACGCGGAACAGACCGTGCAGGGCGCCGCGCAGCTCGTGGCGGTGAACCAGGCCAATCTCGCCGGCGCGAATGGGCAGCTCGCGATAGGAGTGCGGCTTGGAGGCGTACACCAGCACGCCGCCCGGGCAGTTCATGGGCTTAATGCAGTACTCTTCGTCGTCGATGACGGTGGAGTACATGTTGTCCTTGTAGTGGTCCCAGTGGCCCGAGGTCTTCCACAGCTGCTTGTTCATAATGAGCGGCGTGGAGATCTCCACGTAGCCGGCCTTGTGGTGGATCTCGCGCCAGTAATCCAGCAGCGTGTTCTTAAGGATCATGCCGTTGGGCAGGAAGAACGGGAAGCCGGGGGCCTCGTCACGCATCATAAAGAGGTCCATCTCGCGGCCGATCTTGCGGTGGTCGCGCTTCTTGGCCTCCTCCAGCATGTGCATGTGCTCGTCGAGCTCTTCCTTGGTGGCAAAGGCGACACCATTGATGCGGGTGAGCATCTTGTTGTCCTTGTCGCCCTTCCAGTAAGCGCCCGAGACGCCGGTGAGCTTAAAGGCCTTCAGAGCCTTGGTGTAGCAGATGTGGGGGCCGACGCACATGTCGATATAGTCGCCCTGCTGGTAGAAGGTGATGCGGGCGTCGTCGTCCAGGTCGCCGATGTGCTCGACCTTGTACTTCTCGCCGCGCTCCTCCATAAGGGCGATGGCCTCGGCGCGGGGCTTCTCGTACACGGAAAACTTAAGGTTCTCCTTGACGATCTTCTTCATCTCGGCCTCGATCGCGGGGAAGTCGTCCTCGCTGATCTTGACGCCCTCGGGCAGGTCGACGTCGTAGTAGAAGCCGTTGTCGGTCGCGGGGCCGTAGGCAAAATCAGCCTCGGGGTACAGGCGCTTGATGGCCTGCGCCATGATGTGCGCGGCAGAGTGGCGGATGACGTGCGTGACCTCGTCCTGCGGGAGCTCGGCCACCGAACCGTCATTGTAGAGTGCCTTCATGGGTATGTTTTCTCCTCTCGGATGCCTGATGCAAGTGTGTGCGATGCGCTCGGCGTTTTTGACTTGCATCATTATAGGCAGGTTGCCTTGGTATACAAGCGCCCGCCGCACCTTAATGGCACGGCGGGCGATTTTCTACGCATGCTTCATCGTGTGGGGGCGGGGTGTGGGGCGCACGTGCGGCTTGCGTGTGGCGCGCGGTGCCCGTGGCTTGCGGCCGGCCCGGCGATGGATGCGTTACTGAATGCGAGTTCGGCAGTAGGGGCAGACCTTCCAGTGCGCGTCGAGCGGACGATGGCAGCTGGGGCACACGTTGCGAACCTGGGTGTCGCAAACGGGGCAGACCACAAAGTCCTTCTCGATGGGGGCTCCGCACTGCGGGCAGGTACCGTACTGGGCAAGCTGGCGCTCGCGCAGGGCCATGTCCAGCTCCTGCTCCTCGCGGTCGGACGCGTAGGAGTGCGGGCGCAGGACCAGGTAGGCGATGAGGCCCACAAACGGGATGAGGGCGATGATGCCCCATGCCACGTAGGCGCTGGCGCCGCGGCGGCGAGCGTCGATGAACACATAGACGACCGACAGCACGTACAGGGCGATGATAAAGCCAACGAAGGCATAGATGACGCCCATAAGCTGCGGCGACATGAGCTCAGAGATGTACTTGGACATTGAGGTGTACCTTTCGGAATAATTACAGTCCGGTCAAGTTTACCACGGGGTTTGTTTATATGGGACCACGGCTGGATACGGGGCCGGTGCGGACACAAACATCTCAATCTGTAACAGGTAGGAGCGGAATCCGGGTCTAGATGTTACAGATCGAGACACAGAGGTCCCTCCCCGACTTCAATCTCGATCTGTAACATCTGGAGCCCCAAAACCCCTCTTACTGTTACAGAACGAGACATTCAAAATCCGTCGGAAGGTTTGTCTCGATCTGTAACATCTAGAACCCAAATCATCAGCTAACTGTTACAGATCAAGATGAACGGTGAGCCCTCCGTTAAATATCTCAATCTGTAACAACTAGGGGTCAGAAACCCTTCTATCTGTTACAGATCAAGACAAAGGAAAACGTCCAATCTCAATATCTCGATCTGTAACAACAACTCGGCAAAAACAGGTCTAACCGTTACAGATTTAGACATTCGAAACCGACTGATAGGTTCATCTAAATCTGTAACATCTGGACCCCAAAACAGTCCCCAGATGTTACAGATCGAGACAGAAGAATCTCTCTGACTTTAAATCTCAATCTGTAACGCATAGGACCGATTATTCCCTCTTACTGTTACAGATCAAGACGAACGGAGGGTCCGTCTGACAAACGTCTCGATTTGTAACATCTGGAACCCAACTCTTCTGCTTACTGTTACAGAACGAGACAAACCTCTAACACCAGGGACGGCAGACGAGGTCACCGATGGTCCTGAGTCTCCCCTCGCATGCCGTTGGCGGGTATTGCGGGGCTGTTCGCCGCATTGCTGCTGCACTGGGGGTGCGCAGACCGTAGGATAGTCCTATTGACGGCCTGTCAACTCGTCTGGGAGGCACCGTGGCAGAAACGTTTGATATCGCGATTGTAGGCGCGGGCATCACGGGATGCGCCATCGCGCGGCAGCTCGCGCGTTTTGACCTGTCCATTTGTGTGGTCGAGGCGGCTAACGATGTCTCGCTGGGCGCGTCGAAGGCCAACGGCGGCCTGGTGCACGCCGGCTACGATCCGGCGCCGGGCACGGTCAAGGCGCAGGTCAACGCCCGTGGTTGCGAGCTATATGGCACGTGGGCCCAGGAGCTAGACTTTTTGTTCCGCCGCACCGGGTCGATAGTGCTGGGCTTCAACGATGAAGACCGCACACACCTGGAGAAGCTGCGCCAGAATGGCCTTGCCAACGGCGTGCCCGAACTGTCGATTATCGGCCCCGAGCGCATCCACGAGCTGGAGCCACGCGCGAGTGCTAAGGCGACGTGCGCGTTATGGTGCCCTTCGACCGGTTACGTCGACCCGTTTGAAGTGGCCATCGCCGCGCTGGAGAACGCCGTTGCCAACGGCGTGACGTTTATGCGCTCCGCACCGGTGGAGGCCATTGAAGTTGCCGGCTCGGATGACGGGGACGCTGCTGCCGACGGCAAGGGCCGCACGCGCTTTACGCTAGTGACGCCCGCCGGCGATGTGCGCTGCCGTTACCTGATCAACGCCGCAGGCAACGGAGCCGCGGACATCTCGCACATGGCCGGCGCCGAGGAGTTTCAGATGGTCTGGCGCCAGGGCAACATTGTGGTGCTGGACAAGGAGCCGCGTGCGCTCATGCCGCTCTACCCTGTTCCCACGCCGATTTCTAAAGGCGTTATCGTCACGGGTACCGTACATGGCAACACCGTGATTACCGCGCCCGCCGCCGTGCGCGAGCCAGGCGATACACAGACCTACGCTACCGATGTCAACGCGTTGCTGGACGGCGCACGCAAGTTGGTACCCGATCTGGACACGCGTCGCGTGGTGCGGGCGTTTGCCGGCGGTCGCCCGGTCATTAAGGGAACGAACGACTTCTTTATTGGGCAGTCGGCCGTGGTGCCGGGACTGTTTCAAGCGGCAGGCATTCAGTCGCCGGGCGTGGCGAGCGCGCCGGCCATCGCCGAGCGCATGGAGCAGGTGCTGAGCGATGCCGGCGTTGAGCTGCGCGAACGGGCCGATTGGGACCCGATTCGCCGCGCGCCGGACGACTTTGACCGCGCTCCGCTTGCGCGCAAGGAAGAGCTCATTGAGTCCGACCCCGCGTGGGGGCAGATTGTCTGCCGCTGCGAGACGGTGCCCGAGGCCGAGATCGTGGCCGCGATCCGACGCCGCCCGGGTGCGGTTTCGGTCGAAGGCGTCAAGCGTCGCTGTCGTGCCGGCATGGGTCGGTGCCAGAGCGGCTTTTGCCAGAGCCGCGTGGTAGCGATCCTGGCGCGCGAACTGGGCTGCGACCCAGGCGAGGTGCTGTTGGAGGATGCCGGTTCTTGGCTGGTAGAGGGACCGCTGAAGGGGGTGCGCTAACATGGAGACATTTGATTCGCGCGACGAACGCGCGGAGGCCGGAGCTGTAGCGGCGGTGTCGACACAGGCCTTCGACGTGGTCGTTATCGGCGGCGGGCCTGCTGGCATGGCGGCTGCGCTTGCCGCGCACAAGGCCGGCGCGCGCGTGGCCATCGTGGAACGTGAGCAGCATCTGGGCGGCATTCTGCGCCAGTGCATCCATCCCGGTTTTGGCCTTTCGCACTTTAAGCAGGAGCTCACCGGTCCCGAGTACGCGCAGCGCTTTATCGACCAGGTGCGCGCAACCGACATTACGCTGTTCTTGGGCAGTATGGTGCTTGAGATTGATTCGGGCGAAGGCGCGTGTGCGGGCGACCCGGGCACGGACGAGGGCACGGGAGATGCCGCGATTCATACCGTCACGCTCATGAGCCGTACCGGCATGCTTCAGCTCACCGGGCGTGCGGTCGTCCTTGCTATGGGATGCCGCGAGCGCACACGCAGCGAAATCAAAATCCCCGGCAGCCGTCCCGCCGGCGTGTTTACGGCGGGTCTGGCGCAGCGATACATCAATATCGAAAACCTCAAGCCCGGCTCGCGCGCCGTTATTTTGGGCTCGGGCGACATCGGGCTGATCATGGCGCGCCGATGCACGCTCGAGGGGATTTCGGTCGAGGGCGTATACGAGCTCATGCCGTACGCCAACGGCCTGCGCCGCAACGTCAAAAACTGCCTGGACGACTTTGGCATTCCGCTTCACCTGTCCACCACCGTCACGCGCGTGATCGGTCGCGACCGCGTGGAGGCAGTCGAGGTGAGTCAGGTCGACGAGCACCTGGCACCCATTCCAGGGACCGAGCGCGTTGTTCCGTGCGACACGCTGCTGCTTTCGGTGGGCCTGATTCCCGAGAACGAGCTTTCGGTGGGCGCAGGCGTTGAGCTTGACCCACGCACGCGCGGCGCCGTGGTTGATCAGAGCCTGCAAACGGGCGTGCCGGGCATCTTTGCCTGCGGCAACGTGCTGCACGTGCACGACCTGGCCGATAACGTGACGACCGAGTCCGAGCGTGCCGGTGCGGCCGCGGCGGCGTACGCGCTGGGTGGCGGCGCGGATACCGAGGCCGGTGTTGCGGACCAGGACTGCCAGCTCACGGTCTCCCCTGCCGGTATCGCTGGCTACGCACTGCCGGGACGCATTACGGCTGTGGCACTCACCAAACTCAACTTCCGCGTGCGCCGACCGGTCGACGCCGCCCGCGTGCGCATTCTGGCAGGCGACGAAGAACTGTTTGCAGGCAAGGTCCGCCCGTTTAAACCGAGCGTCATGGAAAGCTTCCCGCTGTCGGCAAAGGTGATTCAGCGCGCACTCGACCTTGATGTTAGCGAGATTGTCCTGTCCGTCGACCCTATTGAGGAGGCGTAAGGCCATGAGCACGAACACGGTCGAAACGCTGCAGTTCAACTGCACCACCTGCCCATCCGAATGCCTCCTGACCGTGGAGGTAGAACGTGACGCAGACGGCGGCGTGGTAGAGGTGCGCTCCGTGACCGGCAACAGTTGCCCGCGCGGCGATACGTTCGCGCATCAGGAGCTCACCTGCCCCATGCGCGTGCTCACCACCACCGTTGCCGTATCCGGCGGCGACGAGGCGCTGCTGCCCGTGCGCACGGCCGAGGCCATCCCGCTGGCACTCCACGCCCAAGCCATGGACCTCATCCGCGGCCTAGTCGTCAAAGCCCCCATCCGCATGGGCGACGCCGTGTTGGAGGACCTCCTCAACACCAACATCGACCTCATCGCCAGCATGGACATCGGCCCAGCCTAGATGGTTCATTTAGGACGGGGCTTCATCCCACCCTACAGTTGCGGTGGAATAGTTCCTGTTTTAGGCCATTACCCCGGCATCCAGGAACTATTCCACCGCAACTATCCTTGGAATCGGTATTTAGCCTGTGCTCACTTTAGTGCCATTTCAAAACTATGCCGGATTACGGGGCTGATTCGGAGACCCCCATCCATACCGGCAATTTTCGATTTTTGATAAGCCGTCTACCTGCGATTTTAATTTTGCGATTTTTCCCATGGTCATGTAATACAGGTCCAGCCCCGTAATCCGCCATAGTTTTGAAACCAGCCCATTTGGGGCGGGCCTCTTATGACTACTTTTGCCCGAACGTTTGCTCAAATGATTTTTCTGGGACGGGGATTAAATAATCATTTGGTGCCGAATGATTATTTAATCCCCGTCCCAGAAAAATCATTCCGCATGTTTGACGCAGCTAAAATAGTCCCGTCCCAAATTGACTACTCTGGCATTGGGGATACCATGGTGGCACCCTAGCGAAAGGATGTTTCATGGCACATGTCGATGACCAGCGTGTGGCGCGCGTGCTCGATGCCCTCGAGGCTCAGCACCCCGGCGCGCAGATGCTCGTAAACGACCCGTGGTCGATTTACTACCTGACCGGCTTTTATGCCGATATGTTCGAGCGTTTTTGCGGTGTACTGCTCGCACGCGATTGCGAGCCCGTGATCTTGGTCAACGCCCTGCATCAGCTGCCCGAGTATGACAATGCCCGCGTCGCCTATCACACCGACACCGACGTCGTGGCCGACGCCATCGCTCGCGAGGTCAATCCGACCAAACCGCTCGGTATCGACACCGTCATGCGTTCCGGCTTTTTGATGCCGCTCATGGACCGTCACGCCGCGAGCGAGTTCTTCCTGGGCGACTTTGCCGTCACCGTCGCACGCACCCACAAGGACGAAGCCGAGCAGGACCTGATGCGCGCATCCTCGGCCGCTAACGACGCCGTAATGGCCGACGCCATCACGCTCGTTCGCGAGGGCGTGACGGAGCGCGAAATTGCCGACCAGATGCTCGGCCTGTATCGCAAGCACGACTGCGAGGGCTTTAGCTTTCCGCCCATCGTGCGCTTTGGCGCCAACGCCGGCGACCCGCACCACGAGCCCGACGATACGGTTCTCAAGCGCGGCGACGTGGTACTTTTCGACATTGGCGGACGCCGCTGCAACTACTGCTCGGACATGACACGCACGTTCTTTTGGGGCGAGCCGGACGAGGAGACGGCGCGCATCTACGACATCGTGCGCCGCGCCAACGAGGCAGCCGAGGCGCTCATCGCACCGGGCGTGCGAATGTGCGACCTGGATCGCGCCGCGCGCGACGTAATTGAGGACGCGGGCTATGGGCAGTACTTTACGCACCGCCTGGGACACTCGATCGGCCTGCAGGACCATGAGCCGGGCGACGTCTCGCTTGTCAACGAGCAGGTCGTAGAGCCGGGCATGACATTCTCTATCGAGCCGGGCATCTACCTCCCCGGCCGCACCGGCGTCCGCATCGAGGACCTGGCCCTAGTGACCGAGTCTGGCGTCGAGATTCTCAACGCCTACTCCCACGACCCAGTCCGCCTAGACTAGCCTGGTCCCCAAGCCCCCAAACTAAGTTGCGGTGGAATAGTTCCTGGATGGGCTGCTAGAACCCAAAAACAGGAACTATTTCACCGCAACTGATGAGGGGGGATGGGTTAACGGAGCAGGCTGGCTACTTCGCCGGCTAGGGTGATGGTGCCGGCTGCTACGAAGGGCTCGCCCGCGGCCTCGAAAGCTGCGAGGGCCTCGGACACGCTGGGGTACACGCCCGCGAGCTTGTCAGCGTCCACAAGGGCGGCGAGCTCCTCCGCCGGCAGGGCGCGATCGGAATCTGTCTGGGTCACGACCACACGGGGGAAGGCCGGAACAAGCACGTCGACGATGCCCGCCACGTCCTTATCAGCCAATGCGGCGCACAGCAGCGTGGGGCGATTTTCTACGCACGGATCGATCTCGTCCAGTGCACTCACAAAGTTCTCGCAGCTCTGTGGGTTATGGCAGGCGTCGATCAGTTTGAGCGGATCGGTTCCCAGCACATCAAAGCGACCCGGCGTGGGGCAGCCCATAAGCGAAGCGTCGAGCGCCTCATGGTCGAGCTCGCGACCCAGATAGCCCTCGCACAGCATAATCGCGCACGCGGCATTCTGCGGCTGATAGGCCGGCTTGACCATGCTCGACGTATAGATCGCACGCGGCGTGGTGCAGCTAAACTCAACCGTGTCTCCCACGTGTACCGGAACCTTTGTTGTGGCATGGTTCACCACGAGCGGCACAACGCCGCACTCGCGGCACCGGGCAT
>URFU01000082.1 GCA_900547125.1 uncultured Collinsella sp.
TGCCGGGTGGTGGCGAAAGCGACCAGGCTGCCTTTGTGACCGAGCGCTTGGCATGTGCAGTGAGCGTGGCGCCTGCGATTGCCGAGCAGGGCGGCGCGTCGAAAAAGACTGCGAGCTACCTGAAGTATCTGGCAGATATGTTTAAGACGGGCGCCCCCATGTTGTCCGCCGCCGCGGCAGAGGCGCTCGATGTGTACCGTTGGCCCCGCAACTACTTGCAGCTGCGTGAAGTCTCTGAACGACTCTATATATTAGTGGGGGCTGGAACGGTGGAGCGTGCCGTGGCGAAAGAGGTACTCGCCCAGGAGGACGTTATCAAGACCGCGACCTTTGGCGCCCCGGCGCTCGAAAGCGATTTGTACATCTTGCGTCCCCTGGCCGATACCGAGCGCGATGTCGCACAGTTGGTCCTGCAGCACCTTCACGGCAACAAGACACGTGCGGCAGAAGTGCTCGGTATAAGCCGCACGACTTTATGGCGCCTGCTGAAGGACAACGACCGCTGAGCGAGGCGCCGTGACCGCGTGCGGCGCGTGTGATACAGTCCAAAGAAGCATTGTTTCGATTGTGTTACGGCGTGCGGGGGAGTATGGCGGAGACTTCAAAAACGAACCGAACAAAGCGAAGTGCGGCGCCGGTCGGCCGGCGTACGACTTCGCGGACGTGGGGCAAAAGCGCCTCGGGGTTCGACGGCTCGTTCAAGCGCACAAAATATGGCTATCCTTCGGCAAGCGCTCGCTTGGCCATGCAGGCCGAGTCCTCGTTGTGGGGACGAAGGCGCGTGGTGGGCTCAAAGCTCAAGCACGATGGAACGCTTGGCTACATTAGCCGCGGTGCTGCCCGCCGTAGTGGACTTAATCCTGCTGGCTGGCACCGTTATGTGCCGATTGCAGTTGTTGTTGCGGTGATTGTCATCGCGCTCGCGGCGCTTGGTTATGCCGGCGACGGCGCGAGTCTGGGCGCGATGTTCAAATCGCCTGAACTTGCGCATGCTGGCACGGAGCTTGTTGAAGGCGCACAAGACCAGACGGGTGTGGCGCCCCAGCGCGGTATGGTCGCAGCTGCTGCCACCATTGCCGATGCTCAAAAGGACGAGGACGAACAAGGCGACGGCGCCAAAACGACCCACACGAACGAAACGACGACAACTCCATCGGCAAGATAAGTTGCGAGTGGGGCAGCAAATATGGGACGGGGCCTTTCAGCGGGTCCGCCGTTCGACAGAACGGCGGAACTGTCTACCTGACATACACCACGTTGTCGCGGCGAGGCTTGGCCTCGGGAAGCACGTCCTCGGCATAGCCCAGAATGCAGTTGCCGACGCCGCGCAGGCTTCCGTCGGCGGGCAGATCCCAGCTGGCCAGCAGTTCGAGACCCTCGGGCGAATCGAAAACCTCGTGGGCGCGATGAATCCAGCACGAATCAACACCCAGCGCATAGGCAGCATTGAGCAGGTTGCCCATGGCAAGCGAACCGTCTTCCAGATGCGTGGGCACGCTGCGGTCGACCAGTACCACCACAACGGTTTTGGCACCGTAGAAGGGGTCGCCGTTGCTGCCCATGACTTGTGCATTGAGTTGCGAGAGGCGCTCGACGGTCGCGGGGTCGGTAACGGCGACAAACGTCACCGGCTGGCGGCCCATGCCGCTGGGCGCATACTGGCCGGCCTCGATAATGCGTGCGAGTTTTTCTGCCTCGACGGGGCGATCGCTGTAGTTACGGCAGCTACGGCGATGGATGAGCGCTTCGATGGTCTCCATGGGTTCTCCTAGCGATGACGTTGCAGATGCTCCGTTCTTACCCGCCGTGCCGTAGCCGTAATCGCGCAGAGGGGCCCAAACAGCAATGGCTACCAATCGGAAAAGTCGGTTTGCATAAAACTGCGACAAAAATGTGAGAAGCTGATGAGATGGTTAAACGTTTTATCCCGTCTACCCTGCGGTTTTTTACCACTTGCCTAAAACTTGGGCGCATATCTATTGATAAAGGTTTTACTAAAGGGGTACCAACGTTTATCAATGCGCTGTGGTGGCGCTGGGCCAGGAGGTAACTATCATGTTCCAGGCTGGAGATGTCGTCGAGACGGACTTCGAAGGATTTCTGAAGCTGCTGCGTTCCAAGACGCGCGCTTTTGTGACGATCGACGATCACGAGTACTACATCACGCACACCGATGGCTATTGGCGTGTTCAGGATTGCGAGGCCCTCAACGATAAGGGCCACTTTACTGACTGCTCCGAGCTGGTCAACACGGTCTGCGAGGTCGTCGAACTGCCTTGGATCTGCGGTAAGAGCCTGCACGACAGCTTTGCGGGCGCAACGGTCTACGAGGCCGTCGCTGCCTAACGGGCAAATACATCGCTATTCTCGCGTGACCGTCGGCGCTGCCCCCGCGCCGACGGTCTTTTTCTGTCGATATGCTATATAGGGTCGCCCGTATATAACGAGCTTATTGACGATAGTCAAAATTCGGACTAATGTAGAGATACAAATTGGTCAAAACTCGGACAATCGAATGGTGGGATAGATGAATAGCGCGGTTACGCTGGTCGATTTCGACCGGATGCTCAATGGACTCGACCATATCTATTCGGAGTTCTCGCGCACCTGCGGTCTTTCGGACTGCGCCTATTGGATGCTCGTCGACACCAGCACGGCGGGCGGTAGCATCGCCGTGAGTCGTCTGACAAGCGAATGGTTCTATAGCAAGCAGACCATTAACTCGGCAATTAAAACTCTGACGGCGCGAGGGCTTGCAACGCTGGAATTTGCCGAAGGCAGTCGTAAGAATAAGGTCGTTTGTTTGACCGATGAGGGCCGGCGGTTCGCCGAGCACTATGCGTTGCCGGCGGTTAAAGCCGAGCAGCGTGCCTTTGGCGCGCTCGAGCCGTGGGAGCAGCGCGAGATTATGCGCTTGGTCGGTAAGTTCTCCCATGTTCTTAACGAAGAGTGCGAGGCGTTTAAACAGCAGATGGCCGCGGAGAACGATGCGAACGATAAGATCGAGGGGGAGACATGCGACTCTTAATGAGGTTTATGAGGCCGTATCGTGGGCTGATTGCGGTGACGCTGTTTGCGGTGCTGATAGATAACGTCGGTACGCTGTTGGTTCCCACGATGCTGGCGAACATGGTCAACACCGGTATTACCACGGGCGATGTCGACTATATTTTACGCAACGGTCTGTACATGCTTATCGCGACCGGCATGGCCAGCGGCGGCACGGTGCTGGGCTGCTATCTTTCGGCGCGCCTGGCCGCCAACGTGGCCTGCGATATCCGCAATGCCGTGTACGACAAATCGCTCGAGCTCGCTGCCAGCGACTTTGAGCGTTTTGGCACGGGATCGATGATCACACGCTCGCTCAACGACATCAACGTGATTCAGCAGGCTATCTTGCAGACGATTCAGCTGGTGCTGCCGGTGCCGTTCTTGGCCGTCGCGGGCATCATTTTTGCTTGGTTCATCGATCCCGCTATGGGAACGCTGTTGGGTGTGGTAGTTGCGATCGTGCTGGTGGCGGCGGTCTTTACGGTGGCTAACGCCGCGCCGATTTTTATGCGCCTTCAGAGCTTTATCGACCGTATGAACGTGGTGCTGCGTGAGAACATCGTGGGCGTTCGCGTCATCCGCGCTTTCAATAAGGAGCGCCACGAGGAGCAGCGCCTGGACGAGGTATTTAGCGATTACGCGGCCAATGCCATCAAGGTCAACCACCTGTTTGTGGGGCTCGACAGCTCCAGCTTCTTTTTGATGAACATCGCCGAGGTAGCGGTGCTGTGGGTGGGCGGTAACCGGGTGGGCGCCCATGCGATGCAGATCGCGAGCATCTCGGCGGTGCTGGAGTACGCGATCCTGATTCTGTTCTTTGTGATGATGGCGCAGATGGTGATTTTGACGCTTCCGCGTGCCGCTGCGTGCCTCAACCGTGCGCAACAGGTGCTGGAGATTGAGCCGAGCATCGTCGATGGTGAGGGTACGCTCGACGCGGGAACGTCCGACTCAAAGGACGGAACCGGCGTGGTTGCCGTGTTCGACCATATGTCGTTTCGTTTTGACGACGCCGACGAGGACACGCTGTGCGATCTGAACTTTACCTGTCGCCGCGGCCAGACGACCGCGATCGTCGGCTCGACGGGCTCGGGCAAGTCGACGGTGGCCAAGCTCCTACTGCGCTTCCACGATGCCACCAAGGGCGCCATTCGCCTGGACGGCGTCGACCTGCGCGAGCTTTCGCAAGACGAGATTCGCGGGCGCATTGCCTATGTGCCGCAGAAGGCGTGGCTGTTCTCGGGCACCGTGGCAAGCAACCTGCGCTTTGGCAACGAAGACGCGACCGAGGCCGACATGCTTCATGCACTCCAGGTTGCCCAGAGCACCTTTGTGCTCGATCAGCCGCAGGGGCTCGATACCCCGGTGGCACAGGGCGGCACGAACTTTTCGGGCGGCCAGCGCCAGCGTTTGGCCATCGCCCGTGCGCTCATGAAACATGCCGATCTGTATATCTTCGATGACAGTTTCTCGGCCCTGGACTTTAAGACCGATGCCGCCCTGCGCCATGCGTTGCAAGACGAGACGCGTGACGCTGCGGTGCTCATCATCGCACAGCGCATCTCGACGATCTTGCACGCCGACCAGATCGTCGTGCTCAAGGACGGCGAGGTTGTGGGCCTGGGCACGCATGGCGAGCTTATGGAAACCTGCGAGGTGTACCGTGCCATCGCGGAATCGCAAATGAAGGGAGGTGAGTAGCATGACCGGGGAGCTCGAGAAACAGGGTGGTGTTGTCGATGCCGCCGCTGCGGACGCTGCCGATAAAACGGTCGACCAGGCTGCCGTAGCACCCGAGCTGGATGAGGCCGCCAAGGCTGCAGCCGCGCGCGAGGCTCGCCGCCAGGCGCTCTATGAAGAAAATGAGCGCGCGGAGGATGAGCGCGCCCGAGCCGAGGCGGAACGCATGCGCGATGTGGACGATGAAGACGAGGACGAGACGCCTCGGGATACCTGGGCGACGGTGCGCCGCCTGTGGAGCGAGGCTGCCGGCGACCATTGGCGCTTCTATATCGTGTTCGCGAGCATTGTGTTCTATGCCATCTTTAACACCGCTGCGCCGGCATATAGCGCCCGCGTGATCGATGAGCTGTGGGGCCACATTCAGGTGGCGTTTGCCAACGACACCACCTTCAACATCACCTGGGAGAACTGCGGCAGGACCATCTTCATCTACTTTATGATTTGGACGGCCGCTGCCTCGTTCTACGCGCTCCAGAGCTTTTTGATGTCGAGCGTGGCCGAACGCCTCAACTTGCGTCTGCGTAACCGCATCGCCCAAAAGCTCAATCGTCTGCCGCTCGCCTATTTTGACGCGCATCGTCCCGGCGAGGTCGTTAGCCGCGCGACCAATGACTTGGACAAGATGTCCGAGAGCATGCAGCGCGGCTTGCTGCAGCTTCTGGTGTCGATCGGCACCGTGGTGGGCGCCGTGAGCGTGATGTTCGTGTTTAGCGTGCCACTTACGCTGGTCTTTTTGTTCTTTACGGCGTTGTCGCTGCTGGTGACCAAGGTGGTCTCGCGTCGCACGCATGACGTAACCGGTGAGCGCCAGGAGTGGGTGTCCAAGATTACGAGTGCGGTCGAGGAAGGCTATTCGGGCCGTCTGGTGATTCGCGCGTTTAACCGCGAGCGTCAGAGCTCTGCCGAGGTGCACCAGGCCTCGAGCGAGCTAGCGCGCGTGAGTGCCAAGGCCGACTTTATGATTAACGCCGTCGGCCCCGCGGTGCGCTTTATCGGCCGCCTGGCACAGATCGTGATTGCGATTGTGGGCTGCAGCATGCTGGTTGCCGGCCACATGACCGTCGGTGTGTTCCAGGCGTTCTTCCAGTTTATCTACGAGGCATCCGAGCCCATGACGCAGCTGTCGTTTACCTTCAACTCGCTGCAGAGCGCGCTGGCGAGTGCGGAGCGCGTGTTCGACCTGCTCGATGAACCCGAGATGGAGGCGGATCCGCAGCCGGGCGAGGCCGCCAAGCTGCCGGGTCGCGTGGAGGGCCGCGTCGCCTTTGAGCATGTGCGCTTTGGTTATGCGCCCGACAAGCCGCTCATGCGCGACGTGTCGTTTACCGCCGAGCCGGGCCAGAAGATCGCCGTGGTGGGAACCACGGGCGCGGGCAAGACCACGCTCATCAACCTGCTCATGCGCTTCTACGAGATTGACGGCGGGCGTATTACGCTCGACGGCGTAGACACGAGCCGCATGGACCGCGGCGAGCTGCGCCAGCAGTTTGGCATGGTGCTGCAGGACGCCTGGCTGTTCGATGGCACGATTGCCGAAAACATCGCCTACGGCTGCCCCGAGGCGACGCGCGAGGAGGTCGTGGCCGCCGCACGCGCCGCGCAGGTCGATTTCTTTGTACGCACCATGCCGCAGGGCTACGACACGCGCGTGGCCAACGATGCCGAGAGCATCAGCCAGGGCCAGCGTCAGCTGCTGACCATTGCGCGCGTGCTGCTCAACAACCCGGCGATTCTCATCCTGGACGAGGCGACGTCGAGCGTGGATACGCGCACCGAGCTTGCCATCGGCCGTGCCATGGACGCGCTCATGCATGGGCGCACGAGCTTTGTGATCGCGCATCGCCTGTCGACGATCGTGGATGCCGACCTGATTCTGGTCATGGACCACGGCAACATTATCGAGCAGGGCACGCATAAGGAGCTGCTCGCAGCCGAGGGCGCTTACGCCGACCTCTATCTGAGTCAGTTCGCATAATGTGACAAAGGGACAGCCCCTTTGCCACATCGCAAATAAGGCGCGCCGGGGGTGAATCCTCTGGCGCGCCTTTGCGTTGGCGTCAATGTTGTCGGTGGTCGTCCGCCACTAGCGTTCGTCCACGAGCTTGGCGACGAGGGCTTTGAGCTCGGCCACCTCTCGCTCGAGTTCCTTGACGCGGCGGGCGTTCTCGGTGATGCCCTGGCGGTTGAGCGCGGACTGCTCGGCGGCATCGTCGGGCATATACTCGCGGTGCTGCTTGGCATCGAAGCTCTCCTCAAACACACGGCAGCCGTTGCGCTTGATGATGCGTCCCGGCACGCCCACGACAGTGCAGTTGTCGGGCACGTCCTTGACGACAACCGAGTTGCCGCCGATTTTGACGTTGTTGCCGATGCGAATGTTGCCGAGCACCTTGGCGCCCGTGCCCACGGTGACGTTGTTGCCCAGGGTGGGGTGGCGCTTGCCGGTCTCGTTGCCGGTGCCGCCGAGCGTGACGCCCTGGTAGAGCACGCAGTTGTCGCCCACGATGGTGGTCTCGCCGATGACGACGCCCATGGCGTGGTCGATAAAGAAGTGCTTGCCGATCTGCGCGGCGGGATGAATCTCGACGCCGGTGATGTGGCGGGTGATTTGCGAGAGCACGCGGGCGAGCGAGCGATGACCGTGCTCCCAGAGCCAGTGCTCGGGCACGTGGTTCCACTTGGCGTGCAGGCCAGGATAGGAAAGGAAGATGACCAGACCGCTTTGCGCGGCGGGGTCCTGCGCCTGGACGGTCTTGATGTCCTCGCGAATGGTATTGATAAAGCTCACCGGCCGCCCTCCCTTAGCGCCATGGCAATGCGATTCAATAAAGTATAGCGATTCGCTAGGGATTAGGAAGAACAATCTTGGCGGCTTTGCACGACAGGTGTCAGTTATGCAAACTTGCTGGTAATGGAGTCATGCTTTTGTGGGATTGCGCACGAGGGGGCGCCGCAACCGTATACTGGTCAATTTGGACGTATCCGCGCCCACAACTGAGAGGTTTTACTTCATGGGTTTCATTAATTTTATCGCTGAGCTGCTTAAGGATCCGCGCACTGCGATCGCCAGCTGGATCGCCGCCGGCCCGCTTATGGCCTACGGCTGCGTTTTCCTGATCATCTTTATCGAGACGGGTGTGGTGTTCTTCCCGTTCCTTCCCGGTGATTCGCTGCTGTTTGCCTCGGGCTTCTTTGCCCACAACGGCGGCTTTAACATCGTGGCGCTTCTGGCCACCGCATGGGCCGCAGCCATCCTGGGCGATCAGTGCAACTTTATGATCGGCCACTTCTTTGGCCGCAAGATCATCGCCTCGGGCAAGGTAAAGGCCATGACGCCCGAGCGCATCAAAAAGTCCGAGGACTTCTTGGATAAGTGGGGCCACCTGGCCATCTTCCTGGGCCGCTTCTTTCCGTTTATCCGCACCTTTGTTCCCTTTATCGCCGGCATGGGCGGTATGCACTGGCGCAACTTTGTCATCTTTAACGTGCTGGGCGGCATTACCTGGTCGACGCTCTTTACGCTGCTGGGCTACTTCTTTGGCGGCATTCCCTTTGTGCAGGAGCACTTTGAGCTGCTGATTATCGGCATTGTCGCCGTGTCGATCATACCGACCGTGGTCGGTCTGGTTAAGGCTAAGCTGGGCAAAAAGAACGCGTAGCTCGAGCCAGCGCGCAAACCGTGCAGTTGAGGCCCGTCACCGCTTACGGTGGCGGGCCTCTTTAGTTTCGGTCAAATGAAAATACTTTAGTTAGTTAAAGAAAAACGTTTTATCCGACGCGCGTGCGGAGTACAATCTCGTGCATGCGAATCGACGTGCCATCGGCTTTGATGCCGTTCGCGTGTCCCGTCCGGCTCTACGCTCCGGGCGTGCGGCGTTGCGACGCGGTCGGCCTCGGTCCTTGCGTGCGAGTTCGCGAGTATGCAACTGTGTATGTAAGGAGCGACATATGACTGTCGAGAAGAAGGATATCGATTGGGGTAGCCTTGGCTTTGGCTACATGAAGACCGATTACAGCTACGAGGCTCATTGGAAGGATGGCGAGTGGGACGAGGGCGGCCTGACCACCGACCACACCCTGCATGTCTCCGAGTGCGGTGGCATCTTCCATTACTGCCAGGAGGTCTTTGAGGGCCTGAAGGCCTACACCGCCGAGGACGGCAGCATCGTCTGTTTCCGTCCCGACATGAACGCCGAGCGCATGTATAACTCTGCCCAGCGCCTCGTGATGCCCCCGTTCCCCAAGGACATGTTCGTTGAGGCCGTTAAGCTGGGCGTTTCTGCCAACGCCGCCTGGGTTCCGCCCTTCGGCTCCGGCGCGACTCTGTATGTCCGTCCGTTTATGATCGGCTCCGGTGACGTGATTGGCGTGGCTCCCGCTCCTGAGTACACGTTCCGTATTCTCGTGACTCCGGTCGGTCCGTACTTTAAGGGTGGCCTCAAGCCCGTCAAGCTGCGCGTTTCCGAGTACGACCGCGCCGCACCGCACGGCACCGGCAATATCAAGGCCGGCCTGAACTACGCCATGTCCCTTAAGCCCACGATGGAGGCCCATCGTGAGGGCTATGCCGAGAACCTGTATCTCGACTCCGAGTCCCGCACCTATGTCGAGGAGACCGGTGGTGCGAACGTTCTGTTCGTGAAGGAGGACGGCACGCTTGTCGTCCCGCAGTCGCACACCGACTCCATCCTGCCCTCCATCACCCGTCGCTCGCTCGTTCAGGTTGCCGAGGATTTGGGCATGACCGTCGACCAGCGTCCCGTCGAGTGGGCCGAGGTCAAGGCCGGCACCTTTGTGGAGTGCGGCCTGTGCGGCACCGCTGCCGTCATCTCTCCGGTGGGCGAGATCGACAACAAGGTCTACGGTGCCGACGAGACTGTGACCTTCCCGGCTGGCTACACCGAGATCGGTCCCGTGATGAAGAAGCTTCGCGAGACCCTGACTGGTATTCAGTCCGGTGCTGTCGAGGATAAGCACAACTGGGTTTACACCGTCGCATAATTTGCCTTAGCTGTCCGGCCCGAGGGCAACCTACCTTTCCGGCGCGTCCTCGGACATGAAAGAACCTCCGCTGCGCACTACGTGCGGCGGAGGTTCTTTCGTCCTGTGGAATGCGCCGGGAGATAGGCCGGTCCGCCTCGGTCGAGTGCTCTGCATTCCTTGCCAGGAGGTTACTGGGCTGTAGGGGAGATGGTGCGCGGCCTATTGGCCGCGCCTTTTATTTCAAGACTTTAGTCTGCTGGCCGCGCAGCGGCCAGCTTTAAACCACCCGCTACGCGGGTGGAGACAAACGGCTT
>URFU01000083.1 GCA_900547125.1 uncultured Collinsella sp.
GAATGCTACCTGCGCATTGCTACCGAGCTGCACCTCAAGCGCTGCATCGTCGGTGGCTTTGAGCGCGTCTTCGAGATCGGCCGCATCTTCCGCAACGAGGGTATGGACCTCACCCACAACCCCGAGTTCACCACGATGGAGGCCTATCGTGCCTTCTCCGATCTCGAGGGCATGAAGGCACTCGCCCAGGGCGTCATCAAGGCTGCCAACAAGGCTATCGGCAATCCCGAGGTCATTGAGTATCAGGGCCAGACCATCGATCTGTCCGGTGAGTGGGCAAGCCGTCCCATGACCGATATCGTCTCGGACGTGCTCGGCAAGCAGGTCACCATCGACACGCCGGTCGAGGAGCTTGCCGCCGCCGCACGCGAGAAGGGCCTGGAGATTAAGCCCGAGTGGACTGCTGGCAAGATCATCGCCGAGATTTACGATGAGCTGGGCGAGGACACCATCGTCAACCCGACCTTCGTATGCGATTACCCCATCGAGGTCAGCCCGCTTGCCAAGCGTTTTGAGGACGATCCGCGCCTGACGCACCGCTTTGAGCTGGTCATCGCCGGCCACGAGTACGCCAACGCATTCTCCGAGCTCAACGACCCGGTCGACCAGGCCGAGCGCTTTGCTGCCCAGATGGCTGAGAAGGCCGGCGGCGACGACGAGGCTATGGAGTACGACGAGGACTACGTGCGCGCCCTCGAGTACGGTATGCCTCCCGCGGGCGGCATCGGCATCGGCATCGACCGCGTGGTCATGCTGCTCACCAACCAGGCTTCCATTCGCGACGTCCTGCTGTTCCCGCACATGAAGCCCGAGAAGGGTTTCCAGTCCGGTGCCGCCGCTGCCAAGGCTGCCGAGGCTGGCAACGCCGCAAGCCCGTTCGTCAAGCCGCTCAAGCCCACGCTCGATTACTCCAAGATCGCCGTTGAGCCGCTGTTCGAGGAGTTCGTCGACTTTGATACCTTCTCCAAGAGCGATTTCCGCGCTGTGAAGGTCAAGGCATGCGAGGCCGTCAAGAAGTCCAAGAAGCTGCTGAACTTTACGCTCGACGACGGCACCGGCACCGACCGCACCATCCTCTCCGGCATCCATGGCTACTATGAGCCCGAGGACCTGGTCGGCAAGACCCTGCTCGCCATCACCAACCTGCCTCCGCGCAAGATGATGGGTATTCCCAGCTGCGGCATGCTGATCAGCGCCATCCACGAGGAGGAGGGCGAGGAGCGCCTCAACCTGATCCAGCTCGACGCTTCCATCCCCGCCGGCGCAAAGATGTACTAACTAGTTACGCGGTTCTACGAACCGCGTAACGGCTCGACGCTGCGCGCCGCCCAGAGCGACAATTTGTCATTCAAAAGGCAAGGCATGACCAGAAGGTCTATGCCTTGCCTTTTTCATGCCAACTTGTTCGCTCTGGACGGCGCTCGCTGACGTTGCCGAAACATCGGCGTTGCCTTGGTCCAGATGTGGCACTTGGGGACGGTCCTTTTCGTCGGGGCCTACCGGCGCATTGGGGGTTTGCGCCTTCCATGCATGACAGCCGTCTCTTTTATGTTTCCTTTAGCCGTTGCTGCTTAGGATGGGGGTTAGTCGGTAGGAAGGGAGTGTCTATATGGACGACGCGAGCGAGCGTGCAATCGAAGAGGACATGCTCGATCAGTTCAATTACTTTGACGATGAGGATGAGGAGCTGATCGATCGTCGCGAGCCGGCACCGCTTGACTCATTTGATCTGGTCGATGAAGAGCCCGACGAGGACGAGGGCGAATCAGCGGAGCCCTCACGGTCTTCGCGCCTTGACTCGCTGCTTTCGAGAGCCCCCATGCACCACGGCGTTCGTGCCGGCGCGCTCCATATGAAAACTGACTGGCACCAGATCGTGACGGCAGGCGATGAGCTTGCTGTCGATGCGCCGCTCACCGATAAGTCATCCATCATCTGCCGCACCGGCATGCTTATGCTGGCAAGCGGAACAGGTGCCTGGCGCGTGCGCGATACCATGAATCGTGTTGCCGCCGTGCTCGGCGTTACGATTCACGTCGACCTGAGTCTTCTGTCGTTTGAGTGCACCTGCATCGAAGATGGCCACTGCTTTAACGAGGTTGTCAGCCTGCCCACAACGGGAGTCAATACTCATCGCATTTGGATGATGGAGAGCTTCTTAAAGGAAATCGAGATTTATGGGCGCCGGTTTACCGTGCACGAATACCACGAGATGCTCAAGACCGTTGAGAGCTCAAAGCCCGACTACGTTCCCTGGCAACAGGGCCTTGCGGCGGCCTGTGCTTGCGGTGCCTTCGTCTTTTTACTCGGCGGCGGCCCTATCGAGATGGCCTGCGCATTCGTAGGCGCTGGTGTCGGCAACTTTGCTCGCTCCCATATTCTCAAGCAGGGTCTTGGCCAGTTTAGCGCGCTGACGACTGGCGTTGCGCTCGCTTGCGTTTCGTATCTGCTGGCATTGCTCGGCCTTGGCCAGGTCATTCCAGGGGCAATGTCGCACCAAGAAGGCTATATCGGCGCCATGCTCTTTGTGATTCCCGGCTTTCCCCTCATTACGGCAGGCCTCGACATCGCTAAGCTCGATATGCGAAGCGGTATCGAGCGTCTTTCGTATGCTGTATCGATTATTGTGATGGCGACCCTCGTAGGTTGGATGGTTGCCGAATGTGTGGGACTGGCGCCGGATGACTTCGCCCCGCTCGGCCTCTCACCGTTGGCTCTTACGCTCTTGCGCATACTGATGAGCTTTATCGGTGTATTTGGCTTCTCGGTTATGTTCAACAGCCCGGTAAAGATGGCAGCGGCGGCAGGGCTCATCGGCGCTGTGTCCAATACCTTGCGCCTTACGCTCGTCGATGCGCCGACGATACTTCCTTTCCTGGGCCTGGGCACAGGTATGCCTCCCGAGGCAGCAGCGTTTATCGGCGCACTGGTATCGGGGCTGCTCGCGAGCTTAGCCGAAATCAAGCTCACCTACCCACGCATCGCCCTCACGGTGCCATCAATTGTCATTATGGTGCCTGGCTTGTATCTGTATCGCTCGATGTATTACATGTGCACCTTCGACACGGTCAATATGCTTGGCTGGTTTGTGCGTGCGGTGCTCATCGTGGCGTTTTTGCCCGTTGGTCTGGGTGTGGCGCGTACGCTCACCGACCCTCGCTGGCGCCACACCAGCTAATTGGTACAAGGGGGACAGGTTACTTTGCACCAAATGAGTTGCGGTGAAATAGGGACTGAATTGCTGCTTAAAGGGTCAAAACAGTCCGTATTCCATCGCAACTTATGGGGTCGGGGGATTATTGGTGCCCTGCATCTCCATAAACTCAACGCTTACGAAGCACGTGCTTTTCGTGCTAGGCTGATTCCACCACATAAGTAGTCGCAGACGCACGTATCACGGGCGGGCGAGATGAAGTCCCAACCGCTCCATCTCGCCCGCCCGTTTTTGTTGTGCGCCGCGGCGCAACACAGAAAGGACCATGCCCTTTATGCCTATCAACAAACGAGAGAGCCTGCTGTTCACCTTTATCATGTGCTTTTGCATGGTGCTCTGGATGAGCGTCTACAACGTCGCCCTGCAGTATGGGGCCATCAACGGCGAGGTTATTGCCGCCGCGTGGCTCGGCTTCCCCGTTGCCTACGTCTTTGCCATGTGCTGCGACTGGTTTGTTGCCAGCCCGCTGGCCAAAGGCTTTGCCTTCAAGTTCCTAGTTACTCCGGGCAAGAGCTCACCGCTTGCCATGACGCTCGCCGTCAGCTCCTGCATGGTCGTTCCCATGGTCATCATCATGTCGCTCTACGGCGCGTGCGAGGGTCTGACGCACATGCCCGGCGGCATCCTTGCGAACCTGTATTCCGTGCCCGCGATCTGGATGATCAACATCCCGCATAATTTTGTGATGGCGCTGCCGTGGAACCTTTTGGTAGCCGGTCCGATTTCCCACTTCGTCTTCCGTCGCGCCTTCCCTGTGGGGACGGTTTTCAAGGAGGAGCATGCCGAGCTCTTGGAGCAGGCTATGGCTCCTGAGTGCGAGTAGCTCGCTTAGGGATCTGCTGAGCGCGGGCGACTTGCTTGGTTGGAGCCCTAAGCGTGGATAGCTCTCTCGGCGACATCGCGGGCGTGAGCGGTGCGCGTGACCGGAGGGCCCGTGCTGCTCCGTTGCCCGACGTGCTAGCGCGCAGAACAATCTGTTGGTGCATTCGGCGGCTGCTGAAGCGTTTCGGCAGCCGCTTTTTATACGGAGTTTAAATACAACAGTCTGTTGTATTACGTAGAGTGGTATATCTCTAGCAGGAAAAATGCGAGAGACGGAGCATTATGGCGTTGCTAGTAGGACTGGACGTAGGGTCGACGACGACCAAAGTTTACGCGATGCACGAGGATATGACCGAGGCGTGGTGGGGATATCGCCGCCACGGGGCGTGTCAGACAGCGAGCGTGCGCGCCATACTCGGCGAGCTCGCCGAGCGCTTTCCCCATGAGTCGCTGCGCGTTGCGGTGACCGGCTCGGGTGCGCGCGATATCGCGACCGCGCTGGGCGCCTCGTACGTTCAGGAGGTGGTCGCCAACGCGCTCGCGATCAGCAGGTTCTATCCGCAGACGCGCTGCGCCATCGAGCTGGGCGGCCAAGACGCCAAGATGATCTTCTTCCGCACCAACGATAAGGGAGACATCGAGGTTGCCGACATGCGCATGAACGGCTCGTGCGCAGGCGGTACCGGTGCATTTATCGACGAGATGGCAAAGCTCATGGGGGTCGGCACCGAATCGGGCGAGTTCGAGCAGCTCGCAAGCCGGGGAACGACTGTCCACGAGGTCTCGGGCCGCTGCGGCGTGTACGCAAAGACCGATATCCAGCCGCTGCTCAACGAGGGCATTCCTACCACCGACCTGGCGCTTTCGGCGCTTCACGCGGTCGCCCGCCAAACGATCGGCGGTCTGGCCCAGGGTATCGACATCGAGCCGCCGGTAATCTTCGAGGGCGGTACGCTCGCCTACAACCCCACGCTGGTCCGCGTGTTCCGGGAGCAACTGAATCTATCGGACGATCAGGTTATCGTCCCGCGCGATCCGCAGATCATGGTCGCGCGCGGTGCCGCCCTGTCGCTGACCGACATGTTCGCATCGTCCCAACCGATCGACCTTCCCGACGCTTTTGTCCGGCTGGATAAGCTCGAGACGGTCGCGCCCGCAAGCGGGGAGGGACGTCTTGCCCAGCCCTTTTTTGCCACACCTGCCGAGCAGGCGGATTTTACGGCACGCCATGGCAAAGAGACGCCGGCAAAGGGTCCGGATGCGTATGCGCCCGGAGAGACGGTGCGTGTGGCGCTCGGTATCGATTCGGGGAGCACGACGACCAAGTTCGCCCTGGTCGATGAGGCGGGTGAGCTTGTCGATTCGTTCTACGCGTCTAATAACGGCAGACCGCTCGACGTCGCCCAACAGGGTCTTGTCAGCTTGAAGAACCGCTGGGAGACAGCGGGAGTCACGCTTGCGATCGATGCCGTGGGCACCACGGGATACGGCGAGGAGCTTTTCGCGCGCGCGTTCCACGCCGACTACCATACGGTCGAGACGGTCGCGCACGCCCGCGCCGCGTGCACATGCGTTCCCGATGCGACCTTCGTGCTCGACATCGGCGGACAGGATATGAAGGCCATCTGGCTCAACCACGGCGTGCTGACCGATATCGTCGTCAACGAGGCGTGCTCTGCGGGCTGCGGCTCGTTCCTCGAGGGTTTTGCCAAAAACCTCGGAATAGCCGTTGAGGATATCGCGACCGAGGCATTTTCGTCCAAAGCCCCCGCCGTTCTCGGCAGCCGCTGCACGGTGTTCATGAACAGCAGCGTCGTTTCCGAGCAGCGGCGCGGTAAGGGTCCGGGCGACATCATGGCCGGTCTCTGCCGTTCGATTATCGAGAACGTGTTCACCAAGGTCATTCGCGTTTCAAATCTCAACCGTCTGGGCGACAAAGTCGTCGTCCAGGGCGGCACGTTCCGAAACGACGCGGTGCTGCGCGCATTCGAGCAGTATCTGGGCAAACCCGTCACGCGTGCGCCCCACCCGGGGCTGATGGGCGCTATCGGTATCGCCCTGCTCGCGCGCGAGGAATGCCGCAAGGGCGACGCCGGCACGTCGTTTATCGGGCTCGATGCCGTGGAGCGCTTCGAGCATCGCGAGTTCGGCGGCGTTACCTGCCGTCGGTGCAACAACCGCTGCCAGCGCGCGGTCGTGGCATTTGGCGACGGCTCGCTTTACGTCACGGGCAATCGCTGCCCGCGCGGCGGCGCCATCTCATGGGATGAGCTCGTGCGCGAGGTTCCCGCGGCGGAGGAGCTGCGTCCGCAGGGTACTTGCGAGGCACAGGCACCCGGCACGGGGCGCGACCGGACCGCGGCTGCCCCCAATCTCTTTGTCGACCGCGAGAAGCTGCTGTTCGAGTCGTACCCCACGGTTCCCGTCTGCGGGGGGCGCGATGTCACGATCGGCATTCCCCGTGTGCTCGAGTTCTGGGACACCATGCCGTTCTGGTCGACGTTCTTCAGCACGCTCGGCTTTAAGGTGCGCGTCTCGGGACGCAGCACCAAGGCGATGTACGAGCGCGGTCTGGCGCACGTCACATCCGACACCGTGTGCTTCCCGGCCAAGCTCGTCCACGGGCACATCCGCAATCTCGTCGACGCCGGCGTCGACCGCATCTTCATGCCCATCATCACGACGGTGCCCACCGAAAACACCGCCTCTACCAGCGAGTGGATGTGCGCCGTCGTAAAGGGATACCCCTACGTGATGCGCAATTCCGATAACCCGGAGGAGCGTTTCGGCGTTCCGTTCGATACGCCGCTGTTCCACTGGTACGACGAGGGCGACCGAAACCGCCAGCTCAAGGCGTGGTGCAAGGAGACCTTCGATATCGATGCCGACCTGGTTGCCAAGGCGACCGAGCAGGCGGACCGCGCGCAGCAGACGTTTGAGAACCAGCTGCAGCTGCGCGGCAGGCAGGTGCTCGAGAACGTGCGCGAGGACGGCGGCTACGCGGTGGTGATCGCTTCGCGCCCGTACCACAACGACCCGCTGGTCAACCACGGGCTGCCCAAGCTCTTCTCTGAGCGCGGCATCCCCGTGCTGACGCCCGATGCGGTGCCGGGGGTCTGCAACGTCGATCTTTCCAACAGCCGCATCGACATCGTGAACAACTACCATGCGCGCATGCTGTCGTGCGCGGTCATCGTCGCATCGACGCCCGAGCTCGAGCTCGTGCAGATGGGCAGCTTCGGCTGCGGCCACGATGCATATCTCACCGACGAGATCGCGCGCATGATGGGCGAGATGGGCTCCAAGGTTCCGATGATGATCAAGCTCGATGAGAGCGACGTCGCCGGTCCCATGGGCATTCGCGTGCGTTCGTTTATCGAGTCGGTCAACCGTCGTCGCGCGGAGGAGCGTGCCGAGGGCGCCCGGGTGCACGCGGTCCATCCGCTCGACGACCCGTATAAGGTCAAGTACACCAAGCGCGACCGGCACGACAAGATCGCGCTGGTCCCCAACACCTCCCATGCGTTCTGCAGGCTCATGACCGCGGCGATGCGCAATCAGGGCGTGCGCGCCGAGGCCCTTGATATCGGGCGCGAGGATGCCATCCGCCTGGGCAAACGCTATGTGCACAACGACATCTGCTTCCCCGCGCAAATCGTGATCGGCGAGGCGCTCGCGGCACTCGAGAGCGGTAAGTACGACCCGCACGACGTCGCCGTGGTGACTGGCAAGTATATCGGCGACTGCCGCCTGACGCACTACATGCCCCTGCTGCGCCGCGCGCTCGACGACGCGGGATACGACTATGTCCCGGTGCTCACCAACGACGACGTCGATGCCCACAATGCGCATCCGGGCTTCAAGCTCGGCCTTGGCCCGAGCATCCAGATCGCCTACGGTCTTCCCATGATCGATGCCCTCGAGGCCATGCTTAGGCGCATCCGTCCCTACGAGCTCGAGAAGGGCGCGGCGGACGCTGCGTTCGACCGCGCGCTCGATGAGGTTATCGAGGGCATGGAGCGCTCCGGGCTGAGAGGCCAGGCGACGGGCTTCAAACGCGCGCTTGCGATCATGGACGCCGTTCCGTACGACCGCTCGAACCCGCATCCGACCGTTCTCATCGTGGGCGAGTACCTGCTCAATTTCCATCTCGGCGCCAACCACGAGATCGAGCGCTACCTCGAGGACAACGGGCTCGAGGTCATCGAGGCGCGCATGACCGACGTGATCCGCAAGACCTATTTCTACAAGCATGCGCAGTCGCGCGAGTTCCACGTCGACCTGTCGCTGCCCGAAAAGGCCTGGTACGCCACGGCGGACAACCTGTTCGAGCTCGCGCACGACCGTTGCGACCGCCTGGGCGCGGCGAGCCCGCTCTACGAGCCGCCGACGCGCATGCCCGAGCTCGTGCGCGCGAGCGATAAGATCCTGCACCATACGTTCGATGCGGGCGAGGGCGTGCTGATTCCGGCGGAGATCCTCGAGCACGCCAAGCGCGGCTGCCGCAACTTCGTGATCCTGCAGCCGTTCGGGTGTCTGCCCAACCATGTCGTGGGGCGCGGGCTCATCCATGCGCTCAAGGAGCAGTATCCCACGGCGCAGTTCCTGCCGCTCGACTACGATCCCGACGTGAGCTTCGCCAACGTGGAGAACCGTCTTCAGATGCTCATCATGAACGCCAAGGCGCAGGGGTGCGGTGAGGCGCATGGCGAGACCGCGTAAGGACGCCGATGCGCCCGATGCACGCACCCGTATCATCGAGGCGTTTTGGGAGCTCATCGAGAACAACAGCATCTTCGAGCTGTCGGTTGGCGAGGTGACCCGCGCCGCCCGGTGCAATCGCGGAACGTTTTACTACTATTTTCACGATTTCGATGAACTCGTCGCCATCGCCATAGCCCAACTGCTACAGGATAACGAGCTCATCACCGATGCCCTCTGGCATTTTTCGAGCGAGGGCGACCTTTCGGCGTTCGACCGGCGCGACGTCCGCTGCCTGCTGCGGCGCATCGTCATCACCATGAGGGCGGGTGCCGCCGAGCAGGTCGTGCAGGGCATCCATACGATCATCATCGACCGCGTGAGAGAGATCGTCCACCCCGACGGAGAAGAGCTCAAGGCGGATTCGAGCTTTGCGGTGGGCTTTCTGGTCTCGGGCATCATGGACTTTGTGATGGCGGTCGGCTTTGCCCGGGAGGGCGGCGAGGAGATAGACCTCGAGCAGCTGGGGGACAGCGCGTGCGCGTACCTGAGGGCGGTCGCCATGCAGACGGTGGAAACGGTCGCGCAAGTCGAGGGCGTCGATACATCCGAGCTGCTCGAACGCGTCTCCAAGGAGGCCGATGCCTATCGCGCATCGCGTGCGACGAGTCCCGACGTGGTGAAAGACGCCTAGGGTTTCTCTTGCGGGGCGCCTGTCGCGCATCGCGCGGTGAGTCCCGCGATGCGGTCATAACCTGCATTCATGTGAGCCGGGTTTATAGATATTCCTCCAGCTGTTAACATAGACAACCTGTGGGTAAAGAGACAAAAGCGCCGCCGACGGGCGGGCGTTTTGATTTCGATGAACTCATGTAAGGAAACGAGCATGTTAGATAGATTTACCGATCGAGCGCGCAAGGTCATGTCGATGGCCAAACAGGAGGCGCTCGATCTTCATTCAAATAAGGTGGGCACCGAGCACCTGCTGCTCGCGCTTGCCAAGGAGGACGAGGGCATTGCCGCCGAGGCACTGCGTTCGCTCGACATCTCCTACGATGACATCATGGATACTCTCAAAGAGGTCCAGACCACGGTTCCCGAGCCCAGCGAGGAGACCGAGGCGGCCAAGCTCGCCTTTTCGCCGCTCGTCATTAGCGTTTTGGAGCGTGCATTCCGCGTGGCGCGTGAGAATAACCAGACCTACGTGTCGACCGAGCACTTGCTGATCGGCATCGTCGAAGAGGGCAACGGCATGGCCATGGACATCCTCATGCGCCTGGGTGTTTCGTCCGCTTCAATCAAAAAGGCCATCGAAAAGCACAACGCCAAGGACCAGGACAC
>URFU01000084.1 GCA_900547125.1 uncultured Collinsella sp.
TTTATCTGCCATAATCCTTCTCGGGGGGGGCGGCCTTTCCTTTCGTTGGTTTGGGTTCCTGGTGGGTCACCCGGCCCCGCCGCGGCAGCCGATCCCTTTTCCTCCGTCCCCTTCGGATCACGTGATCCCTTGGGGACGGAGGAAAAGGGATCATTTCGTAGGCCCGTGGCCGCCTTGGAAACCGAATGATGGTACGAGCATCCATTCGGCTTCCAAGGCGGCCACGGGCAGAACGGGGCGAACAGAAAAGAGCGACGGACGTCTACTCCCCCGCCACGCTCGCGCGCAGCTTGGCGGCGATGGGCTCAGACGCCAGCAGGAACACGAGCATGACCACAGAGCACGCCAGGCACACAATCCAGGTGCTCACAAAGGAGCCCGTGGCATCGAACAGCACGCCCGAGACAATGGCACCCACGGTGCCGCCGACCATCTCGAGCGAGGTAATGGTGCCCGTGACTTTGCCCAGGTCGGCCATTCCAAACTGCTTGGATGCGGCGATAGTGGGCGTGATGGTGCCCATGCACGTTCCGACACCAAAGCTCACGGCAGCCACGATGGGACCAAGATCGGTCGCGGGGAAGCACAGGGCAACGCAAGCGATAATGCACGCAACGGATCCCAGCACGTTGCCAAAGCGCAGGCCAAAGCGATCGTAGATCGCGCCGAGCGAAATCTTGGCGATAACGACAGTGACCATGTAGGCCGAAAGCACAGTGCCCGCCCACATGGGATCGTGGCCGCCCGTGACGATCTTGGCGCCGTTGACGGTAACGCTCGTCATGTTGGTGACCTGGTTGGGCAAGATGGCGCCGTTAACGAGGCCCATAAAGAGGAAGGCGACGACAAGCAGCCAAAACGCCGGGCTCTTCTTGATGCGAGACCAGCCAACGTTAACCTCGGGCGCCGTGTGCTCGTCCTTGTCGCCGGCCGTCGAGACGGACGGATCGCCCGGGTTCTCGCCGAGCGGCTTAAGGCCGATCTCGGAAGGCTTGGTGCGGAAGGAATAGGCCGTGATGGGCAGCGCCGCCACCATGCAGATAGCCGCGAGCACCAGGAAGGCGGAACGCCAGCCAACGCTCACGATGAGCGAGCTCACGATGGGAGACAGAATGGCCCCGCCAAAGCCCGAGCCCGAAAGCGCGATGGAGATGGCAAGGCCTCGCTTGGCCGTAAACCAGTTGGCGGTCACAAGGCTAATGAGCAGGCGGGTCGAGGCGACGGCAAAGCAGCCCGAGACGGCAAAGAGCACGTAGACCTGCCACAGCTCACCGACAAAACTCATGCCGGCAAGAACGGCAGAGGTGGCGATAACAGTGAGGGAGCCCAAAACGCGACCGCTCACTTTATCGGCCACATGACCGATCACAAGTGAGCCGATAACGCTCACCACGGTGGAGATGGCGTTGGAGATGTTGTACTGCGCAAGAGAAATGCCCAAGTCGCTGACGATGAGCGGCTGGAACAGGCTCATGCAGTTAACGAAAATCGTGTAGCATGTGGCCATGACGACAAAGCCGGAGGCCACGACAAGCCAACCGGGGAAGAATTTATACTGCCGGGACATACTGCTCCTTTTAAACAAACGAATAGCCTGCGCCGGGCGCCGGTAGTGCCCAAGATTGCCTTGAAAGACAAGGGCATAGGCCTTATGGCCATGCCCTCAGGCTTGAAAGGCAAGATTGGGTGCTACCGGTGGGCGGCGATATAGCCCAAAGCGACTGCCGCATAAGCCGCGGCGCCGAGCGGCAGCTCGGCATCGCTAAAGCGTGCCTTGGGATGATGCTGAGCAAAATGCTCGTCCGCATCAGTCACGGCAGCGCCCACGGTAAAGTACGCGCTCGGGATCTCGCTCGAGATCAGCGCGAAGTCCTCGCTCGCCATGGCGTGGAACAGCGGCAGGAAGGCGGCCTTGGGCAGCACCGCGCCCACGTAGCCAAGCGACGCCTGGGTCATGTCGTCATCGAGTACGAGCGGGGGAACATCCGAGAGCGTCTCGATAGTCGCCGGCGTGCGATAGGTCGTGGCAACACCTTTGACGACCTCCGCGATGCGGGTCTTGAGGTGCTCCATGAGCTCGACGTCGAAGCCGCGCAGCGTACCTTCGAGCACGCAGGTATCTGGAATGACGTTGGCCGCTTGGCCACCGGCAAACTTACCCACGGTCAGTGCGACCTCCTTGGCCGCCGGCACCTCGCGGGAGATGAGCTCCTGAAGTGCCAGATGCACGTGCACACCCGCCGTAATGGGGTCGATGCAGATCTCGGGGCTCGAGCCATGACCGCCCTTGCCCTGCAGCGTGATGCGGAAACCGTACACGCCCGAGAGCGCCGGACTGCCGTAAAGCACCAGGCCAAGCGGCGACTGGCTATTGACATGCATGGCAAAGGCGACCTGAGGACGCGGGTTCTGCAGCAGACCGTCGGCGATGGCGGCGCGGGCACCCTCAAAGGTTTCCTCGCCCGGCTGGAACAGCAACTTAACCGTGGCGTTGGCATCAACAAGCTCTGCCTCGCGTGCTTTGAGCATACGAGCCGCACCAAGCAGCGCCGTCGCGTGCATATCGTGTCCGCATGCGTGCATGCAGCCGTTGGTGGATGCAAAGGGCTCGCCGGATTCCTCGGTAACGGGCAGGGCATCCATGTCGCCACGCAGCATAACGACCGTACCGGCCTGCTCATTCGTGCAGACGCCATTTCCCTGGGCCGCGGCGGCACCGGCGCCGACAAGGCCCACAACGCAGGAACCATCGACGAGCGCGGCAAATGGGATGTCCATCTCGGTCAGGCGCGCTTGGATATTCGCTGAGGTCTGTGGGAGGCTATTACCCAGCTCGGGCATCTGGTGTAGAGCGTGTCGCCACGCAGCGAGCTCGTCTGCAAAAGCCTGAGCTTCTGCAACAAGACCGTCACCGATAGCGGTCTGCGCCGCTGCGGTGGCCTTGGGCGCTGATTGCGGTTGAAGATCGGACAAAGCTGGTGCCATAGATGCCCTCCAGTATCGTTTTTGCAGCAAGCACTTTGATAGCATAAAGTGCAAGGTACTACTTTAAGGGCGAGGCATAAAAACTGCCGCCCCGGGAGGGCGGCGCAACAAGTTGTTTACAATTGCGGGCGCGGCTTTCGACGCAAAAAATCGAAGTGAGTCTCGCTCAAGATAATCGACAGGAAGATAAGCACGAAGCCGGCGAGCAGACGCGAGGTGAGCGCCTCCCCCATCAGCAGCACCGAAAACAACACGCCCGAAGGGGACTCCATCGAAAGGAGCAGCGAGCCCGTCGAAGCCGGGACATGCGCCAGGCCGACGTTTTGGATGAGCAGAGCCACGCATGTGCAGCCCACCGAGAGAAACGCCATCGCAGTGATAAAGCTCGGCGTCCACACGGACAGAGGCGCTTGGGTCTCGAATAGCAGCGACGTTGCCAGGCTCAGCACGCCGTTGCCCACAAACATCCAAAACGTGATGACGTTGATGTCCATTTTGCGACCGTACTTGGCAGTCACCGCCATCTGGATGGCGAAAAAGGCCGCACCCGCCAGCGTAATGACGTCACCAATGTTGAATTCAACGCTATCGAGTGCGACGAGGCCAATGCCCGCTAGGCACAGCAGCGCGGCACCCAAGTTGTAGCGCGTGAGCTTTTCGCCGCTCAGGAAATAGCTCGCGAACGGTACAAGGATGCAATACGTGCCCGTCAAAAAAGCATTCTTGCCCGCCGTAGTATGTGCCAGACCGACCGTCTGCAACGCATAGGCCGCCCACATGAGCACGCCCATACTCAGGCCAACGATCAGGTTGCGAGCGTTGAGGTGCGCGATGATGCGCTTGTGGAAGACGGCAAACATGACCAACGCTGCGGGCAGAAAGCGTACATAGAGCAGCGCGAACACCGGAATGGTGCCGAGTGCGTCCTTCATAGTGGTAAAGGAGTAGCCCCAGATGACCGCCACCGAAAGAAGCAGAACCTTCCAGAACAGCGGAGAGCGTGCGCCGGCGCCCCGGGGAATACCGCCCGCGCCCAAATCCTCACGGGCTACTGGGCTATCGGGCAAGTTTTCGATTTCGTTGGCAGCGTATTGGGCCATGGAACATCCTCGCACTCAATCTGGGCGTGGTGTCCGCACGCGTATGGCTGCGTGCCGCCTCATGGTCAAATAAAAACAGGGCGCACCGGACCCCCGGCACGCCCCGCTACTGTAACAACAACCAAGCATCCCACGCAATCCAGCCCACTAAAGCGTCGGCAAAGTGAACCTCGATGTTTTGCCAATGTCACGCTGTCGCGCTAAATAAGTTTCGTACTCTCCAGCTTTTCGATGATCCAGTCGTTGGCTTTGATGACTGGGCGGCGGAAGACGACGCCCAGGGCCAACGACGGAATCAGGTAGCTCGCCAAGATGCCCAGCTCAATCCAGTACTCCATATGGTAGGCACCGGCCATGGCGGCGTGCATGGCGTTGATGCCGTGGGTAAACGGCAGGAAGGGGTAGATCGCCTGGAACACGGGACCGGTCATCTCGATGGGGAACGTACCGCCCGAACCGCCGACCTGCATGACCAGCAGCACGACGGCGAGGGCCTTACCGATATCTCCAAACGATACCGTAAGCGTGTAGACGATATTGGAGAACACGAGGCTCGCGACCCAGCCGGCAAGCACAAACTGCAGGGGGTTGTCGCACTGAATGCCAAAGAACAGAATGTCGCCCGCGCACACGAGCGTTGCCTGCAGCAAGGCCAGACCGCCAAAGAACAGATAACGGCCCAGGTAGATCTCGTGCAGGCGCACGGGGATGAGCTCGTTGATAAGCTCATCGTCAACCGAGACCTTCATCATGGCCGCCAGAACAATCGAGCCGACCCATAGCGACAGAATCGTGTAGAACGGCGCCATGGCCGAACCGTAGTTGCGGATCGGATAGACCGGCTTGCGGTCGAGCGCGACGGGACCGGAAAGCGACACGGCCAGACCCTCGGGGTCGTTGCCGATCATCGTCTTGATTGTGGCCAGGTCACCCGAGACCAGAGCGCTATCAAGCTCGTCCTTAAAGGCACTGATCTTGTCCGACGCCTCGCCCAGCTGATCGGAAGCCTTGTTGACGAGCTTTGCAGCCTTGGAGAGACCCTTAGCGAGCGAACCAGAAGCGTCGGTCAGACCGCTCACGGCGCTATCCAAGTCACCCGAGATACCGTTCAGGGAATCCAGAACGCCCGAAATGGTCTTCTTGAGCTCCTTGGCCTTAACCGAGAACGTGGAATCGTAGTCAGACTTGGCACCCGAGATACCCGCCTTGGCATCAGCAATGGCCTGGTCGACCTCGGCACGCGAGTTGTTGACCTCCGCCATGCTGTCCGAAAGGGACTTTGCGGTCGCCGTCAGGTCCTTCGCATTGTTGCGGTACTCCACGGCAATTCTGCCCAGCGACGTCGCGGCGGACTTGAGGCCGTCTTTGAGCTTGTCATCACTCACCTGGTCGGCTAGGTTGCGGAGCCGATCGGCCATCGCATCGATATCGTCAGCACGCGTATTGAGCGCCGCTGCGGCTTCGTTGAGCTGGGACACCGTAAGGTCAACATGCTGATTCGCGGCATCGAATGCCTTCGCAAGCTCGGCGGAGACGTTGTCGAACGAGCCCGCGCTTCCGTCAATCGCCGCGTTAACGGCATCGTTGGCGGCCTTGAGCGCTTCCTTGGAATCATTGATGCCGCTCTTGGCGTGCTCCATCAGCTGCTTCGTCGACTCATCGACGGTGCCCGTCTGCTTGAGCATACCGCCCGCCGACGTCAGCGAATCGGACGTGGAGCTCAAAACGCCCGCCAGCGACGTTGCGCTGGTCTGAATGTCCTGCAGGTCCTGGACCGAATCGCCCAGCGTAGAGGACAGATTGGCGATAAAGTTGCTCACCTGGTCGGTGCTCATATAGTCGAGCAGGCTGGACACGGTTTTAAGACCGATGCTCGTAATGGTTTCGGTAAAGGTCTCGTTGACCTGACTCTGGACGGCGCTCGAGCCTTTCTCGGTCACGATCTGCGCGATGGCGTTGGCCTTCTGGTTCTCGTAGAACTCGATATCAGCGTGCTTCACCTCGGTCGAGAAAAGCGTCATCATGTCGGCGCTAAACGTTTTAGGGATAACGACGGCAGCGTAGTACGCGCCCGACTTAACGCCCTCAATCGCCTTATCGCGGTCGTTGAGTACGACCCAGTCGAAGTTCTCGTTGCCGCGCAGGGTGGCGGTTACGTTTTCGCCCACGTTGACCTCGACGGGAATCAGATCACTCTCGTAACCCTCATCGGTGTTGACCACGGCGATCTTAAGGTTGCCGGTATTGCCGTAGGGATCCCAGCTTCCGGCGATGTTAAACCACGCGTACAGGCACGGCACGATAATGAGGCCCATCACAACAACCAAGCCGATCACGGAGCGAGACACATTTTGGACATCGCGCTTAAACAGGTGCAGGATGTTTTTCATTTATGCCTCACCTCCTTTAGAGTGCTTACCAAGTGGGGTGGTGTCCCCGCCGTTTCCGCTTACGTTGTCAACGCCGTCGGCATCTTGAGCCTTACGATGCGCACCGATATGCGGCAGACGGCTCGTGGGCTGTTCGCTGTCCTTGGTGCCCCGCTCGCTGGCATTGAGACCAAACATGCGACGGGCAGCAGGGATGGCAGCCGTGTGCTCGCGCATCTCGCGGCGAAGGTCCTCGTCCGAAAGCGCCGAGATACGCATCTGGGTATTGAGGCTCGCACGGATGTACTCGATGTTGATGAGCCAGCCACAGATGGCGATAACCGAAATGATCCAGATAACGAGCAGGATGATCTTGCCGTTATTGTCGATATCGAGCACCGTCGAAAGCACAAAGAGCAGAACCTGCACGCCTACCACGGCGGCAAAACCGCCCTTGATGTAGTACGGGTAGCGATGCTCAAACGCCACGGCATGATCGAGCAACTCGCGACGGTACGAATCCGAATCGAGCATGACGCGCATGGCCGTGCGCAGCGAATAGCGCTGGCGCGGCAGGTCGTTGGACTCGCAGATCATGAGCCCCGTCGTGGAAAGCTGTTTATCAAAGAGCAGGTTGAGGTTGAGCAGCAACGGGCGCAGCTGCAGACCGATAAAGAGCGCCACGATCAGGAACACGCCCAGGATGCACAGGTTGAACAGGTAGTTGAACGAATACATGCCACCGACGGTCTCGCGCAGCAGGTTGATGCCATAGGTGAAGGGCAGCAGCGGATGCAGCCATTGGAAGAAGCCGGGCATCATCTCGATGGGATACATGCCCGACGAGCCGGGGATCTGCACAATGACGAGGATGACGCCAATGGCTTTACCGATATGCTTAAAGGTGGTGGACAGCGCATAGATGATGTTGACGTAAGTGAACGAGATAGCGATGCCGCCCAGCACAAAGAGCAGCGGATTGACGCACTGAACGCCAATGACCAGGTCGCCCACCGTAACGATAATGGCCTGGAACGCACCCAGGATCACCATCAGCAGCCAGCGGCCAAAGTAGCCCTGACGCGCCGTAAAGCTACCGATGCCCTCGCGGTCGACCTCGAGCTTGTAGATAGCGATGAGCACATAGCCGCCTACCCACAGCGCCAGATTGGTGTAGAAGGGCGCGATGCCCGAGCCAAAGCTCTTGACCGGATAGATTGACTTGGACGTCAGCTCAACCGGAGATGCCATGAAATCTGCCACGTCATTGACGTCGACGTCCATGAGGTCGGCTAACTCGCCCATAGACTCAGAGGTCTGCAGCGCCGCAATGTCATTAGCGGCGGTCGCGAGCTTGTCCTGTACCTTGGCAAGGGAGGCATCGGTTTGGGACAGCGTGGTCTTTGCCTGCTTGAGCGTGGCGTCGAGCTGCGCCAGCGTGCCGCGCGCATTTGCAAGTGTAGGTGTCATACCCGAGACGATACCGGTCAGGTCGCCCGAAACGGCAGCAAAAGAGTCGAGCGCGCTCGAGGCCTTCGGCAGCGCGTTTTGGCCCAAGTCCGTCTGGGCTTGGCCAAGGTTGGTCGCACCGGTATGAATTGCGTTATTGATAGCGTCACTGGCACCCGAAACAGCCGCTGCGTCATTCGCCATGGCGCTCGACTGCGCGGACAGACCGTCCTTGATGCTCTGAAGCTTTTCATTCTGCTCTCGAAGCAAATCGATGGTCGATACAATGCGCGCGTCAATTTCCTCGGAACCTGTCGACGTGTCATTGGCGAGAATCTCCAAGTGCCCGATAACGGCCTTATTGTGGTCGATCGTCGCTTGAAGAGACTCGAGCGAGTTGTCGATACGGGTGGTCGTAGATGTGACCGCGCCCGTCAGCTTGCCGATGGCAGCGTTCGCAGAGGCCGACGTCTTGGTGAGCGCAAGGCTGCCTTCCGAGAGCGCCTTGGAGAGCGAGGTGATGGAGTTGCCCGCCGTGGTGCGAGCTTCGCTCAGCAGGTCGTTGCCCTGGGAGATCGCCTGTGTCAGCGACGGTGCCTGGCCTTGCAAGCCGGCAAGTGCCGCATCAGCCGAGGCGATAGCGCCACTCGTCTTATCAATGGCGGCATTCATATCGCCAATCGAATCGCGCACCTCGCCCAAGGTGTCGGACGCCTCGGACACCGAACTTGCCAGCGAGTCCTGAGTCTGGGTTGCCTTGTCCTTTAAATCGACACCGGCATCCTTGGCGATACCGGCAACAGTCTTGCCTACCGTAGAGACAAATTCCGAGTTGATCTGCTCCTCGATGGTGTTTGCACCGGTATCGGTAACCTTGGGCGCAATGGCGCTCTTCTTCTCATTGACGTAGTACGTGAGCTTGGGCTGATGGTAGTTGCCGTCGAGCATCGAAACCAGGTTATCCGAGAAGTTCTTGGGAATCACGATAGCGGCATAGTACTCGCCGCTCTCGACGCCCTCCTTGGCATCGGCCGTCGAGTCGACGAACGTCCAGCCCAACTGATGATTCTCCTTGAGCTGGTCGACCACTTTGTCGCCAGCGTTGAGCTCACCCACCAAGTCGTTTTGGGTGCCTCGATCGTTGTTGGCGATAGCAATCTTGATGCCTTGGGTGTTTCCATACGGATCCCAGTTTGCCACGATGTTATACCAGGCATACAGCGAGGGAATAACGCACACGCCTAGGGTAACCACCAGGGCGACGGGGTTCACAAGCAGTCGCTTAATGTCGCGCTTAAATATCGCAAAGGACACCTTTGCATTGGATAGTTTGCTGCCGAGACTCACGCTTGGACCATCCATCCTGTCGTTAAATCGAATCGTACTATCGACAACCATTGTAGTAGGCGCTTTAACGTCTCAAAGCACAATGGTGTTGAGTTTTGCGGGTAGCAATATACTACGAAGATGAGTTAACGTACAGATGTACAGTATCCTAAATTTCAGCAGGTCACAAAACCACAACCCGCACAAATTAGCAATTCAAATAGTCATCGGGGACGTTCTTAAACGACTGGTCAAACAAGAACGCCCCCAACGACTAGTTTGGACCACGGTAACATCGATGTTTTAGCAATGCCAGCGAGCGGGCGCCAGAGCGAACAAATTGGCATGAAAAGAGGACGGCATAGACCTTCTGGTCATGCCGTCCTCTTTGAATGACAAGTTGTCGCTCTGGCGCCCGCGCAGCGTCGACAGGTACGCCGGTAGGTAGAACGGCCGACCTGAG
>URFU01000085.1 GCA_900547125.1 uncultured Collinsella sp.
ACTAAGACCGAGTCCCGATTTTAACCGTTCTGCACGTGCAATGCCCCAGGAGCCGAGCCGACTCCAGCCGTCCCCACACCGGTTTTATGCACGCGCACGGTTTACACTCCACATCTTGCATAGAAATATCGATATATGCATAAATATGAGGTATCAATTTCTCTCATCCTAGGGTACCCCACCTTGGACCGTGCAAAAAACGGAGTATTCAGCACCGTGGGCCCCAACGGCCCCATCACAAACGACATAACGATGTGGTTGCAGCAGTGTTGCAGGCCGGCGCAAACCAAAAACGCGGCGACAGCCATCTCCGCCCATCGATAGCCCGCCCACAAGTGCTGTCGATGGGCGCCGCGGGCCACTACGACCCATTCACAACGTTATGCATTTTTCAGAGCTTGCTGAATACTCCCAAAAATGCACGCTGGGAAGTGCACCACCTATCCGCAGCGGACAGTAAGCCTTGGTTTTGCCCGTCTCGGGGCATCGACGCAGCACAAAAAGCCCCGCCGTGCGTAGCACGGCGGGGCCAGCGGCAAGCCAAAAGTCCATACGCCTACAGGCGAAAGAACACCAAACTAGGCTAGGCAGCCGGGCAGATCTTCTTGAAGAGCTCGATGACGTCGTCGAGCGTCGCCTCGCGCGGATTACCCGGGAAGCAGGCGTCGGCCATGGCGTCCTTGGCCAGGACCTCGCTCTCGTCGGCCTTCATGGCCTCGCAGACGTGCGGGATGTTCACGTCGGCGGAAAGCTGTTTGACGGCGGCGATAGCGGCGTCGGCGGCCTCGTCGGTGCTCATGCCCGTGGTGTCAACGCCCATGGCGACGGCAACCTTGGCCAGGCGCTCGGCGCAAACCGGCTTGTTGAACTCCATGGCGATCGGCAGCAGCATGGCGCAAGCGACGCCGTGCGGGGTATCGTAGTGGGCGGACAGGGTGTGAGCCATGGCGTGGTCGATGCCCAGGCCAACATTGGAGAAGCCCATGCCGGCGACATACTGACCAAGAGCCATGCCCTCACGGCCGGAGCCGGGCTGGCCGGACTTGGCCTCGGCAACGGAGTCGCGCAGGTGCTCGCTGATCAGCTTAATGGCCTCAAAGTGGAACATGTCGGAAAGCTCCCAGGCGCCCTTGGTGGTGTAGCCCTCGATGGCGTGGGTCAGAGCGTCCATGCCGGTAGAGGCGGTCAGGCCGGCGGGCATGGAAGCCATCATATCGGGGTCGACGACGGCGACCTCGGGGGCGTCGTTGGTGTCGACGCACACGAACTTGCGGACCTTCTCGGGGTCGGTGATGACGTAGTTGATGGTCACCTCGGCAGCGGTACCGGCGGTCGTCGGCACGGCGATGGTGAACACGGCGTGGTTCTTAGTGGGAGCAACGCCCTCGAGGCTGCGGACATCGGCGAACTCGGGGTTGTTGATGATGATGCCGATAGCCTTGGCGGTGTCCATGGAGGAGCCGCCACCGATGGTCACGATAGCGTCAGCCTCGGCGGCCTTGAAGGCCTCGACGCCGTCCTTGACGTTCTGGATGGTGGGGTTGGGCTTAATCTCGGAGTAGAGGCTCCAAGCGATGCCGGCGGCGTCGAGCTCGTCGGTCACCTTAGCGGTAACGCCAAACTTGACCAGATCGGGGTCGGAGCAGACGAAGATCTTCTTGTAGCCACGACGCTGGAGCTCGCCGGGGATCTCCTTGATGGCGCCGGAACCATGGTAAGAAATGGTGTTGAGAACGAAACGATTAGCCATTGATAGCCTCCTATCGTGCGCGGGGCACCCGTTACGCCCCGCACTATAAGTCCCATCCTAACGCTTTTGAAACAAAAAACACGTGAGAACGTCAAAAGTGTTAAAGCGTTTCAACATACTAACGGGGCCTTAGCCCTTCCCTCCCGACAGCAGCGAAGGCTAGATTATAGGAGCAATCGCCCAAAGAAAACGATCCACTCAGTCTAAATTGTTTCTGCTTTAGCAATATATGTTTGACAGCACGTTTATAAAAGGATACTTTGTAGTCAATAACATGCATGCAGCAAATAGCGTCATTTATTTTGTTAGAAATTGCCCATGCGGTTATTGCAGCTGCATGTACTGCAACGTACAGCGTAATTCTCCGCACGAAGCAGACGGCGGTTCCAATTCGATCGAGGCGATGACACGTGGTGGCTACTGGTCCTAAATCGAGCAAGACGGCTACAAACGAATATCGAATCTCAATTGAAGGTAACCCTTATCCGCATACTCTGGCCCTCATCAACCCAGCGGGAGACAACCTCAACATCAAAAAACATGGGTTCACGGGTCCACTAGGACAGCTATTGAGTCTTAAATATACCGTTTATGACGATGCAAATGAAAAACTCTTCACTGTCGTCGACGGTGGTTTTAGCAACATGCCCAGGGTTGCGCTCATCATCGAACACAAGGAAGTTGCGGTGTTTGATTATGGCCTAAACAGACTTGAGATGAAGTGCGTAACGAACATACCGAATTACTCAATAAAAGGTAACTTCCTATTTGGAGATTACGATATATTCAGCCAACGGGAAGTGAAACTATCTTCAGTTATCGTCCTTCAATGTGATAAACAATCGTGCTTTAGCATACAGGTTTTGGATAAAGCCGAATTAGCCGCCGCAATTGGAATACCTACAGCCATTGCCCTTCTTAGGGCTCGGATTGAAGAGCATCTCGAATAAATCGCAAAAAGCAGTTCGTAACAACATTCAGGAGCTAGATAGTTTTTTCGGGCTCCTGGAGCTGTATTACATAGTCTGCAAATTGTTCAAAACCATGTCCATGATTCGCAGTAATGGCGGTATGCTTTTTCATCTCCTGCGTAAACGCTACTTTCAAAAAGGATATCGAAACACTATCTAAATTGTTGCAAGACTCATCCAGACTAATATTAGAATAGCTGCTCAGAAAGGCTATACAAAGCAATAAAGAGGACAGTTCTCCGCCTTGATTATCAACTTGAATACTGTCGTCTTATTTTGAATAAAAAGCTCTGACATATGTCCATCCCCTTAACTAATAATCTTAGCTGGAAAGATGACATTTTTATTCTATAGCCTCAAGCAACACGCTTTGCTGACGTCAAATCTTGTCATTACAAACATGCACCTTAGCGCTTAAGACTCCAAAAAAGGGGCGGCCGAGATGGCCGTCCCCTCCCCATTATCGATCTATCTGACAAGGGGGCCACCCCCTTGTCACATCCAGCCGCTATTTTCGACAGCCCTCTTTCCAAGCCTCGGCCGCAACCTTCCAGCGTAAGCGCAAGTCGCGCTCGCGGTCGATGAACATGATGGCAAACGCGACAAACAGCAGCAAGCTCGCCACGACGATGGCGTGCAGGCCCATGCGCTCAATACACCAGTTGCCCAACACGGCGCCAAACACAAAGGTAAAGATCACGCCAAAGTACAGCAGGCCGTTTTCCAAAAAGCCGCGCCTGTGGGTGATGATGTAATCGTCCACGTTTTGCAGCGCGTTGCGCAAGTTGCCGATGCACATGGTCGTAGCGATGCCGTGACCGTGGATCTTGCGGAAGCTCTCGACCTGCATGCCGCAGGCAAACGAGGTGAGGCAGTTGGCGAGCAGGTTGAAATTGCCGCCCGGGATAAAGCTCACGCCCAGCAAGATGACGGCTTCAAAGAACACCGTCACCTGACGCCAGTGGATCACGCTGCCAAACCGCTCGTGAACCAGGTCGGCAAGCATAATACCCACGGCAAACGACACCACAGGGAAGAAGTAGCGCCCCGCAAGTGCCCAGTTGCCCTCCGAGATGCTCACGCCCACGAGCAGGATGTTGCCTGTCTGCGCGTTGGCGAAAACATGGTCGCGCCCAATGTACGAATACACGTCCATAAAGCCACCGGCGAGCGCCAAGATGATGCCCAGCTCAATAGACTCCGATATCTGTTTGGCACGCTGCATCGTCGTGCATCCTCCTTGTTGACGACCCTCTCGTGCGTTGGCGGAAACATAGCCGCCGTTCATACTGTAACCCATTGACAACATGGCGTGCGCGCGAGACGGGTTCTCCAACGCGCAGATACACAGTCTGGAAACAAACAGCGGGCGCGGCGCCGGCACCCGCATCGACACGCCGATCCGCCGGCCCGTGTACTCCACCAGTCTTTTTAGCCCCGTCCCAAAAAGACTGGTTACAATTACGTGCAGCACACAAACACCGGGAGGGATCGTGGCAAAAAAGCCTCAGCACGCTCAGAACAACCAGCGCAGTCAGCAGGGCAAACAGGGCCAGCAGCAAAAGCGCGGCGGCAAGGCCCAGGGCTCGCGCCCCGCGCATGCCCCGGCTGCGCCCGCTCGCCCCTGGCGTCCGGGCCGCGATAAGTTCCTCCCTGTCAGCCGCGCCGATATGGATGCGCGCGGCTGGGACCAGTGCGACTTTGTCTACATCTGCGGCGACGCCTACGTGGACCACCCCAGCTTTGGTATGGCCATCATCAGCCGCGTGCTCGACGCGCACGGCTACAAAGTGGGCATCATCTGCCAGCCCGACTGGACCGACCCCGCCAGCATCACGGTGCTCGGCGAACCGCGCCTGGGCTTTCTCGTCAGCGCCGGCAACATGGACTCCATGGTCAACCACTATTCGGTGACCAAGCACCGCCGCCACACCGACGCCTATACCCCCGGCGGCGAGGAAGGTCACCGCCCCAACCGTGCCGTCACGGTCTACGGCAATCTCATCCGCCAGACGTTTAAGGACGCTCCCATCATTATCGGCGGCATCGAGGCGAGCCTGCGCCGCCTGGCCCACTACGACTACTGGCAGGACAAGCTCAAGCGTTCGGTACTGCTCGACTCGGGCGCCGACATCCTCATCTACGGCATGGGCGAGCACGCGATCGTCGAGATCGCCGACGCGCTCGACGCGGGACTGCCCGTCGATCAGATCACCTATATCAACGGCACCGTTTACCGCACCGGTTCGCTCGACGAGGTCTACGACTACGACCTGCTGCCCAGCTGGGACGACCTTACCGCCGACAAGCTCAACTACGCGCGCAGCTTTAACGTTCAGCAGCAAAACATGGACCCCATCACCGGGCATCGCCTGGTAGAGCCCTACCCCAACAGCGTCTATGTGGTGCAGAACCCGCCGTCGGCGACGCTCACCACCGATGAGATGGACGAGGTGGCCGAGCTCCCCTACGCACGCGATTGGCATCCCGACTACGACGCGGCAGGCGGCGTGCCGGCCTTTGCCGAGATCAAGTTTTCCATTAGCTCCAACCGCGGCTGTTTTGGCGAGTGCTCGTTTTGCGCCCTCACCTTCCACCAGGGCCGCGTACTGCAGATGCGCAGCCACGACTCGATCATGCGCGAGGCCGAGCTGCTCACGCGCGACCCGGAGTTTAAGGGCTATATCAACGACGTGGGCGGGCCGACGGCCAACTTTAGCCGCCCTGCCTGTGACAAACAGCTCAAGCACGGCGTATGCAAGAACAAGCGCTGCCTGTGGCCGAGTGTGTGCAAGAACATGGTGGTCGACGAGAGCGGCTACACGCAGCTGCTGCGAGACCTGCGCCAGCTGCCGGGCGTCAAGAAGGTCTTCGTCCGCAGCGGCATCCGTTTTGACTACACCATGGCCGACGCCTCGGACGAGTTTTTGCGCGAGCTGCTGGAGCACCATGTCTCGGGCCAGCTGCGCGTAGCTCCCGAGCACGTGAGCGACGCGGTGCTGTCCGTGATGGGCAAGCCGAGCCGCGCCGTCTACGACGCGTTCTGCCGTAAATTTGAACGCCTGAACCGCGAATACGGACTCAAGCAGTATGTGGTGCCGTACCTGATCTCGAGCCATCCCGGCTCGACCATGAAGGAAGCCGTGGACCTTGCCGAGGCCGTGCGCGACATGGGCTACATGCCCGAGCAGGTGCAGGACTTCTACCCCACCCCGTCCACCATGTCGACGTGCATGTACTACACCGGTGTTGATCCGCGCACCATGGTGCCGATCTATGTGGCGCGCGACCCGCACGAAATGGCCTTGCAGCGCGCGCTCATCCAATATCGCAAGCCCGAGAACTACAAGCTGGTGCGCGAGGCACTGGAGAAGGCCGGGCGTCGCGACCTGATTGGCTACACCAAGCACTGTCTGATCCGCCCCGTGCCGCCACGCCCAGGCGAGACATCGGCCGGCGGCGGACACGGCACTGGCAAGAAGGGCGGCAAGGCCCACGGTGGCGCCGCCGGCAAGGGACCCAAGGGCAGCAAGGGCCACGGCGGTATGTCTCGCGCGCAGAACGCTGCCGGTCGCAATCGCGCGGCCCAGGGGCGTCAGGGCGCCAACGGAGGCGGGCGTCGCAACTAGGGCAGCGGTGCGCTCGCTGCGTCCATCCCACACGCGTGGCGCAGCGAGCGCATTGCCTCAACGAGGATGACGCCGGCGATGGCAACCGTGACCACCACGTCGAACGGCGTGTTCACAAACCACAGCAGGCCCATGAGATACGACCCGGCATTAAAGGCAAAGTGCAGCAGGATGGTGTAGCGGAGCTTTCCGGTCGTCACGAGCACCCAACCAAAGATGAGGCCGGCGGCACCCGCGTAGCAACCTTGCACCCAATTCATGTGCATAAAACCGAAGATTGCCGCCTGCAGCACAATCGCCGCGGCGATACCCCACGTGCTTGGGGCCGCCCAGGGCACCATGGCGCCGTCCTGCGCGCTCGCGCGACGCCGGCGCTTCCAAAGTGGGCGGCACTGCGGGTTAAATGCTCGGAGCGAAAACTCAAAAATAATGCCGCGCACCAGCAGCTCCTCGCAAAACGGAGCGCCGAGCACCGTGGTCAGGACGGCCAGATAGCTCGTGTCGTCCATGCCCGTCTCCTCGACAAGCTCGCTGTAGTCGGCCGCGGCGTCGGGCAACAGCGACAGCACGGCGTCGGTCACGTAGCCAACGACCACCTGCAGGGCCAGGCCAATCACGATAACGCAGGCGATGCGTTTCCACGCCCCACGCGCTCCCCCGCCAAGCGGGCGCTCGCCCTGCCAGCGCGCCATAAATGAGCGCGACCACAGATAACGCCACCACAGCAGCGCCATCAAAAACGACGCCGTCTGAGCGGCAGCCTGGAACCATTGGATATCAAGATTGTCGATCGGATAGCCCGTCAGTACCGACACGGCATCGAGAACAGAAAACAGAACCGCGCTCAGGGCTATATCGGCAGCGACGACGCCAAAACAGGCAAGCGCCCAAATCATCGCATTGAGCATGCCAACCTCCTCAAAACCGTTCCCTAGTTCTACCACAACTCGGCAGAGAGCTGATCCCATGGGGACGGAGGAAAACGGATCATTTTTTGTACAAAGGGGGCCAGGTCACTTTGCACCAAACGACAATGCCCCGCCCACGCAATCACGTGGACGGGGCATTGCTCCAGGTATGCGGCTAGCGACCCTGTTGCTTTTACTTAAGCTCGGGCCAGTAACCCTTGTTGGCCTCGATCATGTCGTCGAGAACCTCCTTGGCGACCTTCATCGAAGGCACGGTCTTATTCAGCGTAAAGGCCTTGAGTGCCTTCTCGTACGAACCCTCGATTGTAGCCTCGACCACGAGCTTCTCGGAGTTCAGCTGCTGCATCATGAGGCCCTGCTGGAACAGCGGAATGTTGTCACGGCTGATGACCTCGGGGCCGTTCTTGCCAATGTAGGCAGGCAGCTCAACCATAGCGTCGTAGGGCATGTTGGGGATAGCGCCCTTGTTCTCGCAAATGACCAGGAAGCGCTGCTTGGTGTCGTTCTTCAGAGCGATAGCCAGGTCGGCAATCCAGTCGCCGTGGCTGCCCGCATAGAACGTGCTCTCGTCGATCTCGCCCGTCTTCTCGTAGTGGTCGATGCCGTCGAAGAGGTTCTTCTCACGCGTCTCCTCAACCTCGTTTGCGCGGGTGCGCTCGGGGTTGGAATGCTCGACGAACTCCTTCTGCTGCAGGTAGTAGTTCAGATACGTGTTGGGCAGGTACTCCGGGAAGCACTCCATAATCTCGTACTCGCCCTTCCAGACGTAGTACCAGCTGCCCTTGGTGTGGCGGTTCTGCTCGGGGTGCTCGTCGGTGGTCTCCTCGGGCTTCTTTGCCATGAGCGAGCCCATGCCCTTGAGGTAGGAGTCGGGCAGCAGAATCTGGTGCTCCTTGATGTACTCGCGCAGCTGCGGGAGCACCTCCTCGCCCTTGTGGCGAATCGAGGTGAACCAACCAAAGTGGTTGAGGCCAAAGTAATCGTACTCGACATCCTTCTTGTCGATATCGAGCGCGGCGCAAACCACGTCGATGATCGCGATCGGCATGTCGCAGATGTTGATGATGCGAGCGTTGGGACGCAGCACACGGCAGCCCTCGGAGACGATGGCGGCAGGGTTGGAGTAGTTGAGAATCCAGTAGTCCTTCTTGGCGTACTTCTCAACGTCATCGATCAGCTCGACCATGGGGAAGATGGTGCGCATGCCATAGGCAAGGCCGCCGCAACCGCAGGTCTCCTGACCCACGCAGCCGTGACGCAGCGGAATCTTCTCGTCCTGCTCGCGCATGGCATAGCCGCCCACGCGCATCTGGGCAAACACGAAGCTCGCGTCGGTAAAAGCCGTCTTTTTGTCGGTGGTCACCGTGAGCTTGATGTCCAGGCCAAGATCCTCGTGCAAAATCCAGTCCACGAGCACGCCGACCTTGCGCTGGCGCTCCTCGTTGATGTCGTACAGACGAATCTCGTCAACGTCGAGCTCGTCCTTGCGCAGGGCGATGGACTTGACGATGCCGGGGGTAAAGGTGGATCCGCCACCACACAGAGTAATGATCATTGTTTACTGCTCCTTCTCAATTGCGTTTTCGACCTTGTCGCGCATCTCGGCGACCTTCATGCCAAAGATGATCTGGATATTATTGCCGTTGCGGTTGATGCCGCTGTTGGGCACGTGGTTGATGAGGTCCTCATTGATGAGGTCCGGGTTCTTAACGTTCACGCGGAGACGCGTAAAGCAGTTCTCGAGCTCCTCGATGTTGTCCTTGCCGCCAAGACCTGCGACCAGGTCGGCAATACCTGCATCGACGCCCTCTGCGGGAGCCGCGGCAACGGCGCCCTGCTTCACCGCGACAGACGCGGCGGCCTCGCCCTCGGCAACGGACTCGGCGAGCTCGGACTCCTCCTCGCGGCCAGGCGTGTGGAGGTTGAGCTTCTTAATAAGGAAGGTGAAGAGGAAGAAGTACAGAGCGGCGTTGACGACTCCGAGCACCAGCATAACCGGCCAGTTGGTCTTGTCGACACCGAGGACCAGGTTGGAAACCACGATGTTGATGATGCCGCCTGCAGTCGAAGCGGGCACGGAGAGGACCTTGAGCAGAACCAGGAAAATACCGGAAAGAATCGAGTGAACGACAAAGAGCACGGGAGCGGCAAAGACAAAGAGGAAGTCCATGGGCTCGGTGACGCAGGAGAGCACGGCGGTGATGATCAGCGGGATGATAACTGCCTTGGTCTTATCCTTGTTCCCCTTGTAAGCGGTGAAGATAAAGGCGAGACCGATA
>URFU01000086.1 GCA_900547125.1 uncultured Collinsella sp.
TAGCCCACCCGAAGCTGAAAAACAGGATTGTAAGGTTTAGATTCTCGGCATGAGGGCATCCTAAAGACAAGGCCGCTCAAAGCCTATGGGCGGCATGTGTTGAAGGGAAGTACACCTATGGATTTTGAGAACTCTCAGACCAAGAAGAACCTCGAGACTGCTTTTGCCGGTGAGTCCCAGGCACACACCAAGTATCGCTACTATGCATCCAAGGCCAAAAAGGACGGCTACGTTCAGATCTCGAATATCTTTGCCGAGACGGCGGGCAATGAGTCCGAGCATGCCAAGCTGTGGTTTAAGTATCTGCACGATGGCGCCGTTCCGGGCACTCTGGACAACCTGCGCGACGCCGCCGCGGGCGAGAACTACGAGTGGACCACGATGTATGACGAGTTTGCCAAGACCGCCGAGGAGGAGGGCTTTGCCGAGATCGCCGAGAAGTTCCGTGGTGTCGCCGCTGTCGAGAAGGCCCACGAGGAGCGCTACAACAAGCTCGTCGAGCGCATTGAATCGGGCGAGGTGTTTGAGCGCGAGGGCGTAAAGGTGTGGAAGTGTCTGAACTGCGGGCACCTGCATGTTGGTGCCGAGGCGCCCGAGGTGTGCCCGGTGTGCAACCACCCGAAGGCGTACTTTGAGGAGCAGGTGGTGAACTACTAGCGCGTGGTGCTAGCGTGAGCTGGGCCGGGAGGGCCGGACTACCTTCCCTCCTCGCTCACGGCTTCGCAGGGTCGCGTTGAGGGAAGGTAGTCCGGCCCTCCCGGCCCGCTTCGGGTCGTCGCGTGCTCGTTACTGAAAAGCTGATTAGAAGTTTGTGTGCCGCCCCTTTTGGGGCGGCACTTTTTGTGTGGGGTCCCGGTCTTCACAATTTCCGTCAAGCTTTTGGTTAGGTTTTGGTCGGTTGGCGTAAGGGCGGAAGGGCAAAAGATCATTCGATAAAAAAAGCCCAGAGAAAGTGCTGGTAGGGGAGTTGTTGAGGTTTTCGACAGCTTTCTGACTATAGAATCTTTGCGGCTATTGCCGCGGATTTCGTTGCCGCGGCCGCGATGGTGCGGGATGCTGGGCGTAAGCGTCGAATGCTCAGATTGAGGAGGCCAACATGGATCTGTTTCTTGAGACCCCGCGGCAACAAGCCGAGCGCATGTTGCGCCAGCAGCAACGGCTTATGGAGATGCAAATGCAAGGGGCGGCCGTCCAGCCTCCTGTGCAAAACGCCGCGCCCGCGGTATCGTCTGCGGATGAGGTGGACCCAGGAGCCTATTCCGTACAGCAAGATTCATATGCGCAGGAGCTTGCGTTCGACAAGCGTCGTGCGCGTCGCCGTCGCTGGGCCCAGCGCCTGCGTACGCTGGCGATGATCGTGCTGATTCCGTTGGGGCTCGCGGCAATCTTCTTGGCCTCATATGCCCTCACGTGCATTCTCAACGGCGCCTCGCCCAGCGAGGTGCTTGAGCACTTGGCAGTTCTCGGCCAGCGTCTAGGCGATGTCGTAACAACCATCCGCGCCGGCTGGGAGAGTTAGCGTTTGTCACATTAGGACTTCTAGGGAGTAGGGATTATCGCCACGAGTAAAATTCTTGCATCCTGTGGGTCCTGTCGTGCGACTGAATAGTATTATTGAAGATGAATAATAATAGGATTTGCTATGTATAAGCAGGATTTAGAGCAGACTCTTTTGGGCATTGACGAAGAGGCGGAGCTGGAAATAGGTCCAAGAGACGATAGGCCGAGCGTTGTATTGGTGGGAGGAAGCGCCTTCATGCTAAACGATGTGACGAATCGGTCGGTTACACATGACATTGATGTGTTTGAGGCAGACAGGTGCCTCCGCGAGATCATAGCTCGATACCCCGAGGTGAATGGTATGGCGGTGGCATATTGCGATCAGATGCCATTCAATTACGAAGATCGTATGATTCCCTTAGATATTGGGGCGCGTTTTATCAGGTACTTTACGCCATCCTTGGAGGATCTGGCGGTAATGAAGCTCTATGCCTACCGTCCGATCGACATCGTCGATCTTCATTGTCAGGCATTCGTCGACCGACTTGATTGGTGACTGCTCGAACGGCTTATATTCGACGAGGGGGAGGCGCTGGCGTCGTCGCCTTCGGAGCGGAGTTATCAAGAGATGGTCTGCGCATACAGGCAATACAAAAAGGAGGTGCTCGGTTGAATCTGACCTTTGAGGGATTCTTAAAAGGCTATTGCCGAGAGCTATCCGGACAGCAGTCGCTGAGTTTTAGAAAACTGGTTGAGCAGGCGACGACGGTTGCGCCGCGCGTGGCGGAGCCTCTGTTTTTGCTCGCTTTGGCGCAAGGAAAAGCCGAATACGTTCTGGGTTTATCCGAGGGTTCGTGGATGGAAGAGGATTACCGAGGCGTTTTGTCCTTGTACGATCAAGCGGGTGGTATGGCGTCTCTATGTGCCAAAAGTGAGCTCCCCAACCGTTATGCCAACGTTTGGCGTGCGTATAGAGCGGTGAAGGAAAAGCCAGTGGCGGACAGAAGGATCAACGCCCTGATGCGAAAAAGAACATTGGGAGCGCTAGAGGAATCGGGCGGCACGCGCTACGGTCTCTGCCGCGATTTGAATCTGAATAAGGGAAACGTGTACGCATACTTAGCCGGCGATGACTCAAAGGTGAGCAGGGAGACGGCGCGCCGCATTATGGAATATGCGGAGGAGAGGGGCACCCAAGAAGGGGCCGGGCGCCCGGTGCGTGTGGCGGGGTAAGATTGATCGCAGTTTTGATTGATGATCGATTGGGTTTGTTGGGCGGAGTCTATGTCTGCTATTGATATTGCGCTTGTTGTGATTGCCTTGGTGGCGGTGGGAGTTGCTGTGGTTTGCGCCCTGCAGCTTAAAGGCCTTCGTGCCGAGTTGCGAGAGCGTGGCGGCAACGACGCGGAGACGCTCGCGGCGCTCGAGCAGGCCAACAGCGCGCTCGATGCCCTCAACGTCGCGCTGGCAGAAACCCGCCGCACGGCAAATGCCATCGCGCAGCAGCAGACAACCGATGCGGCCGTGGAGCAGCAGCGCTACCTGACCATTGCGCGCGAGTTCTCGCAGGCCGGCGACCGTATGGATGACCTGCGCCGCGAGACGGCCCAACAGCTTGGCGCCAACCGCGAGGGCATCGAGCGCCGCCTGGACAAGGTGCGCGAGACGGTCGATGCACAGCTGGGCGCCATCCGCAAGGACAACAACATGCAGCTCGATCAGATGCGCGCGACGGTGGACGAGAAACTCTCCCGTACGCTCAACGACCGTCTGTCTGCATCGTTTAAGCAAGTGAGCGACCAGCTCGAGGCCGTGTACAAGGGTCTGGGCGACATGCAGTCTATCGCCACCGGCGTGGGCGACCTTAAGCGCGTGCTGGGCAACGTCAAGGCGCGCGGCATTTTGGGCGAGGTGCAGCTGGGCGCGATCCTGGCGGACATCCTTACGCCCGACCAGTATCTGGAAAACGTCGCCACCAAGCCCGGCGCCTCGGAGCGCGTTGAGTTTGCCGTCAAGCTGCCGGTAGACGAGGGCGATCCCGTGCTGCTGCCAATCGACTCCAAGTTTCCCGGCGACGCGTACGAGCATCTGCTCGACGCCCAGGAGTCGGGCGACGCGGAGACCGTTGCCGCAGCGCGCAAGACGCTCGATATGATGGTCAAACGCGAGGCCAAGGACATCTGCGAAAAGTACCTGAGCGTGCCCGCGACGACCAACTTTGGCATTCTGTTCGTGCCGTTTGAGGGTCTGTACGCCGAGGTCGTCAGTCGCCCCGGGCTTATCGAGACCCTGGGTCGCGACTATCACGTCAACGTTGCCGGCCCCAGCACCATGGCCGCCATCCTTAACAGCCTGCAGATGAGCTATCAGACGTTTAGGCTGCAAAAACGCACCGATGACGTGCTGCGCGTACTTTCCGCCGTCAAGGCTGAGCTGCCGCGCTATCAGGCGGCGCTGCGTCGCGCGCAGCAGCAGATCGAGACCGCGGGCAAGACGGTCGAGGGCATTATCACCACGCGCACCAACGTTATGGAACGCAAGCTCAAGGACATCGATGCACTGGAGGATGCCGAGGAGGCCGACGCGATTCTGGGCTTGGAGTCCGCAGGCTTACTCGCGGGCCAGGAAGACGAGGGCTAGCCGCAACGGACGGCGGGGCGTCGGCGCAAGCGCGAGGCGCGGGCGCTTTTCGCATCGTGCTTGCCTGAAGTGCACTTTAGTGTGCAACAATGGCGTTTCGCCCTATCAGACGCGAAAGGAAGCCCATGTCTCAGAGAAGCACCAGTCCGCTCAAACGCTCCACCGTGCGCCGCACGTTGCAGCGTTTTTGGGACGTTACGCGCACACAGCCGTTGATCGTCTTTCTCTCGGTGTTCTCGTCGGCGGGCTATATCTTTTTGCTTACGTTTGCCAACACCTACGTGATGGCCCTTATCGTCGACCGCGTCCAGGCCGGCCCCGTGGCAGGCGACCAGGTGTTTGAGGTCTTTGGCCCCTATATTCTGGCGCTCGTGCTCGTTAACCTGGTAGGCCAGATCCTCTCCAAGCTGCAGGACTACACCGTCTACAAGCTCGAGATTGCGGGCAACTATCACCTGGCGCGCTTGTGCTTCGACACGCTCTCCAATCAATCCATGACATTCCACACCAGCCGCTTTGGCGGATCGCTTGTGAGCCAGACGAGTCGTTTTATGAGCGGCTACACGGGTCTGGTGGACGTGACGGTGTATTCGCTCATTCCCACTATCACCTCGGTTGTCTGCACGGTGGCGGCGCTCGCCCCGGTGGTGCCGACGTTTACCGTGATCTTGGTGGGCATCATGGTCGTCTACATTGCGTTTGTCTGGCTTATGTATAAGCGCATCATGCCGCTTTCGGCCGCGACGTCCGCCGCTCAGAACAAACTGTCGGGCGTGCTGTCCGACGCGGTCACAAACATCCTGGCCGTCAAGACCTGTGGGCGCGAGGACTTTGAGCGCGACCTGTTCGATGCCGCCGACCGCGCCGCGCGCGACGCCGAGACGGTTTCGATGCACGCCATGATGCAGCGCAACTTTACGACCTCGGGCCTTATTGTCATCACCATGGCCGTGGTGAGCGTGTTCGTCGCGGGCGGCAACGCGTGGTTTGGCATCTCTGCCGGCGCGCTCGTCATGATCTTTACCTATACGTACAACCTCACCATGCGTCTGAACTACGTAAACTCCATGATGCAGCGCATCAACCGCGCGCTCGGCGATGCGGCCGAGATGACACGCGTGCTGGACGAGCCGCGTCTGGTGGCAGACGACGTGAATGCCCCCGAGCTCAAAGTGAGCGAGGGTGCGATTGATTTTGAGCACCTGAGCTTTGCATACCGTGATGCCGCGGCAGGCGAGAGCGTGTTCGACGACCTGACGCTCCATGTGGCAGCGGGCCAGCGCGTGGGCCTGGTGGGCAAATCGGGCTCGGGCAAGACGACGCTCACCAAGTTGTTGCTGCGCCTGGACGACGTACAGGGCGGCCGCGTGCTCGTGGACGGCCAGGACGTCTCGCGCTGTACACAGCAGAGTCTGCGCCGCCAGGTTGCCTACGTGCCGCAGGAGGCGTTGCTGTTCCATCGCTCCATTCGCGAGAATATCGCCTACGGCCGCCCCGACGCAACCGACGAGCAGATCCGCGAGGCCGCGCGCCTGGCAAATGCCCTGGAGTTTATCGACCGCCTGCCCCGTGGCTTTGACACCATGGTGGGCGAGCGCGGCGTCAAGCTTTCGGGCGGCCAACGTCAGCGCGTGGCCATCGCCCGCGCTATCCTGACCGACGCGCCGATCCTGGTGCTCGACGAGGCGACGTCTGCCCTCGACAGCGAGTCCGAGGCGCTGGTGCAGGGGGCGCTCGAGAACCTGATGCGCGGTCGCACCTCCATTGTGGTGGCGCATCGCCTGTCCACCGTGGCGGCGCTCGATCGCATCGTGGTGCTGGCGGACGGCGAGATTGTCGAGGACGGTACGCATGCGCAGCTTGTCGAGGCGGGCGGCGAGTATGCGAGCCTGTGGGGCCGCCAGACCGGCGCATTTTTGGAGGCGTAAAGACCCCATACGTGGGACAATCGTGCCCATAGGTTTGTTATGCCGCTGAGCCGAGGAGTCGTTATGCCACGCGAGACCAATGCCGCCAAACGCGAGCGCGCCGTTGAGGTGTGCGAGCGCCTCAACCGTCGCTATGGCCCGGTCGAGTGCTTTTTGGACCACGAGAATCCCTTTAGGCTGCTCATCGCGGTGCTGCTCTCGGCGCAGACGACCGACGCGCAGGTCAACAAGGTGACGCCGAAGCTGTTTGCCCAGTGGCCCACGCCCGAGGCCATGGCGGGGGCGAGCGTGGCCGATGTGGCCGATACCATTAAGTCGCTCGGCTTTTATAAGAGCAAGGCCAAGCACGCCGTGGAGGCCGCGCAGATGATCGTTGCCGATTACGGTGGCGAGGTGCCGGCCGACATGAAGGAGCTCGTCAAGCTGCCGGGTGTTGGCCGCAAAACGGCGAACATCGTGCTCAACGTGGGGTTTGGCATTGTCGAGGGCATCGCGGTCGATACGCACGTCAACCGCATCGCGCACCGCCTGATGCTGAGTCCCAAGACGCACGCCAAAGAGCCGCTCAAGACCGAGCAGGATCTACTCAAGATCTTGCCGCACGAGTATTGGGAGTCGGTCAATCACCAGTGGATCACCTTCGGTCGCGAGGTCTGCGATGCCCGTAAGCCCAAATGCGACGAGTGTCCGCTGGCAGATTTGTGCCCCAGCGTACGGGTGGGCTAGGTTGCAAGGGCAGGGTGCTGCCGCTCTTGTGTATCTCCGGATGGCACAAATCGGGACGCGGTCGGTGACCACGGCGCTCGCTACGACTTCCGAAGCAAGAACTCTTCTGCCGGCACAACCGTTGCGCCCTCGGTATCGTAGCGCTCGGAGCCGTGATATACGACGGCTCGGTCCTTTGCGGGAATGCCAAGTTCGGAACCAACAGACCGTAGGTGTCGAGCGAATGTGTCTCGATAGGTGGCGCCCGATTTGATTTCGAACGCCTGTGGGCGAGCCTGCTCTGTTAGATCGATAAGGTCGATCTCTCTTTTACTGTCGTCGCGATAAAAGACAAGCGTGGGCTCGATGCCTCTGTTGAGATATGCCTTCTGGCGTTCCGATACAACGAGGTTTTCGAATATTTCCCCGCTTAGGGGGTGGTTCATGAGACTGCGCTCGTCGTGAATGCCAAGCAGGTGACAAAGTAGTCCCGTGTCGTAGAAGTATAGTTTTGGCGCTTTGGTAAGCCGCTTGCGCATGTTTCCAGCATATGGCTGAAGCAGGAACACCAAATAGCTTGATTGCAGGATCGAAAGCCACGAGCTAATCGTTGCCGTGGCGACTCCCACATCGGCGGCGAGCCTTGATAGGTTGAGCAGCCCTCCCACGCAAGCCGCGCACAGCCCGATCATTTTTCTAAAGGAGCTCAGGTTACGCACATCGAGAAGGCCGCCCGCGTCGCGTTCCACATAGGTCATAAGGTAATTTTGGTAGAACATATCGGTGGGGATGCCCGCATCATATATGCGCGGGTATCCCCCGCGAATCAGGTAGGTGTCAAGCGAGATTTGCGTATCGCTGAGCTCCTGGTAAGAGAGAGGTAGGAGTTTGAGCATGCCGACGCGCCCGGCAAGCGATTGCTGGATGTTGTGCATGAGCAAAAAGTTTTGCGAGCCGGACAATACATACTGGCCGGTCCTTCCGCGCTCGTCGGAAGCGACCTGAATCATGCTGAACAGTTCCGGTGCATATTGGGCCTCGTCGATGATCAGATGATCGGGGCGCCTGCTGATAAAGCCGACGGGGTCATCGAGTGCGGCGCGACGGACTTCCGGGTTCTCGAGGTTGAGATATTCATATTCAGGAAAAACGGCCTTGATGAGAGTTGACTTGCCGCTTTGGCGTGGCCCCGTAAGCGAGACGACGGGAAACCATTCTGACATGTCGCGTAGCTTCTGGGCCATGGTTCGCTCAATCATTTTTAACGCCCTCCGTGTCTTGTATCGCATGCTCGTAGGCATGCTTTTGGTTCGAAAGTCTCGTGACGAGTTTGTCGGTATCCGCCGGGTTTCGTGGCAGGTCTTTGGGATTTACCACATTGTCAAGGTAAAACAACCATAATTACTAACTAGAAGTTACCACAACTATAAAGTAGGAATTGCTATAATTACAAAGTAGCGCAGCTGGAAGCTGATAATTGATGCTGTTCGATCAGGCTGGTTTGTGCCGAGGACGTTGGGCATGCGCGTTTTGGGTGAGCGGGCCGGGTGCTGATGGCGGCCGTGCAGTTTGCGCGACGCCCGCAAACCCAAGTGCGATGAGTGCCCGTTGGCGGACCTTTGCCCTAGCGTGCGCGTGACGGGGTAGGGGCCCGGCACGTTTTGTCGGTGTCCGAAGGCCGTGGCCAATGTTGCGCAACACATTTGGGCTGCGAAGGCTCAATATGATGGCGACAAATGCCGTTTGTTATGAGGGGATGCCCGAATATGTTTTGCACCAAGTGTGGCTCCGAGATGCCCGACGGAACCGATTTTTGCACGAACTGCGGGGCACGCATGGGCGCTGCCTCTCCGGCGGCCGCACCCGCCGAGCCCGCGTCGATGCCGGCGGCAGGGATGCCTCCCGTGCAGGGTGCCGTACAAAAGAAATCGCATAAGCGCGCGGTGATTGTCGGCATGTGCGTGGTGGGCGTGCTCGTTGCCGGCGGTGCCGCTCTGGCGCTGACCGGCGTACTGGGTCCGCTTGGGCAGGGCAACTCATCGCAAATTACGGTACTTGGGTCCGACGAGGGCTCGGCCGAGCACAAGGACAAGGGAAGCTCCAAGGAGAAGCCTGCCAACGACGAGGGTGAGGCAGAAGAACCTGAGCAGACCGGCAGCAGCGTAAAAGTCGATCTCAACGACCAGGCAACTTATGCCGCGGCGAACCTGTTTCTGTCGAACTTTACGGAGGAACACTTCGATCGGGACTGGTATCAGGCGGGCGGCTTCGATTCGACTGACGGACTTTCTGATGACGAGAAATACAAGCTGGTCAAGTTTATCTGGTGCCATTTTATTGACAACGCGCCGTATCGAATCGAGAAAGGCGACTATGACAATGGTAATAGCCAACGTGTGGCGACTGATGTGATCAATAGGGAACTCAACCGCTTGACGGGTCTGACGCTTTCCGATGCCGATATGACTTATGACAGAACGCCGGAGGGGCAGGCGATTCCTGATTCGGCCGAAGCGCATGACGGGTACTTGTATCTGAAGCAGGAATACGGCCAGGGAAATTACAACCCGCCATGTGCCATCGTTACGGGCGCGACTGACCTTGGCGACAACATTTACGAGCTCACCTATGAGGTCTACAGTGCTGGCGGTACGCTGCTACCCTCCGACATTCCCGAGAGCACCTATGGCCAGCAGAAGGACCAATTCGTCACCGCAAATCCCGCGGCC
>URFU01000087.1 GCA_900547125.1 uncultured Collinsella sp.
TGGTTCGATGTCTGCCCGGATGCGACACTGAAGTGAGTGTCCATCCTCGCAGTATCCGGTTCTCAAGGTGCACGCCTGCGCGGTACATCCGGTCCCACCGGGCCGCGCGGCAAGGAGATATATTGCCAGACCGCGAAGCCGAGTGGGACGTCAATTCCACTCTTCACAAGTCCTACACAACATATCGCTTCCTATATAAGTAATAGAAAGGCTGGTGCAGAAATACTGCACGTATCAGATGATGACCCTTCGGTTAGGAGATATATACAGATCGGTCACCTGTAAGTGTCTATCTACCCGCGCTTTTACAATATAAACCAGCGCTTTCGATGAAAAAGAGGGAGTGCCGCGCACAGTGCGACACTCCCCTAGCGATTCAACAGAATCTATTAGGCCTCGAGAGCCTTCTTGGCAATGGCAGCCAGCTCGTTGAAGGACTCGATGTCCTCGTAAGCCATCTGAGCCAGGACCTTGCGGTCGAGCTCGATACCGGCAACCTTCAGGCCGTGCATGAACTGAGAGTAAGAGATGTCGTTCAGGCGAGCGGCAGCGTTGATGCGGGTGATCCAGAGAGAGCGAATCTCGCGCTTCTTGTTGCGACGGTCACGATACTGATACTGCAGGGAGTGCTGGACCTGCTCTTTAGCATGCTTGTAAGTACGCGAAGCGGCACCGTAGTAACCCTTCGCACGGTGCATAACGGTACGGCGCTTCTTCTTGGCGGCAACAGCGCGCTTAATACGTGCCATGTTCTATCAACTCCTAGACGGTTAAACGAAAAACGGGAACGCGAACTTAGGCGAGACGCGACTTGATGACCTTGCGGTCGGCAGCGGCGATCTCGGTCTCCTGACGGAAGCCACGCTTACGCTTGGTGGACTTCTTGCTCAGGATGTGGCTCTTGAAAGCCTTGGCGCGCATAAGCTTGCCGGTACCAGTCTTGCGGAAACGCTTCTTGGTGCCGCTGTGGGACTTCATCTTAGGCATGAAATACTCCTTAATCGGTTACAGAACACTAGTTACTTGGTATCGCTTGCCGCTTTATCCTCATCGAAGGCGCCCTTAATCGGGGCGAGCAGCATAAGCATGTTACGGCCTTCCATCTTAGGCTTGGACTCGACCGTAGCGTAAGGCTTGAGATCCTCGGCGAGACGCTCGAGAACGTTAAGACCCTGCTCCGGGTGAGCCATCTCACGGCCGCGGAACATGATGGTGATCTTAACGCGTGCGCCCTTCTTGAGGAAACGCAGAACGTGGCCCTTCTTGGTCTCGTAGTCGCCAACGTCGATCTTGGGTCGGAACTTCATTTCCTTGACCTCGACCTTGGACTGGTTCTTACGAGCGGCCTTGGCCTTCATGGCCTGCTGGTACTTGAACTTACCGTAGTCCATGACCTTGCAAACCGGCGGCTCCGCATTGGGAGCGATCTCGACCAGGTCGAGACCCTGATCGTCGGCGACGCGCTGGGCATCGCGGATGGCGAACAGGCCGAGCTGAGAGCCATCGACGCCAATCAAACGGCACGAAGATGCAGTGATCTCGTCGTTGATGCGGGTGTCATCAGACTTAGCTATTTTCCCTACCTCCATTCATAAAAAAATAACCCGGCACTTCTCAGCAGCCAGGTCGTACACATAGACATCCTCGATTTGAGGAAGTGAATCTAAGTTGTATGACCAGTCAGCTGCTCATTGGCGCCAAAAGGTGGGAACCCTCGGGTTCCTCTTTAGGGCATTGCGGGAACAACGCCTTGTGGATAATAACACGCGCAGCGCGTTATCACATTACGTACACGAAAAAGGGGGCCTTGACCCCCTTGAACGCTCTTTTGCATGTATGGTGCCCGAGGCGAGACTCGAAGGGTCTTCGCTTCGCGAAGCCCCGGGCTTCGGGCGCATGGCGCCCTCGCCACGCTCCGCTACAAACAGGCCACAGGACTGTTTGCTTAACGCTCCGCGCGCTCATGCGAGTTCGGCACGAAAAAGGGGGCCGCAACCCCCTTGAACGCTCCTTTGCATGTATGGTGCCCGAGGCGAGACTCGAACTCGCACGTTGTTGCCAACGGTGGATTTTGAGTCCACTGCGTCTGCCAATTCCGCCACTCGGGCACGTAATGCGTGAGTTAGTTTATCACAGCTTTCTGCCGATTAGTCCGAAAATGGAACTTCGAGCATTTCGATGAGTTCGACCGTGCGGAGCATCTCGCGCTGACGACATCCGCGACCGTCGACCGAAGCCTCACCCATCTGGTTATCGTAGGGGTCCTCGCGCATGCCATTAAAGACAGGTTCAAACCCCGCCTGGAACCGACAGTTTGCCACCATGCGCCACGGATCGAGGTTGCCAAAGTAGTGGCGGCGGCGCCATTCCTCCCCCATCCTGCGAGCAGAAGATCCAAATGACACGTCGGCGTTGAGCCAACCGGTCTGCGGCGTATAGAACTCTGCCCAGTCGTGCGACCCCACCGAATCGGGCGCAACATACAGGCCGCTCTGCCAACGGGCAGGCACGCCCGCGATACGGCACATGGTGATAAACGTGAGCGCCATAACGCCGCAATCGCCGCGGAGCGAATGCGCACAGTCATCGGCAATAGATCCCAAAAGCAAGTACGGCGGTTGATAGCGATAGTCGACATACTGCGTCAGATAATCATAGATAGCACGGGCGCGATCGAGCGGATCCTCGAGTCCGCCAACAACACTGGCCGTCAGCTGCTGCAGGTACGGCGTAAATGCAATGTGCGGACGGTCCTCGGAAATATCCTCGGGCAGAGGCGCGTCCATACGCGGATGAACCGGAAGTGTGCCACCGTAGACATCACAATAAGCAGCATCGATGTGATAACGATAGGTCACCGAGAATGAGCATTCACTCGAAGAAGACCACGAGGCGGTACGCGCCGAAGCGTTCGCGGGAGCAATGGCACCCTCCGGCGTCATGTCGAGAATCTCGACCCGAGACTGCTGACGGCAGGCAGCCGCGACGGGAAGCCAAGCGCGAACGGTCTCCCCCTCTAGAGCGCCCGGGACAGACACAGACGCTTTAAGCGTAATGACGCGAGCCAATCCGTTTTGCGACTCCATCTCCTTGAGCATCTCGTTGCGCAGTGCAATTCCGTCCGTAGGATCGGACCGCATGCCGGGGACTTCTTTGGGATATACGCGAAGCGAATCGAGGAAGTTGTCGAGAACGAACAGCTCGCCGTCGATAAAGCGCCAGTCAATACGCTTACGGTCAATCAGATCGTCAAACTGCTCCTCGGTAAACTCAGGCCACTCCTCGCGAATCATCGCAATAGCTCGATCGCGCGACACCGAAAAATGAAGCGGCGTCTCAAGCATGCGATACCGCTCGGCACGAACGCAGGCAGCAAGCGAGGGATCGGGATTTTGGGCAAGTAGGCGGTCGCAAGCCTCAATAGCCTGCGAAAGATACCCCGCGTCCTTTAAGCGCAGGATCTCGGGTGGCAAGCCAACATCTAGAAAACGGAAGTCATCATTGCAAACATCAACAGAGCAACCAACCGGCCCCTCGTCAATAACCTTCCCATCCGAAGGCAGCACATTAATAACAGCCATACCAAACTCCAAGTCATTAGAACTCTTGAAGCCCATTGTAGCGAGATAAAAAGAAAGCCCCAACAAGGGAGCCATCAACACCGTCGAACGGTAGTCAAAAAAATGAATTCAGCCCAGTAACCCTGTAGCGAGTTAACGAAGGAGGCCCCGTTCACCCGAAGCTTTTCCCATTGCGCGACTTCTGGCAAAACAAGGATCATTTATTCAGCCCAGTAACCCTGCGGCGTTAAACGAAGGAAGCCCCGTCCCCCGGAACTGTTTCCTTGGCGCGACTTCTGGCAAAACCAGGTGAGCGCAAAGGAAACAGTGTAGGGAGACGGGGCTTCCGGTGGGAAGTTTAGCGACGCTTACGCCTTGTTGACGGAGCCAAACTCCTCCATGAGCTCCTTGGTGCGGGCAACGATGTTGTCGCGACCAGGCTTGAGGAGCTTGCGGGGGTCGAAGCCCTTGCCCTGCTGATCCTTGCCAGCCTCGATGTACTCGCGGACGCCCTTGGCGAAGACGAGCTGCAGGTCGGTGTTGACGTTGATCTTGGAGATGCCCAGGGAGATGGCCTTCTTGATCTGATCCTCGGGGATGCCGGTACCACCGTGCAGAACGAGGGGCAGGTCACCGGTCTGAGCCTTGATCTCGCCCAGACGCTCGAAGGAAAGGCCAGCCCAGTCGGCAGGGTACACGCCGTGGATGTTGCCGATACCGCATGCGAGGAAGTCGACGCCCAGGTCAGCAATCTGCTTGCACTCAGCAGGATCAGCGAGCTCGCCGTTGGAGGTCACGCCGTCCTCGGTGCCGCCAATGCCGCCGACCTCGGCCTCGATGGACATGCCCTTGGAATGGGCAAGCTCAACGAGCTCCTTGGTGCGGTCGAGGTTAAGCTGGAAGGTCTCCTCGTGAGAGCCGTCATACATGATGGACGTAAAGCCGGCCTCGATGCACTTGAAGCAGTCCTCGTAAGAACCGTGATCGAGGTGAAGGGCGACGGGAACGGTAACGCCCGTGGCCTCGACGGCAGCCTTGACCATGTCGGCGCAGACCTTGAAACCGCCCATCCACTTAGCGGCACCAGCGGTGCACTGAAGGATCAGCGGAGACTTGGCCTCCTCTGCGGCCTGGAGAATAGCCAGGGTCCACTCGAGGTTGTTGGTGTTGAAGGCACCGAGACCATACTTGCCGGCCTCGGCCTTCTTGAGCATGTCTGCTGCGTTGACGAGCATAAAAGAAACCTCCTGTAAGGTTGCTCCGATAACGCCTGAGATTTTACCACGGCGCACCCGAGCATAAACGTTCGTTTGTTCACGAATATCGTCCAAACAGACTTTTTTGACCGTTTGCCCTACGGAATCGACCCGTTGGGGAAAAATAGCTTGACGTCTGGACGCTTCTCGTGCTTCAAAAGCCGACCATTAAGCTACATCTGCATGAAAGGGGTCTGTATGAGCTCGCGTGCCATGGTGGTCGAATCGCCATGGCCGGTTAGGCAAACGGTATCGGGCGGGAGAAGCCGGGCGAGCTTGGAAAGCGAGCGCATAATCGCCGCCTCGTCACCGCCGGAAAGATCGGTACGACCGTGGCTGCCCGGGAAAAGCGTGTCGCCCACAAAGGCGATGTTCCCCTGCTCGGTCGCGGCGAACAGGACGATGCCGCCCGGCGTATGCCCCGGCGTCTCGATCACCTGCAGACAGACGTCGCCCACCTCGATTGTATCGCCCTCGGCAAGCAAGCGCGTCGGCTCACCCGGATCGGGCGTCTCAATACCCCACATGGCGCGCTGCTCCTCGATATTTGCGCGAGGTACCGTCACGTCCTTATCGCACAACTCATATAGTGCGCCGTCGCCAACAACAGCTCGAACCCCGGCGACCCCGCCAACATGGTCGGCATGACCGTGCGTGCAGACAGAGCCGAGTACGCGCACCTCGGGATGCGCGGTGCGGATATGCTCCACAAGACGCTCGCCCTCCCACGCCGGATCGACGATTAAGCACTCGTCATTCGAAATCACGGCGTAACTGTTGGTCTGAATCGGGCCGTTGACGAGTGCCTCAATCGAAGCCGTGCCTCGGGATGTCAGGTCCAAAGTCATATCGCCCATGCGCATACCCTCCTTCTAAAATACGTTCGAGGCACCAAACGATGCCTCGAACGTAACCAATATCTATGATGCCGAGAGGCTCTCGCACCTACACACGGCGCTTGAGCTGAGCTCCGCCTTCGCCGGGCATAAGACGGCGAGCGTCGTAGACCGAATCGACACTGCTGATGGAAGCAAGCAGCGGATCCAGACCACTCGCGTCCGAGATCTCGACCATAAAGCGCAGGGTTGCAATACCCTCGCGGTTAGTCGACGTGGCGGCAGAAAGGATATTGCCGCCCGCATCGCCAATGGCAATGGTGACATCCTTGAGCAGGCCCATGCGGTCCAGGCATTCGACCACGATCTCGACCTGGAAGAGGGTGTCGGCAGCGCCGTCCCACTCCACTTCGATCATGCGCTCGGGATGCTCCATAAGACCCTTGACGTTGGGACAGTTGGCGCGATGCACCGAAACGCCACGGCCGCGCGTGATGAAGCCGACGATATCGTCGCCCGTCACCGGATTGCAGCAATGCGCCAGACGGACCAGCAGGCCGCTGTTGCTCTCGCCCTTGACGAGAATGCCATTGCTGGCGCTCTTGCCGCGCTTTTGCGGCTTGCGGTTGGAGCCGCGGGCAGGCTGCTTGACAACCTCGGCGATGGCTTCAGTCTTGGTGAGCTGCTCCTCGGGCTTGGGGTCCAAGATTTGCTCGACCTTGTTACCCACAGCACGCGGGGCAACCTTGCCGGCGCCGACGGCAGCAAACAGGTCCTCGAGCTGTTTGTAGTTAAATTGCTCCGCCACGGCGTTGAGCGCACGCGTGGATCGCGGCGTAGAGATGCCATACCCGCGCTTGCGCAGGTCCTTGGCCAGTATATCGCGGCCGGCAGCAGCGTCATCGTCTTTGGTCGCGGCGGCGAAATAACGGCGGATCTTTGACTTGGCCGAAGGCGTCTTGACGATCTTGAGCCAATCGCGCGATGGCTTGGAGCTCTTGTTCGTCAGAATTTCAACGCGGTCGCCCGTCTTAATCTCGTGCGTGAGCGGAGCCACCGCACCGTTGATTTTGGCGCCGACGCAGTGGTTGCCCACCTCGGTGTGAACGGCGTAGGCAAAGTCGAGCGGCGTGGAGCCGGCACGAAGCGCCATGACCTCGCCCTTGGGTGTAAAGACAAAGATCTCCTGGTCGAACAGATCAACCTTCAGCGAATGCAGGTATTCCTTGGCGTCCGTAATCTCATCAGACGCTGCCCAATCGAGCGAATGTTTGAGCCAGTTAATCTGGTCGTCCAGACGCTGAGCGTCATTGGTCTTGGAAGCAGACGATCCGCCCGACTTCTTATAGAGCCAGTGGGCGGCAATGCCGTACTCGGCCTGCTCATGCATCTCGTAGGTTCGAATCTGAATCTCGAGCGGGCGGGCCGTGGGGCCGATAACCGTCGTATGGAGCGACTGGTAGTTATTGACCTTGGGCATGGCGATATAGTCTTTAAAGCGACCGGGCATGGGGTGCCACAGCGTATGCACCGCGCCGAGCGTGGAGTAACAATCGCGCACCGAATGCGTGATGACGCGCAGTGCCACCAGGTCGTAGATCTCGGAGAATTCCTTGCCCTTGCGCTTCATCTTTTGGTAGATGGACCAATAGTGCTTGGAGCGGCCATTGATCTGGAAGCCCTCCAGGCCAATGCGGTTGAGCTCGTCGGTGAGCGTCTTGATGGTCTCGGCCAGATAGCGCTCGCGAACCTCGCGCGACTCAGCCACCATGCGCGCGATGCGCTGGTAGGCGTCGGGCTCAAGGTAGAAGAAGGACAGGTCCTCGAGCTCCCATTTAATGGAGCTCATGCCCAGACGGTCGGCCAGAGGCGCATACACGTCCATAGTCTCGCGAGCCTTAAACAGGCGACGGTCCTCGCGAAGGGCCGCCAGCGTACGCATGTTATGCAGGCGGTCGGCAAGCTTAACGATAATGACGCGGATGTCCTTGGACATGGCGAGGAACATCTTGCGCAGCGTAAGCGCCTGCTTCTCGTCCATGCTGTCGACTTCGATGTTGGTGAGCTTGGTCACGCCATCGACGAGCTCGGCCACCGTATCGCCAAACAGGCCGGAAACATCGGTGAGCGAGGTCTCGGTATCCTCGACGGTATCGTGCAGCAGCGCGGCACACACCACATCGCAGTCCATCTTGAGATCGGCCAAAATGATGGCAACCTCGACGGGATGGTTAATGTACATCTCGCCCGAGCGGCGCTTTTGGTTGCAGTGCTTCTCGGCGGCAAAGCAGTAGGCCTGCTCAACCTTAGAAAAGTCGTCCTCATTCATATATTTGAGGCACAGGCGCTCCAGCTTGTCGTAGCTGTCCGCCATAATCTCGGGCGGCAGCTCATCGGCATGCTTATAGTGCTCCATCTCCGAGAACGGCTGGAGGGCGGAATCATGGGCGGTACGGGCTGCGGCATCCATCGAGGTCCCCTTCCCCTAGGCCCGCGGTACGATCGGGCGGTTAACTTTGGCTAGCATATCAGAAGCGCACGAATCGAGCGCCCAGCTCCGGAAAGCCGAAAACTCCATGCGCGAGCGCAAGCCCTCCAAATAGCGAATTGACCTGCTCAATTGCACGCGGCCGGGGTTTTCGGCCATCGCGATGCGACGAGTGTCGTCAAACCCCGAAACTCGACAGAAACCAAGTTCTTCGAAGATTCCCAGGCCGCTTTCCACCGAACGCTCGTCGACCGGCGTGCGAGCATCGATGGCAAGGCACATCTGCGCGATGTCGATATCGCTCGCACTAAAGGAATCGTCCCCGGTTTTGCCGCGGTTGGAGCGCCACATGGTCTGCAGCGCGCGATAGAGCGTGACGAGCTCGTCGCGCTCGGGCGCATAGCAGTCGAGCAGGCGCTCGTTAATGCGGGCGTCGCGCGACGAATAGAGCAGATGGATCACGGCGGGCTGGCCATCGCGGCCGGCACGTCCGCTCATCTGGTTGAACTCGATGGCGCCAAACGGCATGTGGTAGAGCACGACATGGCGGATATCGGGCAGGTTGACACCCTCGCCAAAGGCGGAGGTCGAAACGATGCAGCTGAGGCTTCCGTCTCGGAATGCTTCCTCCACGCGACGGCGATCGGAACGCGCAAGCCCCGCGTTATAGAACGCGATATGGGTTGCGCAATCGGGCACACGCTTGCGCAACGTCTTGGCGAGCGCCACGGACTGGTCGCGCGAATTGACGTAGATGACGGTCTTTTCCCCCGTCGCCACAATCGACACCAAACGGTTCTCGCGACTTGCAAGATCACGGTCGTCCTCGAGCCGCAGGTTCTCGCGCACCGTCTCGTCGACCACCGTGCGAGTGATCGGCAGCATGCGGGCAAGCTCGGCCACGACCGGAGCCGTCGCGGTGGCCGTCGCAGCCATAACGACCGGGTCGCCCAGGGCTTTGAGGATATCGGGCATGTCGAGATAGGCGCTGCGGTCGCCGCCCTTGGCAAGGCCGGCGTGGTGCGCCTCGTCGATAACGACAAAGCCGATGCGGCCCGAACGCGCGAAACGGTCACGGTGGATAGATAGGAACTCGGGCGTCGTGAGCACGATACCGGTGCGGCCCGAAGCTAGGCCGGCGAACACGTCATCGCGTGCGGCCCCCACGGTCTCGCCGGTCAGCACGCCAACGCCAATACCGAGCGCTGCCATCGTCGACGAGAGGTGATAGGCCTGGTCGGCAACGAGCGCACGCAGCGGATA
>URFU01000088.1 GCA_900547125.1 uncultured Collinsella sp.
GATGGTGGCGTACTTGGGCACCATCACGATGACTTCGGCGCCGGCGCGCACGAGCGCCGCGGGCCGCGAGCCCGCCACGTCGCCCCGGCCACCGGTCTTTACAAACGGTGCGCACTCGGCCGAGGCAAACACGATCTGCATCTTTTTGCTGGAATCTGCCATATTGTCTCCCATGTTGTAATTCGAGAATAGCCGCCTGGCGCTAACCGGGCGGCTATTCTACATGTTACGAGCGATGTTGCGGTGCCAACGTTAACGTACGATGGTGGTGTCGGAAGTTAACGGAGCCTTGCCCAGCACCAGGATGTTCTCGGGCGTGCCGCGAAGCTCGGTGTTGGTGGGAACCACGTTGTTCTTGTCCAGAATGGCGTTCTCGACGCGGGCGCCGCTCTTGATGATGCAGCTCTGGTTGATGATCGAGTTGGTCACCGAGGCGCCTTCCTCGACCACGACGCCGCGCGACAGGATCGAGTTGCGCACGGTTCCTTTGATGATGCAGCCGGCCGAGATGATCGAGTTGCACGCGTGGCTGCCGGTCGCATAGCGCGAAGGCGGCACGTCGTGGGCCTTGGTCAGAATCGGACGCTCGGGATCGAAGAGCTGGTCGGCCACGGTCTGATCGAGCAGATCCATGCTGCGGCGATACAGCGACTTCTCGCTAAACACGCCCACGACCTCGCCCTTGTACTCGTAGCTGCACACGTCGATGTTGCCAAAGTCGCCCTGGAGTGCCTCGAGCAGGTCCAGATAGTCGGCGGCCTGGTAGTGGTCGATGATCTCGAGCAGCGTCTCGCGGTTGACGATGCAGCAGTCCATAGAGGCGTTGTCGCCGTACACGACTCCGGCGCTCACGCCCGTCAGGCGGCCGTTCTCGTTAATCTCGATCTTGGTCTCGTCATCGACGTTGCGCGTGGCCTTGCAGTACACCACGGTCATCTGGGCACCGGAGTTCTCGTGCGCCTCGATGATAGTGTTGAGGTCCATGTTAAAGATGATGTTGGTGCCCATCATCACAACATAGGGCTTGTCCGAGCGCTGGAACAGCGTCTTGTTGGAGATGATGTCGCGCAGCAGGAAGCGCATGCCGCCCTTGGTGGTGCCATACGCGTTGCCGGGCACCATGAACAGGCCGCCCTTCTTGCGGTCCAAGCCCCAGTCCTTGCCCGAGCCCACGTGGTCGATCAGCGAGCGGTAGTTGCCCGGCATGACGACGCCGACGGTCTTAATGCCGGCATTCATCATGTTGGACAGCGGAAAGTCGATCAGGCGATAGCGGCCCAAAAACGGGACGGACGCGATGGGGCGGTCCTTGAGCAGCACACTGCCGTAGGTCGAAGAGTAGTTAGCGGTGATATAACCGATGGCCTTGCGATTGATCATCGGATCATTCCCCCTTCCCGATAACGACGTCATTTCCAACGACGGCCGTATCCTTGGTGGTATCGACAGAGCCGAGCTTCACGCCCTCTTCGACCGTGGAGTTCTCGCCCAAAATAGCGCGGCAGATGTGCGCACCGCTCTTAACGTGCGCACCCGGCAGCAGCACGGAGTCTTCGACCACGGCACGCTCCTCGATGATGACATCGGTCGAAAGGATCGAGTGGCGAGCGGTACCGTAGATCTTGCAGCCGTTGGAGACCAGGCAGTCGTCCAGGCGGCCGTCCGGGCCAATGTAGTGCGGCGGACGCGTGGTGATGTTGGACATGATGGGGAAGTGCTTGTCGAACAGATCGAACTCGGGGTTGTTGCCCAGCAGGTCCATCGAGGTCTCGTGGAAGCTGGCGATGGTGCCGACGTCCTTCCAAAAGCCGTGGAACTCGTAGCTGTACAGGCGCTTGCCCTCGCCGAGCAGCTTGGGGATGATGTCCTTGCCAAAGTCGTGGCTCGAGCGCTGGTCCAGAGCGTCTTCCTCGAGCGCCTCGATCAGCACGTCTGCCGAGAAGATGTAGATGCCCATGGACGCGAGGTTCGAATCGGGCTTATCGGGCTTCTCGGTGAACTTGGTGATGCGGCCGTCCTCGGGGTCGGTGGTCAGGATGCCAAAGCGGCTGGCCTCCTCCCACGGCACGGGCATAACGCTCACCGTGAGGTCGGCGTTGTTCTCAATGTGCGTCTTGAGCATCTTGCGGTAGTCCATGCGATACAGGTGATCGCCCGAAAGAATCAGTACGTACTTGGGGTCGTTGGCCTTGATGTAGTCGAGGTTCTGCGTAATGGCGTCGGCCGTGCCCGCATACCATGCGCCGCCGGTCTGCGTCTCGTACGGCGGCAGGATCGAAACGCCGCCGTCGCGGCTGTCCAGATCCCACGCCTCGCCGGAGCCCACGTAGGCATGCAACAGGTAGGGGCGATACTGTGTCAGAACGCCCACCGTGTCGATACCCGAGTTGGAGCAGTTGGAGAGCGAAAAGTCGATAATGCGGAACTTGCCACCAAAGCTAACCGCCGGCTTAGCGATCTTTTGGGTGAGTGCCCCCAATCGGCTGCCCTGTCCTCCTGCGAGGAGCATCGCGATGCATTCTTTCTTACTCATCGATTTCTCCTTCTGTCATCGATGTTCCTAAACCCATTAGCGACGGGCGCGGCGCTCGGTCACGCCCGTCGAGTAATGCCGTGCTGGCAAAGGGGAGCTCGCGGCCTTTAAGCGTGCCAGATCTCGTCGCGGTACTCGCGAATGGTGCGGTCGCTCGAGAACCAGCCCGAGGAGGCGGTGTTGAGCAGCGCCTTGCGGTTCCAGGTCTCCTGGTCGCCGTAACTGCCCGTGAGCTTTTCCCATGCATCCACGTAGCTGCGGAAGTCGGCCATGACCAGGTCGGGGTCGTTGTTGTTCATGAGCTCGTTGTAGATGCTCTCGAAGTTGCCCGAAAGACCCGCAAAGGTGTTGTCCTTGAGCTCGTCCATCACGCGGCCCAGGCGGTCGCGATCGTTGTTGAGCGTATCCCACGCAAAGTAGCTGTTCGATGCCCAGAGCTGCTCGACCTCGGGGGCGGTCAGACCAAAGATGGCCTCGTTCTCGCGGCCGGCCAGATCGGCGATCTCGATGTTGGCGCCGTCGAGGGTGCCCAGCGTAATGGCACCGTTCATCATGAGCTTCATGTTGGACGTGCCCGAGGCCTCCTTGCCGGCCGTGGAGAGCTGCTCCGAGATCTCGGCGGCAGGGTAGATGAGCTGGGCGTTGCTCACGCGGAAGTTGGGGATAAAGCAGACCTTCATGACCTCGTTGACGCGCGGATCGTTGTTGATGACGTCGGCCACGGAGTTAATGAGGCGGATGGTCTCCTTGGCAAAGGTGTAGCTCGAGGCAGCCTTGCCGCTAAAGATGAAGGTCGTCGGCGTTACGTGGAAGTTGGGATCGGCGATGCGACGGTTGTAGATGTCCATCACCTTCATGATGTTCATGAGCTGGCGCTTGTAGGCGTGGAAGCGCTTTACCTGAACATCGAAGACAGTGTTGGGGTCAATGACCAGACCAGTTTCGGCCTTAACGTAGGCGGCAAGGCGCTCCTTGTTGGCGCGCTTGGAGGCACCCACGGCCTTCAGGAACTCGGTATCGTTCTGGAACTCTTTGAGTTTCTTCAGCTCAAAGGCGTCCTTAAGCCAGCCGTCGCCAATGGCCTCGGTCACGAGCTTGGCGTAGGTGGGGTTGGCCTCGGCAAAGAAGCGACGGTGCGAGATGCCGTTGGTCTTGTTGTTGAACTTCTCGGGCGTCAGGGCATAGAAGTCCTTGAGCACGATGTTCTTGATGATGTCGGAGTGGATCTTGGCCACGCCGTTGACGCTGTGGCTGCAGATTACGGACAGGTTGGCCATGCGAATCTCGCCGTCCCACAGGATGGCGGTCTGACGCAGACGCTCCTGCCAGCCCTCCTGCGTGGTGTCGAACGACTCGTGCCAACGACGGCTGATCTCGTCGATGATCTGGTACACGCGGGGGAGGAGCTTGGAGAACATGCCGATGGGCCACTTCTCCAGGGCCTCGGGCAGGATGGTGTGGTTGGTGTAGCTCACGACCTGCGTCACGATGTTCCAGGCGTCGTCCCACTCGAGCTTCTTCTCGTCGATCAGGATTCGCATGAGCTCGGGTCCGCACATGGCGGGGTGCGTGTCGTTGGTGTGGATGGCCACAAACTGCGGCAGCAGCTCCCAGTTCTCGCCGTGCTCCTTCTCAAAGGTGTCGAGCAGGCTGTAGATGCCGGCCGAGACAAACAGGTACTCCTGCTTCAGGCGCAGCAGGCGGCCGTGCTCGCCGGCGTCGTTGGGGTAGAGGATGGCGCTGATGGCCTCGGCCTCGGCGCGCTCGGCGTCGGCCAGGGCATAGTCGCCGCGGTTGAAGGCCTCAAGGTCAAAGTGCTCCTCGACCGGCTCGGCAGCCCAGACGCGCAGCTTGTTGACAGTCTCGCCGGCATAGCCCACGACGGGGATGTCATAAGGGACGGCCAGGATATCCTGCGTGTCCACCGTGCGGTAGAACGTGCGGCCGTTCTCCTCAAAGCCCTCAACATGGCCACCAAACTTAATAGTCACGGCCTTGTCCTGACGACGGACCTCCCAGGGATACCCGTGGGTGAGCCACTCGTCCGTAGCCTCGACCTGGCTGCCGTTGACGATCTCCTGCTTAAACAGGCCGTAGCGGTAGCGCATACCGTTGCCGTAGCCGGCAATGCCCTCGGCTGCCATCGAATCCAAAAAGCATGCGGCAAGACGGCCCAGGCCACCGTTGCCCAGCGCCGGATCGGGCTCCTGGTTTTCGATGACGGACAGGTCGAAACCCATGTCGTCGAGTGCCTCGGCGACCATGTCGCGCACGCCAAAGTTGAGCAGATAGTTGTCGAGCAGGCGGCCGATCAAAAACTCGATCGAGAAGTAGTACACGCGCTTCTTGCCCTCGGCGGTGACGTGGGCGTCACTCTTGGTGGCAACGGTGCGTGCCTTCTCGGCCACGAGCTTGGCCAGGGCGTTAAAGCGGTCGAGGTCGCTGGCGGCCTCGACGCTCTTGCCACTGATGCTCATGACAGCATCGCGATAGAGCTCGGTAAACTCCTGCTTGTTATCGAAGATCTTATTCATACGTTCCTTTCCCCCGGGGATGTTTCTCCCGGAACGGTTATGACTTGTATCCTACGCCCCGTCGGGGCTGGTAATTACAGCTGTAACGGCTTTGTTACGCATCCTTGGCAGACGGCTTAACAGAAGCAGACTTGGCCTTGGTAGCGGCTTTTTTGGCAGCCGGCTTCTTGGCCGCGGTAGCCTTAGCAGCGGGCTTTGCGGGAGCCTTAGCCTTGGCCTTGGCCTTGGCAGCGGGCTTGGTAGCCTTTGCCTTGGCCGGAGCCTTCTTGGCGGCCGCGTGCTTTGGTTTCACCGAGGACGCGCGCTTTTTGGGCGCAGCCTTTGGAGCTTCGACCACGGGCGGCTTATAGCTGCTGGGGCCGCGGCGCTTAAGCACCACACCTGCCAGGCCGGGCACCTTGATCTCGATGGAGTCCATCTGCCCGTTCCAGGGATAGGGCTCGCTCGAGCAGGTGTAGGGCTCCTCGCCGGCATATCCGCTACCGCCAAACTCGGGACGGTCGGAGTCGAAGATGACCTCCCAGTCACCCTCGCGCGGCACGCCCACGCGGAAGCTCTCGTAGCTCGCCGGGTCAAAGTTGATCAGGATCACCAGGTCGTCGTCGATGTCCTCGCCCTGGCGCACAAAGCTCACGATGGACTGCTTGGAGTTGTCCGCATCAATCCAGGTAAAGCCGTCGTCAGTGTAGCCGCGCTCGTACAGGGCGGGCTCGGCGGTGTACAGGTGGTTGAGCGCCTTGATAAACGCCTGATGATGCCTGTGAGTCTCGTACTCCTCGGTCAGGAACCACTGGATGGACTCGTAGTAGCGCCACTCAATAAACTGGCCAATCTCGTTGCCCATAAAGTTGAGCTTGGCACCGGGGTGCGTCATCTGGTAGAAGGCGAGCGTGCGCAGGCCGGCAAACTGGCGCCACCAGTCGCCCGGCATGCGGCCAATCAGCGAGCACTTGCCGTGCACGACCTCGTCGTGGCTCAGCGGGCAAATAAAGTTCTCGGTAAAGGCATACATAATGGAGAACGTGAGCAGGCCATGGTTGCCGGGGCGCCAGGGAAAATCGGTCTGCATGTAGTGCAGGGTGTCGTTCATCCAGCCCATGTCCCACTTGTAGTGGAAGCCCAGACCGCCGTCCTGCGGCGGATAGGTCACGAGCGGCCACGCGGTGGACTCCTCGGCCATCATCATCACGTCGGGGTAGTGCGCCTCTACAGCGCAGTTGACCTGACGGATAAACGCGCTGGCGTCCAGGTCCTCCTCGGTACCATACTTGTTGAACTTCTTTTGCCCTGGATCCTCGATGCCAAAGTTGAGGTACAGCATACTGGACACGCCGTCCATGCGGATGCCGTCCACGTGGAAGTTCTCGAGCCAGTACAGCACGTTGGAGACCAGGAAGGAGCGGACCTCGCCGCGGGCGAAGTCGAACTTGTGCGTGCCCCAGTTGGGGTGAATCTCGTGCTCAAACAGCATGTGGCCGTTAAAGGTGGCAAGGCCGTGGGAGTCGGCGCAAAAACCGCCGGGTACCCAGTCCATGATCACGCCGATGCCCGCCTTATGGCATGCATCGATAAAGTGCATGAGCTGCTGCGGGTTGCCGTAGCGCGACGTGGCGGCGTAATAGCCGGTCGTCTGGTAGCCCCAGGAGCCATCGAAGGGATGCTCCATAAGCGGCATGACCTCGATATGCGTGTAGCCCATGTCGCGCACGTAGTCCACGAGCTCCACCGACAGGTCGTCGTAGGTGTAAAACTCGCCGCGCTGCGCGGGGAAGGGATCCATGGGGCCGGGGTAGTTGCCGTACTCGTCCGGCTCGCCCTGCGGCGCATCGCCGTGGCGCTTCCACGATCCTATATGTACCTCGTAGATGTTAAGGGGCTGCGACATGTGGTTATGGCTGGCGCGGCGCTTGAGCCATGCGGCATCGTTCCACTTATAGCCGTCGAGGGTCCACAGCACACTCGCCGTACCCGGAGGGCACTCGGCCTTAAAGGCGTACGGATCGGCCTTGTAGAGCTTTTCGCCCTCGTTGGTCTCAATGAGATATTTATAGAGCTGGCCCTGCTCGGCGCCAGGAATAAAGCCTTCCCAAATAGCGCTCGTATGCATGGGCACCAGCGGGTTGGCTTGTTCATCCCAGTCGTTAAATTCGCCAATGACATGGACGCTCTTTACATCGGGCGCCCAAACGCAAAAGCGCCAGCCGCGCGTACGGTTCTGTGTGTCGGGGTGAGCGCCCATCTTTTCCCAGCTGCGCTCCCACGTGCCGATGCCAAACAGGTAGACATCGTCCTTGGTGAGCTCCGGTGCGTGCGGGGCGGCTTTGCGGGTAGCGGGCTTTTTGGTTGCTGGCTTTAGCTTTGTATCGCTCACGTTTGATCCCATCATGACGCGGCAGCGTGTTGCCTTGGTGACTAGATGCGAAAGGTCCAAGGCTGCACGAATCGAAGGGACGGCGATAGTTCTATGATTCGTTCCACCCCGCGTGCTCGGTGGAACTTTCGGCAGAAACTACGATAACACCTGTACGTTAGTTTTATGGACGAAAGCGGATTTGCGGGGGCGTTTAATCGGTAAGCGACATGTTTATACCACTGGCAGAATTGCCGTGGTAAAACCCTTGACAGTTTTACCAATTAGGGTTTCAAAACTGATAGGCTTACGTTTGGTAAAACGTTTTTAGCAGGTTGTTTACCATTTGACATCGAAAGGTACATTTATGTCCCAGACCGCCGCTCCCAATGTCTCTTTTATTTTCGATTGCGCCGGCACGCTGGTTAATAGCACCCCCGTTTGGGCCTATGCCCAGCCCGAGTTATTGCACCGCCACGGAGTTGACGTAACGGTCGACGATTTAGCCCAGTTTGAGCATTTGTCGCTCGAGGACGAGTGCCAGGCCTACCACGACACCTGGGGCATTGGCGCAAATGGCGAGGAGCTCTACCAAGAGCTGAGCGACATCCTGATCGATGGCTACTCCAAGGTGCCGCCGCGCAAGGGGCTCCTGGCATTTTTAGAGAAGGCGAAGGCGGCGGGCATTGCCATGTGCGTGGCCACGTCCACGCCGGCCGAGTTGGTTACGTCTGCGCTTGCGGGCGCTTGCCTTGATCGCTATATGGAATTTATTACCACAACGGGCGAGGCGGGCCGCTCCAAGCAGTTTCCCGACGTGTACGAGCTTGCGCTGCGCCGTCTGGAAGAGCGTCATGGGCATAAGTTTGAGCGCGCGTGGGTGTTTGAGGATGCTGTCTTTGGCCTAAAGAGCTCTGGCACCGCAGGCTTTAAGCGAGTGGGCATCTACGACCCGCTCGGTCGCATGGAGCGCGACAAGGTTCGCGACAACTGCGACAGCTTTATCGATAGCTATGAGGACCTGGATCTGGCGCGCGTGCTTTCGTTTGAGGGATAGGCGAGAGTTGTGGCTTGTAAAGTATTAGTAGTCTGTGGCTCGCCCGTGGTGGCGAGCGCGGATTTGCTGCGTCAGCTGGCGGGGGAGTGCGACCACGTTGTCGCCGTGGACCGCGGACTCGACGCATTGTTGGACGCGGGACTGGGCTGCGATGTGTATGTAGGAGATGCCGACACGGTGAGCGACGCCGGTCGCGCGCTGGTCGATGCTGCCACCGACTTTGAGGTTGAGCGTCACGACCCCTACAAGGACTATACCGATCTGGCACTGGCACTCGACGCTGTCCGCCGTCGCTGGCCGGGTGCCGAAGTGGTTGCGACCTGCGCGACCGGCGGACGCCCGGATATGGCCCTTTCCGTACTGGGGTTGCTCGCGGGCTATGAGGATGCCCCCATCTGGATTGCCGAGGACAAGGTAGTCGCTCGCATCCTTCACGCAGGCGAATCCTGGACCATAAAAGGCGCCGAAGGCAAGACATTCTCCATCATCGCCATAGCCCCCAACACCGAGGTAAGCGAACACGGCCTAGAGTGGGAGCTAGACCACAGCCCCCTAGGCCTGCTAGCCGACACAGGCATTAGCAACGTCGTCAGGTCAACAGCCACGATCCAAGTCCACACCGGCACCGCCATCGGGTACCTTTACAAGTAGGGACCATTGCATCAGGGTTATATCGGGACGGTGGATAATCAATCCAAAATTCCCCCTTGCATCCCCGCAAACATTCGCCTATAGTATCTCCTCGTCACGGGGGCGTAGCTCAGCTGGGAGAGCGCTTGACTGGCAGTCAAGAGGTCAGGGGTTCGATCCCCCTCGTCTCCAC
>URFU01000089.1 GCA_900547125.1 uncultured Collinsella sp.
CGAACGACGGCGGCTGCCGCGCCGCCGTGAGCGGCAACGATATCGGCGAGAGCAACGTCGACGCTAGCCTTATCGCCGACGGCGGTCTTTCCGAGACCGACGACCTCATCCCGCTCACCAACGGCTGCATCTGCTGCACGCTTTCGGATGACCTGGCCAACCAGCTGCAGGGCATCGCCGATTCGGGCAAGTTCGACTACATCATCATCGAGGCATCGGGAATCTGCAAGCCTATCCCCATCGCCTACACTATCTCGAGCTTCTGCGACGAGGCCAAGGTGGGCGGCGAGCCCAAGCTCGCGCTCGACAACATCGTTGCCGTGGTCGACTGCGCCCGCATGTACGACGAGTTCAACGGCGGTCGCGACCTGCTGGCAGAGGATATCGACGAGGACGACATCGAAAGCCTGCTCATCCAGCAAATGGAGTTCTGCTCCACGCTGATCCTTAACAAGACCGATACCGTGACGCCCGAGCAGATCGCCGAGCTCAAGGCCATCGTGCGCAGCCTGCAGAAAGACGCCGTGATTGTCGAAGCCCAAAACGGAGAGGTTCCCATGGAGGAGCTGCTCGACACCGACCGCTTCGACTTTATGCGCGCCTACAACTCCGCCGCTTGGATCGAGGCCATGGAGCATCCCGAGGAGCACGACGACCCCGAGGTGCTCGAGTACGACATCGAGACCTTTGTGTACTCGCGCCGCAAGCCGTTTGACCTGCAAAAGTTCACCGATTTTGTTGAGCAGGAGTGGCCCGACGAGGTCATTCGCGTCAAGGGTCCGTTGTGGCAGACCGGCGATCCGGACATGTGCTACATGTTTGAGCAGGCCGGCCACCAGATGCGCCTGATGGAGAACGGCCTGTTTGTCGACTCCGCGCCCGAGGGCGAGAAGCAGAAGATCATCGACGTGAACCCCGAGATCATGCAGATTTGGGACGACGAGACGGGCGACCGCATGACGAGCCTGTGCATCATTGGCCGTCACATGGACAAGGATGCGCTCATCGCCTCCCTCGATGCCTGCCTGACCGACTGGCACCGCGCCTAGGTTTATCCAAGCGGGCATTTTTCCGCCTATGTAACCGCCAAACCACCACGAAGGTGCCCTTCGTGGTGGTTTTTCGTTCTGAGCCAAGGAGATTCATGTTCAACATTGTGCTGTATGCGCCCGAGATTCCGGCCAATACGGGCAATATCGGCCGCACCTGCGTGGTTACCGGCACCCGCCTGCATCTGGTGGAGCCGCTGGGGTTTTCACTCGACGACAAGACGGTGCGTCGCGCCGGCCTGGGCTACTGGCAAAACTTGGACGTGACGACCTATGCCGGCTGGGAGGATTTCCTTGCGCGCAACGACCTCTCCCCCGCCGATGGTCGCCTGCATCTGCTGACCAAAAAGGCACGCCGCACCTATGCTCAGAGTACCTACCGCGATGGCGACTACTTGGTCTTTGGCAGCGAGAGCTCGGGCATTCCCGAGGAGCTACTCGCTGCAGCGCCCACGTGCTGCGAGCGCATCCCGATGCTGCGCGATTGCGATTCGCTTGACAACGCCGAGGCATGGGAAGCCCACGAGGAATCGCTGGGACATACCGAGGACGGCCATGAGGCCATCCTTCGGCAGGATATCTGCGGCAACTTCGTCAATCCGGACGACTACCGCATCAGCGCCCTCAACCTCTCCAACAGCGCCGCCATCGTCCTCTACGAAGCCCTGCGCCAGACAGACTTTCCGGGAATGTGATAAAGGGACTGTCCCTTTATCACATTCGAGCGCCACGCCGATGGCACACGCGCCTGATTGATGCTCTAGATAAAGATCCCTTACTTTTAATCAGAATTAACTAAAATAAAATGAAGTTAAACGGCGGTGTGAAAGGAGAGCCTAGTGAAATATCTCGAAAACCCGTTCACCCCTAGCTTTGGCGAGGTTCCCGCGCATCTTGCCGGAAGGCAGCAGATTATTCGGGATTTGGACCGTGCCTTCTTGAGCCAGCGCAGGCGCCCAGAATTGACCTCGATCTTCTCGGGCGCGCGTGGAACCGGTAAAACCGCTCTCATGTCGTCGCTCGCGACAAGGGCGGAATCCCACGGCTGGATAGCCGTAAAGACGACCGCGCTCCCGGGAATGCTTGAGGAAATCGAGTTCGGGGCGAAACGTGCTGCCGGCCATCTTATCGACCCGTCCAACCACTTCGAAGTCACCGGTCTCGGAATTGCACCGCTTGGCAGCATCGAGGTCAATCGCGTTCACGATGCCTCAACCTGGCGTTATCGCATGAGCGACATCATCGACCAGCTCAACGAGGCGGGCACCGGTCTGCTCGTCACGGTTGACGAGGTGGACCCGACACTCGACGAGATGATTCAGCTCGCAGCGACGTATCAGCGCTTTGTGACCGATGGGACACGCGTCGCCCTGCTCATGGCGGGACTTCCCAACAACGTCTCGACGTTGCTGAACCACAAGACGGTCTCGTTCCTTCGCCGCGCCCAACAATATCATCTGGGTCGCATTGCCGACTATGACGTGCGCGAGGCCTTGATTCGCACAATTCAGGAAAACGATCGCCTGGCAGATGCTGAGGGAATCGATAGAGCCGTTCGCTCGATCTCTGGTTTTCCCTTCCTATTGCAACTCGTAGGCTACCGTGCCTGGGATCTCACAAGCGATTCGAAGGAAATCTCGTCACGCGACTTTGACCTGGGAATCAAAATCGCGCGCGACGAGATGGACGACCGAATCCTCGCGGCAACCTATCGGGAACTCACGGCAGAGGACAAGCGATTCCTCATCGCCATGCTCGATGACGAGGAAGAGTCCACCACCGCTGACCTTGTCGAGCGCCTTAAGCGTTCGCCGCAGCAGGTCTCCCGCTACCGACGCCGCATGATAGACGCCGGCATCATCGGGGAGCGAGGACGAGGGCTCGTCGCATTTGAATTGCCATTCTTCCGCGACTATCTCGCAGCTCAATGCGTGAAATAGGCATCAATGAGGCAAAGGGACTGTCCCTTTGCCTCATTGTCTATAGGTAGCGGCCAGTAACGCTCTTGGGGCAGGCAGCGATATCCGTCGGCGTACCGGCGCAGACGATTTGCCCGCCGGCGTCGCCGCCGCCCGGGCCCATATCGATCACGTAATCGGCGTTACGGATAAGGTCGAGATCGTGCTCGATCACGATAACCGTGGCGCCCTTAGCAACGAGGCCGTCAAACACGTTCAACAGCACCTGAACATCGAGCGGATGCAGGCCGATCGTGGGCTCGTCAAATACGAATACGGCATCATCCTGCACGCGGCCCATCTCGCTCGCGAGCTTAAGGCGCTGAGCCTCGCCGCCCGAGAGCGCCGGTGTGGGCTCACCGAGCGTGAGATAGCCCAAGCCCAGGTCGTGCAAGGTCTGCAAGCGCGCCTGAACCTTCTTGAGTCCCACCGTGGCGTCGAGGGCCTCGTCCACACTCATGTCCATGAGCTGCGGCAACGTAAGCAGACTCCCGTCCTTGCCCTCACGATGGATATGCGAAGCCGCGTCTGCATAACGTGATCCACGACATGTCGGGCAGACGATCTCGACGTCGGGCAAAAACTGCACGTCGAGCGATATCGAGCCCGTGCCATCGCACGTAGGGCAGCGCAAGGCGCCAGTGTTGTAGCTGAAGGCGCCCGCCTTGTAGCCGGCTGCCTTGGCTTCGGGCGTACGGGCGAAAGCGCGGCGCAGCTCATCATGGATATCGGCATAGGTCGCTACCGTCGAGCGCACATTGGCGCCGATGGGCGTGGCGTCAATCAGGTTGGCGCGAGCAATGCCTTCGGCATCGACCCAACGCACGTGCCCCGGCAGGCGCTCGCCAGCTGCCTGGGCCTTAAGCGCCGGGATGAGCGTCTCGAGCACCAACGTCGTCTTACCCGAACCCGAAACGCCCGTCACCGCGACCAAGCGACCGCGCGGGATATCGACTTCGAGCGGCTTGACGGTATGGATGGTATCGGTCGCCATGCGGATATGGCCCTGGTCGAACATTTCGTCGTCAGCCACCTGTGGGCGCAAGCGTTTGGGCTCTGCGCGCAGAAACGGAGCGATGCGGCTGCCCCGCGATTGCTCGACCTCGTCTACCGTACCGGCAGCGATCACGTTACCGCCGCCTGCTCCGGCAACGGGGCCCATCTCGACCAGATAGTCGGCTTCCGCCAGTACGCGCGTATCGTGGTCGACAACAACCACGGTGTTGCCGTCATCAACCAGATCGCGCATCACGCCCACCAAGCCGTCGACATTGGCAGGATGCAAGCCAATCGAAGGCTCGTCCAGCACATAAAGCACGCCTGTCGATCGGTTGCGCACCACGCGGGCGAGCTGCACGCGCTGGCGCTCACCCGTGGAAAGCGTGGCACCGGCGCGATCGAGCGAAAGATAATCGAGACCCAGGTCGACCAGGCGACGAGCCGTGCTCAAAAATGAATCGCAGATATCCGCTGCCATGGGCTGCATCTCGGCCGGCAAGGACGTAGGCACCCCGCGCACCCACTCAATCGCCTCGCCCAGCGTCATGGCCGCGGCCTGCGCCAGATTGATACCGCGCACCTGGGGCTGGCGTGCGGCCCCGGAGAGACGCGTGCCGCCACAATCACGACATGGGCCCTCACGCAAAAAGCGCGCAACGCGTTTTAGGCCCTTGTCGTCCTTAACCTTGGCAAGCGCATTCTCAACGGTATAGACGGCGTTGTAATAGGTGAAGTCGAGCGGCGTGGCGCCCTCGCCGTTTTTGGGAACGTAGAGAATGTGCTTTTTAACCGCCGGACCATGGAACACGATATCGCGCTCTTGAGGCGTGAGCTGGTTAAACGGCACGTCGGTGCGTACGCCCATCTCGCCGGCTACCTGCTTCATCAGATCCCACATGAGCGTACCCCAGGGAAGGACCGCGCCCTCGTTGATGGTCTTTGCCTCGTCGGGCACCAAGCTCGCTTCGTCCACCTCGCGCATAACGCCGGTACCGCCACAAGTGGGACACGCGCCGCCGCTATTGAAAGCCAAATCCTCGGCACTCGGCGCGTAGAACTCACGGCCGCATGTCTGACACGCGAGCGATAGGCCTGCGGCCACATTAAGGCTCGGCTCCACGCGCGCCCCGCAGTGCGGGCACACGTGATGGGCGCAGCGGCTAAAGAGCAGACGCAGGCTGTTGTTGAGCTCGGTCATGGTGCCAAAAGTGGACCGCACGCCCGGCACGCTCGGACGCTGGTGTAGCGCGAGCGCCGCCGGCACGTGCAGCACCTCGTCCACCTGGGCGTGTTCGGCCTGCGTCAGGCGACGTCGAGTATAGGTGCTGAGTGCTTCCAAGTAGCGACGCGAGCCCTCGGCATAAAGAACCCCCAGTGCCAGCGAACTCTTGCCCGAACCCGACACGCCGGCAATACCCACGAGCTTTCCCAGCGGGATATCAATATCGATGTCCTTAAGGTTATGGACACGCGCGCCACGCACCTCGATAGCCTGCGGGCTCATCTTCTGTTCCGTCACCTTTATCACCCTACTCATGCCATAAAACTCGATCGCGAATGTACGCGCCCAGCATGGGCACGGTAAACCGGACGAGACCGTATCCGGCAGCCTCGATGACGCGCTCGCGAATCAGGCTTGCGCGATATTTGCTCGCCCAACTCTGAGTACGGTCGCAGCGCTCAATGATATCCGCCATACGCGTCGGTTTACCCTCGTCAGCAGCCATGGCCTCGATAAAGAGGCGTTGCGGACTGCGCAATCCATAATACAGGGGCGCGTCGACCGCTTCGTAGAACTCGGAGACGGCATCCGCATGGCCATCCTCGACATCGCACCTTTCAATGACCTGAGAGCCACGCCGGACGGCAGAGCGCCACATGTAATAGCCCACCAGCTGAACCATACAGGGATGCCCCATGCTCTTGTGTGCCGCAAGGTCCGCCGTCTCCGCGTCAACGTAAAGACCAGCGTCTTTGACCGTCTGGATATATGAATCGCGCACCTTGGGCAAAGATATCGCCCCCAGCGTACGCTGCTGGGCACGCCGCAAAAACGTTACGCTCGGCTCTTCGAGCAGATCGTCAACCATGCTGGGTAAGCCGGCGAGCACCAGCGCAAGACCGCGCTGATCGCTATCGGACAAGCCCGTGGCATCCTGGTCTCCGAGCACCTGCTGATAGAGAACGGCAAGAGCCGCCAGCTCCTCGATAGACGCAGACTGCGCCTCGTCAATCGCAAACAGTATGCCCTTGCCTGGACCGAGCTTCTTGAGGCGCTCGTTGACCAGCCCTCGTAACGTCTCGCCCTTTGCTCGCGCCGCCTCGACCGACATCCGGCCAAACGACGGCCCGAACTCCATTGACGTCACAACGGGTTTATTCGAGCGAAGCGCGTCGGCTAAGCGGTCGCATAAGCCAAGCGAAGCGGAATCGGAGATAACCGCCCATCCGCGCTCGCTGGCTAGACGTTGCAGCTCCCGCAGGAGAACCGTTTTGCCGCAGCCGCGGTTTCCCGTAATGAGCATGAGCCTACCCGGCGCTCCGGCGCCGTTATCGAGCCCTTCCTCGAAATCTTCGACGACCGACTCACGACCGATGAGTATCGGAGGCCGCTTGCCAGCCGTGGGCTTAAAGGGATTTGGATTCATGTCGGCCTCCTCGGATTGGCAAACCTTGGCAATAGTTATACCAACTTGTACCGAGTTATACCAATAGCATGTGACAAAGGAACTGACCCTCTATCACCTATGGCCGAAAAACTCGGCGTCTGCTGCTCGCCAGGGGCGGAAGGTGGCGGGATCGACCTTTACGTGTGCCGCGGCGGATACGTCGTACCATTTGACCGTGTAACCGGCGCCGTGAGAGCAAAAGACCGAGTCGGGCGTGTTGGGCAGATCGGCCTCGGGCTCATAGGCGGCCGTCTCGATTACGCGCTCGGCATCATGGCAAGCCGCATAGCCGGCGAACTCCAGGTACAGATGCCCACGACCACTCGTGTAGGCGGCCACCTCCAGCGCGTAATCCTGCACCTCAGATGCCGGCACGCGACCCACAAGCTTCGCCCGGTCTCCCGCCATCGTCGGCGACTCGTACTCGGCACCCATGCGCGTGGCATCCGAGAGCGCCCGGCCCACGCACTCCCCCGGCACCTCGAGCTCAAAGCGATACCACGGCTCCAACAGCACCGCCGCGCCGGCTTCACGCGCCTGCATGAGCCCCTGGCGAATCGCGCGGTACGTGGCCTGGCGAAAATCGCCGCCCTCGGTGTGTTTGGCATGCGCGCGACCACCTGTGAGCGTAATGCGCACATCGGTGATGGGCGAGCCGATCAGCGCGCCCAGATGATCGCGCTCCATGGCGTTGGTGAGCGCCAGACGCTGCCAGTTAAGATCGAGCTCGTCGGTCGAGGTCACGGTGCCAAACTGTACGCCCGAGCCCGCCGGCAACGGCTCCAGGCGCAGATGCACCTCGGCATAGTGGCGCAGTGGCTCAAAGTGGCCCACGCCCTCGACCGGCTGCGAAATGGTCTCCTTATAGAGGATGCCGCCGGGCTCAAACTCGACCGCAAGGCCAAAACGATCGGCCAACACCCGCTGCACGACCTCGAGTTGCACGGCGCCCATCAACTGCAAATGAATCTGCTCGAGATGCGTATTCCAGCTTACGCCGAGCATGGGATCTTCATCCGCCAGCTCAGTCAACGCTTTGAACACCGCGTGGACATCGTGTTCGCCCGGAAGCACCGTATAGGTGAGGACCGGCGCAATGACGGGCGCATCGCTCGCAGGTTCCGCGCCCAGGGCATCACCCGGGCGAACGTGCGCAAGACCCGTCACGGCGCAGATACCGCCAGCGGCAACTTCCTGGGCAAGCTCATACTTTTCGCCGTTATAGATGCGCACCTGGTCGATCTTTTGCTCCCATGCCTCGGCACCGGAACGTCCACCAATCATCTGTTTTGCGTGCAGCGTGCCGCCGGTCACTTTAACCCATGCCAAGCGCTCGCCGCGATCCCCGCGGCTGACACGATAGACGCGCGCGGCAAACTCCGGGAGCCATGCCTGTTCACGCATCAGCGCACATATGCCATCCAGCAGCTCGTCCACGCCTTGGTCCTTGAGCGCCGAGCCGGCAAAACAGGGAAAGAGCTTGCGCTCGGCAACCATGCGCGACAGCGTTGCGACAGAAAGCCCACCTGCCTCAAGAAACTCCTCGAGCGCCGCCTCGTCCAACGCAGCAGCGTCCTCCTGAACGGCCCCGCCCGCCAGCAGTTCGCTGGCATCCAAGCAGCCCTCGGAGAGACGTTGCCCAAGTTGTGCCAGCAAATCATCGCGGCCGGGATTCTCCTAATCGATTTTATTGATATAGATGAACGTCGGGATGTCATAGCGCGCAAGCAGGCGCCACAGGGTTTCGGTGTGCCCCTGCACGCCGTCGTTGGCGCCCACAACTAAAATCGCGTAGTCCAGCGCGCGCAATGTGCGCTCCGCCTCGGCCGAAAAATCGACATGCCCCGGTGCATCCACGAGCATGACGTGGGTATCGCCATGGTCGAGCACGGCCTGCGACGAGAAGATCGTAATGCCACGCTCACGCTCGATCGCGTTCGTGTCCAGATGCGAATCGCCATCGTCCACGCGGCCGCGCTTGCGAATGCGACCCGCGTTGAACAACATGGCCTCGGCCAGCGTGGTCTTGCCGGCATCGACATGCGCCAAGATTCCAACGACCGCTTGCTTCGACATGGCTCTCCTCTTATTGCAAGCCCATCGCACGCGGCAACGGGCATCCTCGTTCCACACTGGATGATACAATGTACGGGCCGGCGGGCGAAGCGAGCCCTATCCCCCGACCGAGCTCATCGCCCCGCGTTGCCGCGCAGCGATTTTCGTAGGTTCGCGCCTTGCGAAAGCCGGCACCTCCCCTTTTTGTCTGCCTGGGCTCATCTGGGGCGATAACAACGCGAACCCCGCAACAACGCGTTTTACCAAAAATGGCCCCACTCGGGGCCACTTTCATTTCGGTGAAACGCTGGTATGTGACTCGGCCTTTATGCCTCGCGCAGCCAGTCAAACGCAACACGCGGCGTGCCGTCCGACACGTACACGATACCGGCACGCTTAAACCCGGCCTTGGCGATGGCGCCCTGCATGGGCAGGTTGTCCTGATGCGTGTCGATACG
>URFU01000090.1 GCA_900547125.1 uncultured Collinsella sp.
CTGGTTAATTTGGAAGACGTGCACAATGTCGAGATCGGCTCCACGGGCCTTATGGAGCTCAGGCTCGATCGCGTAACCTCGACGGTGCCCGTGTCCCGCCGTCGCGCTGCCGAGGTCAAATCGCACTTGGGGCTTGCGTAAGGGTCGGTGTGCCATCGTTTGCCGTTACAGGTTTGGCATGACTGTGCGGTGGGCATAATGGATTGCATCGAATGAAATCGAAAGGATTATTATGCCCGCGCTCATTACGCATCATCTGTTTGGCGAGGAAAGCATCGACCGTCTTCCGCAGGGCGTTATCACGTCCGACGAGGAGCGCATCGCCTTTATCCTGGGAAACCAAGGTCCCGACCCGTTTTTCTTCCACATGCTCACGCCACGCATCTCCGACTGCATGTCGCTTGCTCAGGTCATGCACCGCTCGCGCATGTCGCGCCAGTTCTCGTGCCTGCGCGACGGCGTGTCGCGCCTGCAGCCGCGCGATGCCAATCTGGGTCGCGCCTTTGCGCTGGGCCTGTTGTCGCACTATGTGCTCGACCGCAATGCCCACCCCTTTGTCTACGAGCAGCAGTTTGGCATTGTCGAGTCCGACCCCGAGCTCGAGGCTTCGGGCAGCCAAGTTCACGCCGTGCTCGAAAGCGACCTGGACGTGCTGATGCTGCAGCTCAAACGTGACGGGGCCACGGTCGAGGATTATCCTCCGGCGGGCGAGATCGTCACCACCGACCGCATCAATCGCGTTGCCGGCGTGCTGATAAGCTACGTCGCCGGGCGCGTGTACGGTATCGACATCCCGGCGGGGGAGTACGCTGGCGCCGTCTCGGACATGCAGATGCTCTACCGCACTATCGAGCCGGCCGGTTCGGCCAAGACGCGCGCGATTGCCCTGCTCGAGGGCTTGGTGCACGATTATTCGCTGCTCGACGGCCTTGCGCACCGCGTGACGACCGAGCTGCCCGAGCGTACCGGCAACCTGGGCCACTTGGCATGGAAGAGCCCCTTTACCGATGAAGTCTCGACCGAGAGCTTCCCCGAGGTCTTTGACCGCGCACTGCTCGATTACGAGCTCACCGTCGCCCGCTTTATCGAGACCGGCGATATGGAAGCCGTGACCAACCACGTCAATTACAGCGGTCGCGTGCTCGGCGCCGACGAAGAGTTCGACCGCGAGGAGTAGGGCTCGTGCGTGCCCCTTTGCCGAATCCTTACCGGCGCCTCTGGACAATTGGGGTACGATGAACTAACTGCATATCGGGCGAATACGAAGGGGCCCTGTCCATGAAATACACCAAGCTCGAGCGTAACTGGGTTATGTACGATGTGGGCAACTCGGCCCTCGTACTGCTCAATACCTCGGTGGTGCCCATCTACTTTAACGCCATCAATACCGGTGCTTCCTCGGCAGACCTGGTGGTCGCTTGGGGCAACGCGCAGACGATTGCCTCGCTGGTCATTGCCATGCTCATGCCCATTCTGGGCGCGCTTGCCGATTACGCCGGCAACAAGATCAAGTTCTTCTTGGGCTTCTTCCTCACGGGTCTGGTTCTTTGCCTGGCGCAGGCTATCCCAATGTCCGCCATGGCATTTTTGACCGTGTACGTGCTGTGTACCATCGGCCTTAACTCTTCCATGACGTTCTACGACGCCATGCTGCCCGACATAACCACCGACGAGCGCATGGACGCCGTGTCCAGCTCGGGCTATGCCTGGGGCTACATCGGTTCCACCGTGCCGTTCATCATCTGTCTGGCGCTTATCATGGGTGGCCCCGCTCTTGGCGTCCCCACCATGCTGGCAACGCGTCTGTCGTTTGTCATCACCGGTGCCTGGTGGCTCATCTTTACCTTGCCACTCATTCGCACCTATAAGCAAAAGTACGGTCGCGAGCGCGGTCCCCAGGACACCATCGGCCACATCGTGGGCGGCGTGTTCTCCGAGGTCGGACACACCATGCGCGAGATCGCCCACAACAAGACCGTGTTGGTCTACATGATCGCGTTCTTCTTCTACATCGACGGTGTGCACACGGTCATTTCCATGGCAACCAGCTACGGGTCGGCTCTGGGCATCGACTCGACCCAACTGGTGCTGGCTCTGCTCGTTACGCAGTTTGTGGCCTTCCCGTCCGCCATCATCTACGGCAAGCTCGCCGGTCGCGTGGGCACACTCAACATGATCTTGGTGGCCGTCGCCGCCTATATGGGCATCGTGCTCTTTGCCGCGTTTTTCTTAAAGACCGCCTTTGAGTTTTGGGTGCTCGCTATTTTGGTCGGCTTGTTCCAGGGTGGCGTGCAGGCGCTCAGCCGCAGCTATTTTGGCCGCATCATCCCCAAGGAAAAGTCCAACGAGTACTACGGCTTCTTCGATATCTTTGGCCGTTACGCAAGCGTTATGGGCACCTTCCTGGTGTCGGTTGTCACCTCGCTGACCGGCAACCCGTCGCTGGGCGTCCTTTCTATTGGTGTTCTGCTGGTTGTTGGCTTTGTGCTGCTGGTCCGTCTGTCCCGCATGGCTCAGGCGGCGGCGTAAGGCAACCGGGCTCAGTACAGCAATTGTGCCTATCTGCAGTACTCTTTTGGAAGTAGCCGCATAAATCATTCTGACTTCCGAACAATGTTTAGCCCAAGTGGGTATGATGGAACCAGCTAGGTCGCGGGGCGTCGCCTGTGTTTGGCGGCGCCCCGTTTTTGTGTTGCAAGGAGGGTAAAGGTATGAACGCCACGGTTGTGATCCCAACATATTGGGCGGGCGATGATACCCAAGCAAACGCTCCCGGCACCTACGATCACTCGACGTCGCTCAATGCCGCCAACCCGGAACTCGATCGCTGCCTGACTTCGCTCGAACAGGTGCGCGACATTCCGCGCATCATTCTCTTGGTGGTCTGTCCGGTTTCTGCCACGGCCGACGTATCCCATCGCGTGCACGAAATCGTTAATGCTCATCCCACACTTAAGGTCACCATCGTTACCAATACTCAGGCTTCGCGTGTTGCCGACCGCGTGGCGCAGATTGCGCCCAAAGGCTCGGGCGAGTGCGTGAGCCTGCGCGGCTACGGCGCCATCCGCAACATGGGTCTTGCCTGTGCGGCGGTGCTGGGGCACGACGCGGTTGTGTTTTTGGATGACGACGAGACCGTCATCGATGCCGACTTTATGAAGCGTGCGACCTATGCACTGGGCCAACAGACGCGTCAGGGCCTGCCGATTTTAGTCAAGAGCGGATACTTTTACGATCGCGACGGGTCGCCGCTGGCTCCCACGGACAAAGTGGGCATTTGCCATCGCTGGTGGACCAAGCGTATCGAGTTCAATCGCTGGATGAAAAAGGCGCTCTCGGGCACCCGCATCTCGCGCTCCAATTACGTGTGCGGCGGCCTGATGGCCCTGCACGCCCGCGCCTTTACGCGCGTGGCCTTCGACCCGTTTATCACCCGCGGCGAGGATCTGGACTACCTGTTTAACATGCGTATGTTCGGCTATGACGTGTGGTTCGATAACGAGTGGACCGTGCGCCACCTGCCGCCCGAGTCCGAGAAGCGCTCGCCGCGCTTTATGCAGGACGTGTACCGTTGGTACTACGAGCGGGCCAAGCTGACGTTCGCTGCGCACCAAAAGGAGCTCATTCCGGTTACGGCCGCATCACTCATGCCCTATCCGGGTCCGTGGATCTCGCGCGAGCTCGACGATCGCGTGCGCAAGACCGCCATGGTTCGCAGCATGTTTACCCGCGAGCACGATGGGTATCTGCGCATCTGGCGTCATGGTATTGACGAGGCCAAGACCTATGCCCGCCAAAACGCCGCAAGCTACCTGCGTTTTCAGAGTTTCTGGCCCAAGATCATGGACGAACTTTGGCGCGACGCACAACTGATTAGCATCCTGGAGGGGGCTGAATGATCGACCGCCGCGCCCAGCGCGATAATTCAATTTCAATCTTTCGCATCATCGCCGTTGTCTGCGCCGTTTGCGTGTTGGTGTACTTTATCTTTGCCCTGGCGACTGGCATTGAGCCGATTGCCACGGTGATCGCCTGTGCGCTGCTGTGCATCTTCCTGTGCATCTTTATCTTTTTGACGCTCAATCCCGATTCGGTGCGCTCCCAGTACACCGAGGAGACGCTTTCGGTTGCCTCGGCCATGCTCGAGGACATTAAGGGCGGCCTGACGCAGGAATCGGCGCTTTTGGTGTGCCGGCGTATCCTGCCCGAGACACGTGCCATGACCGTTGCCATCACCGATGAGAGCAACGTGCTGGCCTGCGCGGGCGAGTTCGAGGAAAAGCTGCTGCCCGATTCGCCCATCCATACGCTTGCCACGCGCTACGTCATTGAGCACGGCATCGTGCAGTCGTTCAACCGCGTGGTGGACGTGGTGGGTTCGGATGGCTCGCACAACCATGTTCCCGCCGGTATCATCGCGCCCATCAAGGTGGGCGACCGCACCGTCGGCACGCTCAAGTTCTACTACAAGACCCCGCGTGCCGTCGACCGTACCCAGTATGCGCTCGCCTCGGGTTTTGCCGAGATCCTGTCCACGCAGCTCGCCATCCACGAGCTCGAGGTGCAAAAGGAACTGACAGCCCGTGCCGAGGTGCGTGCCCTGCAGGCGCAGATCAACCCGCACTTTCTGTTCAACACGCTCAACACTATCGCGTCGTTTACGCGTACCGACCCGCTGCGTGCCCGCGAGCTGCTGCGTGAGTTTTCCTCGTTTTATCGCGCCACGCTCGACAACTCGGGGTCGCTTATCCCGGTCTCGCGCGAGGTTGCCCAGACCAAGCGCTACCTGACGTTTGAGAAGGCGCGCTTTGGCGAGGACCGCGTACTGGCGACCTTCGATGTCTCCGAGGATGTCGAGGACACGTTGGTCCCGGCCTTTGTAATCCAGCCCATTGTCGAGAACGCCGTGCGGCATGGCATGGGCGATGGCGATGCCCTGCAGATCGATGTGACCGTCCATCAAGACGGCGACGACGCAATCCTGATTGCCGTGGCCGACAACGGCGTGGGCATGGACGAGGGCACCGCCGCCAGGCTGGTTGATGAGCGCTCCGCCCGCCCCGATGCCAGTTCCCCGCAAGGCGGCGGCGCCGGCGTGGCCATGCACAATATTTCTGAGCGCATCCATCGCTTTTATGGACCGCACTCTTATACGCGCGTCGAATCGGCGCCGGGCAAGGGCACCAAAGTGCTCCTGCATCTTGATTTGTCAGAGAGCATCTTTGACATTCAAGAGTAAAATAAAAGGCTATGGGCTCAACGCCGAGCGGCGGATGCCCAGCGTAGTTTGTTGACGAAAGGTTTAATCCCTATGCTGCGTGCGATGATTGTGGATGATGAGGCCCCGGCCCGTTCGGAACTTCGCTTCTTGCTCGAGCAGACGGGCAAGATCGGCACGATCACTGAGGCGTCGAGCGTCCGCTCTGCCATTGAGATGTTGATGGAGAGCCGCGTCGATGTCGTATTTCTCGATATCTCGATGCCCGGCGCTTCTGGTCTGCAGCTTGCCGAGGCACTGCATAAGCTTAAGAATCCGCCGGCGATTGTGTTTGTGACCGCGTATAGCGATCATGCCGTCGAGGCGTTCGACGTAGATGCCGTCGATTACCTCATGAAGCCGGTCGAGGAGGCACGCCTGGATCGCGCGATCGAGAAGGTCATGCAGCACACCAAGCCCGTCACGGACAGCAAAGCCACCATCGAGCGCATTCCGGTGGAAAAGGGCGGCCGTAAGGTTCTCATCCCCGTGGATGACATTCGCTTCATCATGGCCAAGGACGATTACTCCTGTATCTATACCGTCGATGATCGTTTTCTATCGACGACTTCGCTGGCGCAGTTCGAGGCCAAGCTTTGCGACTTTGGCTTCTTTCGCGTTCATCGCCGCTATATCGTCAACTTGGCATGCGTCACGGATGTCGAGACGGTGCCCTCGGGCGCTATCCAACTGGGCATTACGGGCGTCGACGAACGCGTGCCGGTCTCGCGCCGCCGCGTTGTGCCGCTCAAGAAGGCCTTGAGCCTCTAGTACACTGGCCCCGCAACCCTGTAGACCAATTGTCTGCGGAGCCGTGGGGCTTTTTGTATATACGTCGAATCGGTTTTGCAGAAGGGATCCCATGAACAGTGCAAGCGCCAAGCGCATCGACATCATCTCGGACACCCACGGCTATCTTTCGCCTGCGCTCTTGGACGAGCTTAAGGGTGCGGATCTGATTATCCACGCCGGTGACCTTACGTCGGAGATGGACTACGAGCACCTGCGCACCATCGCCCCCGTGCGAGCGGTGCTGGGTAATAACGACTACTACCGCGACTACGGCCCCGATGTGGACCGCTTGGCGCTCTTTACCTACGAAGGCCTCAAGTTCGCCGTAGCCCACTACCGTGAAGACCTCCCGGTGGGATCCGTGGACGTAGCTATCAACGGTCACACCCACGTAACCAAAGAAGCCCAAGTGGGTCGCTGCCTGGTCCTCAACCCAGGCAGTGCCAGCTATCCAAGAGGCGCCCGAGGCCCCACCATGGCCAGAATGCTTGTCAAGGACGGCAAGATTCTGAGCATCAAATTTATTGACCTAGAGTAGGTGCAACAAAAACGGGGGATGCAGATCGCATCTCCCGTTTTTCTTTGAGCCAAAGGCCGAAGTTCAACAACAATCTTAGACAACCCCGCCGAGGAGAACGGGGACCTCGAGCCGCGGAAGCGGCGAGGAACAAAGTCTTTGAAGCAAGTGACGGCAGGGAGGGTCTCCGGGGCCGGCTGGCGCGGGTTGAGTTTGTCGCGAGTTCCGCACGCAAAGGAAAGCACTTAATGTGCTTTCCGTCTTGCGCAGGACTGTAGAGTAGCAAACTCAACCCGCGCCAGCCGGCCCCGGAGACCCTCCCGGAGGGACCGAAAAACTTTTTCAAAAAAGTTGTTGCGCGGCGGACAGACTTCTGTGTATACTAATCCCCGCAGCGCACGCGAGCGGAAACAAACGCGAACGACTGCCTGGGGAGTTAGCTCAGTTTGGTTAGAGCGCCGGCCTGTCACGTCGGAGGTCGCGGGTTCGAGCCCCGTACTTCCCGCCAACGCAATTAAAGCCACGTCTTCGGACGTGGCTTTTTGCGTTTAATAGGCCCTCGATCTTATATGCCTCTTTATCCAAATCACCGCATTTGCAACGAGCGAGCCGGCCTCTACTGATATATGTGTTCAAACAGGGGGTTTGTTGCGCAACATCTGTTCAATGAAGCAGGGGGTTCGGTTATACTAAATTGCACTTTAGGCCGTACCTGATTCAGCTAGTCTTCAAGTGCGGCATTCAGTGAACACCCATTTTATAATTTGGTTGTTCAGGCGGTCATTTGGCGTCTCGACACAAGCTCGGCCCCGGAGCTCGTTCGAGCTGTTCGTATTCCTTGAAAGGGGAAACATGGACATATCGAGGAAGACTGATTATGCCCTTCGCATGCTTGCGATGCTTGCCGAGGAGCCGGAGCGGTTGCTTTCTGTTCGCACTGCTGCCGAAGAGGTCAATGTTCCGTATTCGTTTGCCCGTTCGATTCAGCACGGCTTGGTTCAGGCCGGCATTGTGGAGAGCCTGCGTGGTGTTCATGGCGGCATGCGCCTTAAGGTGAGCCCCGACGATGTCACGATCCGTCAGGTCGTAGAGGCCGTTCAGGGCCCCATGGTTATGAATGATTGCACCGCGCCCGATGGCGACTGTGCGCGCATGGGCACGTGCTGCTATCATCCCCTGTGGGCCGGAGCCCAGGCGCTGATGCGCGACTATCTCGATTCCGTTTCGCTCGGCGATATCGTCGCCCATCGCCAGTTTCCGGCTGTCGATCCCAAGTTCGCCGACCGCGATGCGTTTCCCGAGTACGCCGCTTGCGCGTATGCTTGCCGGGAGGAATAGCGCCGCATAAGGAGCATTGTCATGATTCAGGACCCCTTTCGTTCGATGATTCGTTCGGAAGGGGTCCTGCGTTATCGCGACCTTCCGTGGCGCCGCACGCGCGACCCGTATATCATCTGGCTTTCCGAGGTCATGCTGCAGCAGACGCAGGTGCCGCGCGTGGAGGCGCGCATGCCGGCGTGGCTCGATCGCTTTCCGACTGTCCGGGCGCTTGCTCAGGCCGCCCCTTCCGATGTCTTGGATGCGTGGCAGGGGATGGGCTACAATCGCCGCGCCCTGGCGCTTCACAGGGCTGCACAGTGCGTTGTGGAGGACTGGGATGGGGAGTTTCCGCGTGAGATGCACGATCTGGTCGCGTTGCCCGGCATTGGCCCGGCAACGGCGCAGGGCATCCGTTCGTTTGCATTCGATCTTCCGGGCGTGTATCTGGAGACCAACGTGCGCACGGTCTTTTTGCATCATTTCTTTCCCGATGTGCCGGCCGTTCCCGATCGCGAGCTGGTGCCGCTGATTCAAGCTGCCTGTCCGGCGGCCCCCGGTGCGGTGGCGGATGAGATTGCGCCCTTTGCCGTGCCTCAAGACGATGCCGACACGCCGCGCGCGTGGTATTACGCGTTGCTGGATTACGGCGCGTATCTTAAAAAGACGCTGCCCAATCCGTCCAGGCGCTCGGCGAGCTATAGCCGTCAATCCAAGTTTGAGGGCTCGCGCCGTCAAAAGCGCGCCCATATTGTGCGCATGCTGCTGGCTGCGCGCGATGGGCGGCCGGCGGGCATCACACTCGCCGAGGCCGTGGCGGGTGTCAACGAAATGGAGGCGGCAGCAGGCCGCGAGCCGGTCGAGCGCGATCTTGTCGCAGGCATTTTGACCGACTTGGAGCGTGAGGGCTTTTGCCGCGTGGAGGGTGACCGCTGGCTAAGCGTGTAGCCCACCCGAATCTGA
>URFU01000091.1 GCA_900547125.1 uncultured Collinsella sp.
GAGATTCCCGAGGCCGAGTATGGTGACGAGATGATTATTGTCGGCCGCGATGGCGATGCCGAGATTACCATGGACGAGATGGCCCGACTGCGCGGAACGATTAACTACGAGGTCGCCTGCGGCTTTGGCATGCGTCTCGACAAGGTCTACGTGTAGGAGCCGCTATGGGCGTCATGCACATCCCCGGCCATACCCATCAGGCGCCACGTGAGGTCGCACTCGAGGAAATTGAGGCCGTTCTGGGCGATTGTCACCTCTGCCAGCTCTACCAGTCGCGTCACAATATCGTGTTTGGCGTGGGAAACCCCCGCGCTCGCGTGATGTTTATTGGTGAGGCGCCGGGCCGCAATGAGGATTTGCAGGGCGAGCCCTTTGTGGGGGCGGCAGGCGAGGACCTCAACGGCATTTTGTCGCTGGCGGGGCTCAAACGCGAAGACGTCTACATTGCCAACGTGCTTAAGTGCCGCCCGCCGGGAAACCGCAATCCGCGTCCCGAGGAAGTGCTGGCTTGCTCGCCGTTTTTGCGTGAGCAGATTCGAAGCATCTGGCCTGATATTATCGTGACGCTCGGCAACCCCGCGACGCACTTTGTGCTTAAGACCGAGATTGGCATTACTAAGCTGCGCGGCAGGTTCCACCAGATGGGGCATTTTGTAGTAATGCCCACTTTTCATCCGGCAGCAGCGCTGCGCAATCCGGCGTGGCAGGAGCTGCTGGAGGAAGACTTTAAGATGCTGGGCGATTATCTGGAGCGACATCCCGCACCAGAGGACGCCTCGGAATAATAAGGAGCGTATATGTCCCTGGAGCGCCTGGGGGTAGGCACTTACAAAACGGCTAGTGCTGCCGATACCGAGCATTTTGGCGAGTTGGTTGCGCCATGCCTGGAAGACGGTGACGTGTTGATTTTGACCGGTGGCCTGGGGGTGGGGAAGACCCACTTTACTAAGGGCGTTTCGCGCGGTTTGGGCGACGGGCATATGGTTACGAGCCCCACGTTCGCGCTCATGGCCGTTCATGACCAGGGGCGCATTCCGCTGTTCCACTTTGACCTGTACCGCCTGGAGCATGCTTACGAGCTTGAGGATACGGGCATTTTTGACGTGTTGGGCTATGAGGGAGCTTGCCTGCTGGAGTGGGGCGAGCAGTTCCAGGATGAGCTGACCGACGAGTATCTCTCGGTGACGCTTAAGCGTGACGAGGACAACAGCGACGTGCGAACGATCACGCTTGAGGCTCACGGCGAGCGCGCGACGGAGCTTTCCGATTTGATTGATAGGGCTGTACAAGATGAGCTTGCATAGGGACAACGCGCCGGTGGTGGCGCTCGATACTTCGACTGACATGCTTGCCTGCGCGGTAAGCTGGCGTGACGCACAGACGGGCGAGGCGAAGCTGGTGAATGGGGACCATCTGTGTCGCCGTCATGCCAACGTGGAGCTCGTGAATACTGTTGATGGCGTACTGAAGCAGGCCGGCCTGGATCGCAGCGATGTCGGCTGTTATGTGGTCGGTCGCGGTCCCGGCTCGTTTACGGGCGTGCGTATCGGCATCTCCACCGCGAAGGGTCTGGCGCGCGGCGCCAACGTGCCGTTGCTGGGCGTGTCGACGCTCGATGCTTGCGCTTGGACGGCATGGAAGGCCGGCGTGCGCGGCAAGCTTGGTGTTCTTGCCGACGCCATGCGCGGCGAGGTGTACCCGGCGCCGTATGTGCTGGGGGACGAAGGCCCCGAGCGTCTATTTGAGCGCGAGTGCGTGGTCAAGGCAGCCGTGGCGCTCGATGAGTGGCGCGAGGCAACCGACTGGGATCAAATGAGGCTGACGGGCGACGGCTTGGTACGTTACGGCAAGCTTTTGCGTGAGGAGGAGACCGCCCGCTGCGTTGAGCGCGACCTGTGGTGGCCTTCGGGCGAGGGCCTGCTCCTTGCGCATACTGCGGGCGACGGAGACCCGGCCCGCATCCTGCCGATCTATACGCGCCTTTCGGATGCCGAGGAAAACGAGCGCAGGCGTCTCGGTCTTGCCGAGAGCGCGCAGAGTGGAATTACGGGCGTGGCCGATGAGCTCGCCGGTCGCCATCTGCAGTTCCGCCCCATGGGTGCGGCTGATGCCGAGGGTGCGAGCGCGCTAGAGGCGGCCTGCTTCGAAGGCGCCGGGCACGAGGCGTGGACCCCGAGCATGTTCCTGTCCGAGTTGGGCCAGGACGTTGCCGCTCCGCGCAGCTGGTGGGTTGCGCACGATGACGGCCAGCTCCTGGGCCTTGCCGGCGGTATGGTTGTCGATGGTGACGTGCAGATCATGGACGTTGCCGTCGATTCGACGCATCGTCGCGAGGGCATTGCCCGCAAGCTGCTGTCGCATGTGAGCTATGACGCCCAGATGCTCGGCTGTACCACGGCTTCGCTTGAGGTTGAGGACGGCAACGAGGGCGCGATTGCGCTCTATGCCGCTCTGGGCTTTACCGAGGCGGGCCGTCGCCGCGGCTACTACGGTGCCGGCAAGGACGCCATCGTCATGACGGCGCCGTTGCCCCTCGTGCTTCCGGTCGATAACGCTTCGCCCGAGCCGACGGCAGCCGAGCAACGCGTATGGCCCCTGCCTGCGCCCAAGCGCTCTGCCGAGGAACGTGTCGAGATTGAGCGTCGTCGTCTTGTACTCGCTATCGAGAGTTCCTGCGACGAGACGGCGGTGGCGATTATCGATACGGACGGCAATATGCTGGCCAACCAGGTGTCGACGCAGATTGATTTTCATGCACGCTTTGGCGGCGTGGTGCCCGAGATCGCCTCGCGCAAGCACGTCGAGGTCATCGTGAGTGTCGTGGATGCGGCACTCGAAGACGCCGCAGCGGCGCTGGGCCTTACGGGCGGAGCCATTGCGCCAAGTGAGCTTGCCGCCGTGGGCGTGACGCAGGGTCCGGGCCTGGTGGGCGCGCTCGTGGTTGGCGTCGCCTTTGCAAAGGGCTTTGCCTACGCCGCCGGCAAGCCGCTCGTGTGCGTCAATCATCTTGAGGGCCATCTGTTTGCCAACCTGCTGGCGCAACCCGACCTCAAACCGCCGTTTATCTTCACGCTTGTCTCGGGCGGGCCCACCATGCTCGTGCACGTGAAGGCATGGGGCGACTACGAGGTACTTGGTGAGACACTCGACGATGCTGTGGGCGAGGCCTTCGACAAGGTGGCCAAGGCGCTGGGCCTGGGCTATCCCGGTGGCCCCATCATCTCCAAGCTGGCCGAGACGGGCAATCCCCGCGCGATCGATTTCCCCCGTGCGCTTAACAGCAGGGGAGACTATCGCTTCTCGCTTTCGGGCCTTAAAACCGCTGTGACACTCTACATCGAGCAGGAGACCAAGGCCGGCCGAACGATTCATCTGCCCGACCTGGCGGCTTCGTTCGAGGCGGCGGTCTTTGACGTGCAGTACAAGAAGGCCAAGAACGCGCTGCATGCCACCGGATGCAAGGAATACTGCATCGGTGGCGGCGTCTCGGCTAATCCGCATCTGCGCGAGATGATGATCAAGAAGCTCGGGCGCCAGGGGATTCGCGTAACGGTGCCGCCCTTGTCTGCCTGTACCGATAACGCAGCCATGATCGCAGAGGTCGCCCGCCGTAAATTCGACCGAGGTGAAATCTCTCCGTTCGACGTCGACGCCGACCCGAACATGACGCTGTAGTCGTGCTTGTGCGGTCCCCGACCGGAGGGGCCGGATATAAGGTTTCCTGCTCTACAGTCCTGCGCAAGACGAAGGCCACATTAAGTGGCCTTCTTTGCGTGCGGAACTCGCGATAAACCTTATATCCGGCCCCTCCGGTCGGGGACCTTTCTGTATCGATATGGCTTCTGGGCTGGTTTGGCGTCGACAACGTCTGGCAAGGTTAGCCAGCTGCGTTGACTTTCCGGCGTGCTTTAGCTGAAAGAAAAAGATGGTGTGCGGAGCTTTGCTCCGCATTTGAGATGGGAGCTCCCGCGGCTCCCGAGGGGCATCTCTCATGCAAAAACTTTTGTCGGGTAAAGTCTGAGGTCAGCGGCGTTTAATACCGAGAATTTCAAAAAAAGTTGAAAATTCATTACAAATTTGCGTTGACTTTAGGTAACTAAAGTTTCATACTCCTTTTCATCCACTGGGGGATGTGAACACGCACGGATCGTTCACATCATGATTGAAGAGGATTTCTCAGACATGTTCACGCATCAGCTAAACATTATCAGCGTAGTAATTATCTGATGCGGGTTAGCACATACAGCTAGCCCGTACGATAACGGGCGGCTGATGAAGATGAGGGCCGTCGAGCGCAACCGACGGCCCTCATTTTTTATGTCTGAGTAGTTCTTTTTAGAGGAGGAAATGTAATGAACGGAGTTTTGCTCATGGTTGTGGCTGCGGCGGTGCTCGCCTGCGGCTATCTGGGCTACGGCCGCTGGTTGGCCAACAAGTGGGGCGTTGACAAAGAGGCCCTCACGCCGGCCAAGCGCATGAAGGACGGCAACAGCTTCTCGCCCGTCTCCGCCTTCACCGCGTTCTCGCACCAGTTCAGCTCGATCTGCGGTGCCGGCCCTGTCACGGGTACGATCGTCGCCATGGCCTTCGGCTGGCTTCCCGTCGTGCTCTGGGTCCTCGTCGGCGGCATTTTCTTTGGCGCCGTCCACGACTTTGGCGCCCTGTACGCCTCGATGAAGAACAACGGCAAGTCGCTCGCTCAGCTCATCGAGAAGTACATCGGCAAGACCGGCCGTCGCCTGTTCCTGCTGTTCTGCTGGCTGTTCTGCATCATCGTCATCGCCGCTTTCACCGACATGGTCTGCAAGACGTTCATGTTCACCCCGGCCGTTGACGCTTCTGGTGCTGCTACCGGTACCATCGACTTCACCAAGTCCTATGCCGCCGGCTGCGCTGGTACCATCTCCATCCTGTTCACCTTCGTCGCTATCGCCTTTGGTTGGGCCCAGAAGAAGTTCAACCTCACCGGCGCTGCCGAGTTCGTCACCGGCGTGGTGCTCATGGTCCTCATGTTCGCCGTCGGTATGCAGTTCCCGGTCTACCTGGACAAGTTCCAGTGGTTCGCCGTCGTCATGGTCTACCTGGTCTTCGCTGGCGCTATGCCCATCCAGATGCTCAAGACCCCGCGTGACTACCTCACTTCCATCATGATGATCGTCATGATCGCCTGCGCAGTCCTCGGTATCGTTGTCCTGGGTGTTAACGGCCAGGCTACGATGACCGCTCCGGTCTTCACCGGCTTCTCTGGTGCCTCCGGCATGATGTTCCCGGTCCTGTTTGTCTCCGTTGCCTGCGGCGCTCTCTCCGGTTTCCACAGCCTCGTTTCTTCCGGTACCTCCTCTAAGCAGGTCGAGAAGGAGCAGGACGCCGTCAAGGTTGGCTACGGCGCCATGGTCGTCGAGTCCTTCGTTGGCATCCTCGCCATCATCGTCGCCGGCATCATGTTCTCCGACATGAACACCGCCGGTACCGGCGCCCTCAACGCCGGTGTCGCTTCCACCCCGTTCCAGATCTTCGCTGCTGGCATCTCCCGCGGTATGCAGGCCTTCGGCGTTGACGGCACGCTCGCTACCGTCTTTATGACCATGAACGTCTCCGCTCTGGCCCTGACCTCGCTCGATGCCGTCGCCCGCATCGCTCGCACCTCGTTCTCCGAGTTCTTTGCCCAGACCAACGACGCCCTGGCCATCGAGTCCAAGGCCGGCTACATGAAGGTCCTCGGCAACCCCTGGTTCGCCACGGTCGTTACCCTGCTTCCTGGCCTCGCCCTCGCCTTTGGTGGCTATGCCAACATCTGGCCGCTCTTCGGTGCTTCTAACCAGCTGCTCGGCGGTATGACCATGATCACCCTCGCCGTGTTCTGCAAGTGCACCGGCCGCAAGGGTTGGATGCTCTACGTGCCCGTCGCCTTCCTGCTCTGCTGCACCTTCACTTCGCTGGTCCAGAGCGCCATGGGCTGCATGACCGCCGTCCAGGCCTACGGTTTCTTCGGCACCATCCCGGCTACCGCCACCACGGCTGCCGTTTCCGTCGCCGCTACCAAGGGCCTGCAGCTCGTCTTCGCCGTCCTGCTGATGGTCCTGGGCCTCATCGTTGCTGTCAACTGCCTCAAGGAGTTCTTCGGCAAGGAGGCCGGTTCCATGCCCGACGAGGAGCCCGAGTGGTCCGAGATGGGCAAAGTCGAGTATGGCCGCGCCGCTGCCGCCGAGGCTCCCGCCGACGCCGAGGCTGCCAAGGCGTAATCGACCTGACGAGTTGAACGTCACATCTATACAACTCGATAAGACCGGGTCCGCGGCTGCGCGGGCTCGGTCTTTTTTCATGCAAAAGCGGGCGATGCCCGAGTGTTCTCGCAGATGTTTTGCGTGGATAAGGGCGCGCGTTGTACCATATAGACGTATATGTGTACATATGAAAGGGGCCCCGTGGCCAAGACGGTATATTCCGATAACCAAAATAATGTCGATGCCCTGGCTGAGCGTCTGAGCAGCCAGACGTCGCTTTCTGCCGAGCGCGCCAAGCTAGTTGCCTACGACCTGCTCTGCCGCAAGGCACTCAAGATCAAGTCGAGCGCGCTGGCGCAGATTTTCCGCTCCGTCGATAAGGAATGCGACACCAAGGCGATGCGCGACGAACTCATCGCGGCAAAGATCGTTACCAAGATCGAGGGCAGCGGCATTAACGGACGTCCGGCGTTCTATACCATTCATGCCGAGATAAGTGATGCTCAGGAGCAGCTTGCCGAGGCTGTCGAAGAGGCCGTCGAGGACGTTGTCGAGGCGCCCGCTTCGGTGGAAACGGCCCCGCGCGAGCATGTCGATACCGACGAGCTGCTCGATGAGAACGTCGTTCGCGCCTTTACGGCCAAGGCCGGCCGCGGCGGTTTTGGTGGGGGCGGCAAGCGCGATGCTCAGCGCCGTGCCCAGCAGGAGCGCTTCCGTCGTGCCGTGGCTCAAAAGGATGAACTCGATACCGAGACTGTTGTGACCGAGGTTGCCGCTGAGTCGCAAAAGCCCGTGGAGGAGCAAAAGCCCGTGGAGGCCCAAGAGCCCAAGTGTCGTCGCGGTGCTCACTTTAAGGCTGTGCAGCGGGATGTCGCGCATGAGGCTGAAGAGCCTTCCGAGGTTGCAGGCGATGCTGAGGAGTCTGCCAAGAGGGTTTCGGGTTCGTGTCGTCCCGGCCGCGGTTTTGCGGGGCGCGCGTATCCCATAAAGCGTCAGGAGAAGGGCGAGCCGGCTTCGACCGCTCAGGCCGATAAGGCCGAACAAACTGAGAAAACCGTTGAGCCGGTGGCTTGCGAGCAGCAACCTTCCGAGTCGCAGTCTGCGGCTGACACCGAGGTCAAAGCTCAACAGTCCGCTGATAAGCAGACAGGGGAGAGCGCTTCGAGCAAGCCCCGCCGCCGTCGTCACCGCGGCGGTCGTGGCTCAAATGCCGAGGCCGCGGCCGAGAAGGCAGCGATGCAAAGCAAGGATGCGAAGGCTGAGGCCCTGGTGGAGCAGCCCAAGCGCCAGCCGGCGAAGGGGGACAAGCCCGAGCGCTCGCAAAAGGGTCCGTCCGCGCCAAAGCAAGAGCGCAAAGCTCAGGCGGATTCCAAGCGCAAATCCCAGGCGCAGCCCAAACCGACTGCAAACGATGCGGCCGCCCAGCAGCCTGAGCCGCCCGCTCATGGCGAGGTTTCGGCGTTTGCTCTGGCCCGTGTCCTGGGCAGGCAGCTGCTCAAGGTCGTTCCCACGCCTACGGCGCTCTCCAAGATTAAGGAGCAGCAGACTCAAATCGTTAAGGTCGAGGGCAAGGATAACAAAAAAGCTCCGCAGCGCACTCAGCACAACGAGATGTCCAACCGCAAGATTGCAGAGGAGATTGCGATCATCCAGGCTTGGATAGAGCAGAATCGCGGCGCCGACACGCCGGTCGCTTCGCGTCGCCAGCGCGCCTACCAGATTTTTAACGATGAGAAGGCCTTTGACGGCAAGCACGGCGAGCGTCTGATTCGGCGCATGACCGAAAAGGGCATCAGCATGCAGGCGATTAAGGTCGCCCCCAACCGCCCTGTGCACTTTACGGGCTTCTTTACGCTGGGCGCCGACAAGCCGTTCATTATGGTCGAGAACCTGGACACCTATGACGAGATCGTCAAGCTCCTGCGCGGCCGCAAGCACGCCAAGCTTTTTGGCACCAAGGTGGGTGGCGTGATCTTTGGCGGCGGCTGCAAGGCGAGCGTTTCACACGCACTGGATGATTATCTGGCCGAGATCGGCTATCGCTTTAACTATGTCTACTACGTGGGCGACATCGACCGAGAGGGTGCGCGCATTGTCGAGCAGACCCGTAACGCCAATGTGGTTGAGATTCGCCTGCATGCCGGTATGTATCGCGCCATGCTCGCCGAGCACAAGCGTCGCGTGAAGGCCGGCGGCGAGTGCGAGCCCGCGGCTGCCAACCAGGGCGTGCCGCAGAACCTGGCGGCGACGATCAAAGACCTGCCCATGGTCACGCGCGTACAGTTCCGCAACGTGCTGCGTGAGGGCGGACGCATTCCGCAGGAGATCCTGATGACCGCCGACTATCGGGATGGCGACTCGGGAAGCTTCGACCGCATGCTGAACAACTAAATTCCGCCGGCCCCGGGAGAGCGGGGACACCGGATTAGGGTTACTGCTCAAAAGTACAGCTAACGACGGGGGGCCCAATAAGTGGGCACCAGTTAGTGCGGGACAAGCGGTAATCCTAAGCCGGTGTACCCGCAAGACC
>URFU01000092.1 GCA_900547125.1 uncultured Collinsella sp.
GTAGCTGTGGCCCAGCACGCGGCCCAGCACGCCGTAGGGACGGGTTGCAGCGGAATCGATCATCTAGAGTACCTCCGTGTAGCTGCCAAAGTAGGTGAAGTTCTCGCACACGTCGTCGATGGAATCGAGCAGGTCGTCGAGGGCCTTGCTGCCAAAGGGGCAGTCCAGATCAAAGTAGAACATAAACTCAAAGTCGCGGCCGGGGATGGGGCGGCTCTCGAGCTTGATGAGGTTGATATTGAGCGCGTAGAAGCGCTCGAGTACGCGATAGAGCGCGCCCGGCTCGTTGGCCGTGGTGATCATGAGCGAGGTGCGGTTGGCGCCGGGGTAGACGCGCGGCTCGCGGCTGATGACGACAAAGCGCGTGTAGTTGTTGTCCGAGTCCTGGATGTTGGGCTCCAGCATCTCCAGGCCATAGAGTGCCGCGCAGCTGCGCGAGGCGATGGCGGCGACGTCGGTGCGCTCGGAGTTGGCGACCATCTCGGCCGACATGGCCGTGTTTGGGTACTTGGTGGCGTGCAGGTCGTGCGCCTCGATAAAGCTGGCGCACTGCGCGATGGCCTGGCCGTGGCTGTAGACCTCGCGTATGTCCGCGAGCTTGGTGCCGGGCTTGACGAGCAAGTTGTGGTCGATCTTGAGGCGAAGCGAGCGCACGATGTGGAAGTCGAACTGGGCGAGCAGGTCGTAGACGGCGTTGACCGATCCGGCTGTGGAGTTCTCGATGGGCAGCACGCCAAACTCGCAGAAGCCGTCACGCACAGCGCGCATAACGCCTTCGAAGGTCTCGAAAAACGCGATGTCGGGCACGTCGAAGAGTTTGCACGCGGCGATCTGGCTATAGGCACCTTCCACGCCCTGGCAGGCGACGCTGGCAGTCTGGGGGAAGGGCGTGTCGAAGGCTACGGCCGTGGCGTGGGCCTTTTGCGAGACGGTGATGCCCTTGAGCTCGTTGATGTAGCGCTGCTGCTCGGCCTTGCTCATGCTCATGAGGAGACGAAACAGGGCGATGGTCTGTGCCTCGTAGCGCTCGGGCGCGCGGCTGGCGAGGTTGTTGAGCTTGGAGCGCTCGCGGGCGGGGTCAAAGACGGCCTTGCCCATCTCGATCTTTGATTTGGCGACCTCGGTGGCAATGTCCATGCGCTCGACAAAGCTGTTGAGGAGCGTGGTGTCGATGCCATCGATGGCCTGGCGGATGTCAGCAAGGTCCATAGGGACCCCTTTCACGTGTCGGTGATTTTTCTGGGACGGAGATTAAAAAATCATTGCGTACCTAATGATTTTTTAATCCCCGTCCCAGAAAAATCACTGGGTGGGCGTGGGGGGCCGGAGTTGGCCCCCGGAGATTTTTAGAGCTGGCCTGCGTCCTCGAGGAGGGCGTCCCAGATGGCGAGGGCGGCGGCTGCTTCGGCTACGGGGACGGCGCGCGGGACGATGCAGGGATCGTGGCGGCCGTGGACCGAGAGCTCGGCATTTTCCATGGCGTCCATGTCTACGGTCTGCTGCTCGCGGCCAATTGAGGGCGTCGGCTTTACGGCCATGCGCCACATGACGGGCGCGCCGGTCGAAATACCGCCCAGGATGCCGCCGGCGTTGTTGGATTCAACCTCGATCTCGCCCGACTCTGCATCGATGCGATACGGATCGTTGTTCTCGCTGCCGCGCATGGCGGCCACGGCAAAGCCCATGCCAAACTCCACACCCTTTACGGCGGGAATGCCAAATGCGATTTGCGCGATGCGGTTCTCGATGCCGTCGAACATGGGGTCTCCGATGCCCGTAGGCAGTCCGTAGATGCCGCACTCCACGATGCCACCGATGCTGTCGAGCTCGTCGCGCGCGGCCAGAATCTCCTCGCGCATGCGACCGGCAGCGGCGGCGTCAATGCAGGGCAAGTCGTTCGTAAGAATTGCCTTGCGGTCGGCCTCGCGATAGACCATATCGTCCATCGGCAGGTCGGAGATGCCGCCGATCTGCGCGACGTGCGCCATGACCTGAATGCCGCGGGCCTCGAGTGCCTGCAGCGCAATGCCGCCGGCGATGCATAAGGGTGCCGTTAGGCGGCCGGAGAAATGCCCGCCACCAGCGACATCGTGCATGTTGTGATACTTCACGCGCGCCGGAAAGTCTGCGTGCCCGGGACGGGGCTTGCGGCGCAGCTCGGAGTAATCCTTGGAGCGCGTGTTGGTGTTCTCGATAATCGCGGCGATGGGCGCGCCGGTGGTATGTCCATCGACTACACCGGCGATGATATGCGCGGCGTCGGCCTCGCGTCGTTTGGTCGCGGTCTCGTCGCGACCGGGGGCTCGACGGTCGAGGAAGGACTGTAGCTGCTCCTGGTCCACGGCGATGCCCGCCGGAATGCCATCGAGCGAGCAGCCGATGGCGGGGGAGTGCGACTGTCCGAAGATGCTTAAGTGTAAGACGTTGCCAAAGGTCGAGGACATGCTATTCCTCCTCGAGCGTGACCTTGCCGCCCAGTAGGCGGTAGTGGTCGAAGAAATCGGGATAGGACTTGTTGACGGCCTCGGCGCCGTGGATCACGACCTCGCCGGTGGCGCGGCTCGCGGCGATGGCGGCCATCATGGCGATGCGGTGGTCGTTGTGCGAATCGACCTCACCGCCGATAAAGGCATCGACACCCTTGATGATGAGGTCATCGCCGGCAATGCGCACCTGTGCGCCCAGCGCGGTGAGCTCGCGGGTGGTGGTGACCAGACGGTCAGATTCCTTGATGCGCAGGCGCGCACAGTCACGGATGAACGTGCGGCCCTGAGCCAGCGAGGCCACGGCCGAGATAACGGGTACCAGGTCGGGAATGTCGTGGGCGCTCATCTCAAAGCCGGCGAGCTTGTCGGACTGCACGGTGGCGGCGTTGGTGGAGCGCACGATGCGGGCGCCAAAGCGCGATAGCGCGGCTTGCAGGTTGGGGGCGCCCTGTGTGGAGCTCTTGGTCTCACTCTGTTCTGTGTTGTGGGCGTTGCCGTTGGCGCCGGCACTCTGCCTATTGGCAGCGGGGGACCAGTCGCCCTCGACGGCCACGCTGCCGGGCGTGCGATACGAGCCACTGCTCACGCGGAAGTTCGTGACCTCGGGCTGGCCGTCCTTGGCCGGAATACGCTCGACGTTGACCTCGACGCCAAAGGCCTTCATGGCCTGGATGGTCAGGTTGATGTAGGGGCGGCTCTCGATGAGGCCGGTTACCTGCACGCAGGAGGGCTGGGCCAGCAGCGGGGCTGCCAGCAGCAGGCCGGAGATATACTGCGAGCTCACGTTGCCCGGCAGCACAAAGGTGCCCGGGCGCATGCGGCCGCTCGTCTTGAGCGGAAAACCGCCCAGGCCCTGCAGGTCGCAACCGGCGGCGATGATCTCGTCCGAGAGCGGGGAGAGCGGGCGGGCGCCCAGGCGGCCCTGGCCCACGAAGGTGGCATTCGCACCCAGCGCGCAGGCGACGGGCAGCATAAAGCGCAGCGTGGAGCCGCTTTCGCCGCAGTCAAGCGTGCCGCCGGCAAGGGCCTTGAGCAGGCCAAACTCAACACTCTTCATGGTGGGGTGGACCTGGAAGCCGTCCTCGACGGTCTCGATGCGAGCGCCCAGGGCCGTGAGACAGCGCACCGTGGCCTCGATATCGGCGCAGGTGGTGTTGCAGGTGACGTGCGTCTCGCCGTTGGCAAGCGCAGCGCAGATGATCAGGCGATGCGCCATCGACTTGGACGCGATGGCGGGAACGGTGCCCTTGAGCGGGGACGGGGTGATGCGGGCTAGCATGCGGATGCGTCTCCCTTCTGGCCGAGGCCCTCGGCAATGAGTTCGTGGAAAGTGGAAAGCGGCGTGCGGTCGATGCTGCAACGGCCAATGTCGTGCGGAATTACCAGGTCGATAGTGTCACCGGCGCGCTTTTTGTCGTGGAGTGCCTCGGCAAAGACGGCGTCGGCCGAAAGCCTGCAGCGGGTCTTGAGGCCGTGGCGCGCGCAGAGCTCCTCGATGCGAGCGGGAAGTTCGGCGTCGCAAATGCCGTGCAAGGCCGCGGCGCGCGTGATGATGCCCATGCCGATCGAAACGCAGTTGCCGTGCCCCAGCTCAAAGTTCTCGCAGGCCTCGACGGCATGTCCGGCGCTGTGTCCAAAGTTGAGGAGCTTGCGCTGGTTGGTTTCGCGCTCGTCGGCGACGACAACGGCGCGCTAGATGTCGATATTGCGGGCGATGATGAGTGCTACGCGGGCCACATCGCGGTTGAGCAGCTCCAGCGTGAGCGGGGTCTTCTCCAGCTCGGCGAAAAGCTCCGGGTCGGCGATCACGGCGTGCTTGACGACCTCGCCGCAGCCGTCGGCGAACTGCTCGGGCGTGAGGGTGGCAAGGCATCCCACGTCGGCGATAACCACGCTCGGCTGCCAAAAGGCGCCGGCCAAGTTCTTGCCGGCGGCCAGGTCGATGGCCGTCTTGCCGCCCACCGACGAGTCCACCATGGCGAGCAGGCTCGTGGGGATCTGCACAAACTTGCAGCCACGCATGTAGGTGGCGGCCACAAAGCCGGCCACGTCGCCCACGACGCCGCCGCCGAGCGCCACGATCACGTCGGAGCGCGAAAGCTCGTGCTCGGCCACAAACTCCAAAATGGCAACATAGGTTTCGGCGCGCTTATGGGCCTCGCCGGCCTCGAAGGTGCAGATGCTCACCTCGTAGCCTGATGCCTCCAGACTCTGCTTAACTGGCATCTGGTAGAGCGGGCCCACGTTGGTGTCCGTCACGATGACGGCCTTGGTGCCGCCGGCAGTGGCGCGCACGAGCGGTCCCGCCTGCTCCAGCAAAAACGTGCCTACATGCACCTGGTAGGGGCGTGCGGTGTCGATATCGATGGTAATCGCCATAAGCTTCGGTCCTTTCGACCTGGCGTGATAGGTGGTCTAGTGGGAGGCCTCGTCGTCGAGCGCGCGCTTAATGCGGTCGCCCTCGGCAAGGAGATTCTCCAGATAGCGCTGGTCGCGGTCCTTAAGGGCGCGGCTGTAGGCGCCAAGCGACTCGATCAGATGGTCGATCTCGAAGGCGAGCGCGTTGGCGTCGTCGATCATGAGCTCGGACCACATTTGCGGGTTGAGGTGCGCCACGCGGGTGAGATCGCGGTAGCTACCGGCCGAAAAGCCGTGGTGGACCTGGGCGGTCGGACTCTTTACGTAGGCGTTGGATACCACGTGCGCAAGCTGGCTCGTGAAGGCGATGACGCGGTCGTGCTCGGCGGCGCTGGTCACGCTGAACTTGCCAAAGCCCAAGGGGCGCACCATCTCGCGCACCTGGCCCAAAAGCTCCAGCTTGAGCGCATCGTCCACTGCAGGCGGCACGAGCACGAGCGGCGCGCCCTGGAACAGGTCGGCGCGGGAGTGCGCATAGCCCGAGTACTGCGTGCCCGCCATGGGGTGCGCGCCCACAAAGTAAAAGCCGTGCTCGCGGGCAAGCTCAAAGGCCCGCTCACACACAATGCCCTTGACGCCCACGGTGTCGATCACCACAGGACCCATGATGGCGTCGGTGTCGGTGGCGTCGGCGAGTGCCTGTGCATGCGCCTCGAGCCACTCGATGCAGGCCTCGGGGTAGCAGGCCAGGACGATGATGTCGCATTCGCCGAGTGTCTTGTCGTTGAGCTCTCCGGCGACAGTGCCCATGCTGGCGGCCGTCATGACATCGTCATCGGGGTCCCAGGCCAGCACGCGGACGCCCGCCTGTGCATAGCCGCGGGCAAAGCTACCGCCGATGAGGCCCAGGCCGACGATACCGGCGCACTTGGGGCCGCCCTGGTTAACGCGCGCGTTTCTCACCGTACCCATGGGTTACTCCATGGTCTCTTGGCAGACAACCTCGCGGATGGCTCGGATGCGGCGCATGGTGTCGTCGAATTGATCGGGGGTGAGGGCCTGGGCGCCGTCGGACCAGGCGCGGCTCGGCTCGTCGTGGACCTCGATCTCCAGGCCGTTGGCACCGCAGGCGGTCGCGGCGAGCGCCATGGGCTCAACGTAGCGGGTGTAGCCGGTGGCGTGGCTGGGGTCGGCGACGACGGGCAGGTGCGACAGGTGGTGCAGCACCGGCACGGCGTTGAGGTCGAAGGTATTGCGGGTACGGGTCTCGAAGGTGCGGATACCGCGCTCGCACAGGATGACGTTGTCGTTGCCCTCGCTCATGATGTACTCGGCGGCCATAAGCAGCTCGTCGATCGTGCCGGACATGCCGCGCTTGAGCAGGATCGGGGTCTTGGTCTTGCCGACCTCCTTGAGCAGGGGGAAGTTCTGGGCGTTGCGGGCGCCGATCTGCATGACGTCAATCTTCTTGTCCAAGAAGACCTGCACGTCGCGCGGGTCCATGATCTCGGTGACGATCGGCATGTCGAGCTCGGCAGACGCCTCGCACAGCAGGTCGAGGCCGGCGGGGCCCATACCCTGGTAGGCGTAGGGGGAGGTGCGGGGCTTGTAGGCACCGCCGCGTAGCATCGTGGCGCCGGCGGCCTTTACGCGGCGTGCGATGCGAATGAGGGTCTCGCCCTCGACGGAGCAGGGGCCGGCGATGACTTGGAACTGGTCGCCGCCGATCTTGACGCCGTGGCCGCAGTCGATGACGGAGTCCTCGGGGTGGAACTTGCGGTTGGCGCGCTTGAACGGCTCGGAGACGCGCTGCACGCGCTCGACGACATCCATGGACTCGAGCAGGAACGGGTCGATCTTGGTCGTATCGCCCACCAGGCCGATGATGGTCTCGTTCTCGCCGCGCGAGACATCGGTCTTCAGGCCTTTTTTCTCAATCCAGCTGACGATATGGCCGACGGCCTCGTCGCTGGCGCTCTGCTTTAAAATTGCAATCATGGTGTGCCTCTCACCTCGATGGATAACTTTTGCAAAAACGGCCCGCAATGCGAGCCGTGTATATATGGTGCATGAGAGTTTATACTATCTGACTCGCTTTTGCCTTCTAAAGTGGGCCGTTGCGCCGCGTCTCCCACGTAATTGCAAAGCTTTTTCTTTTATTTTGATAGCCCGTGGTGCACTTGGGTATAATGCCAAACGTTGGCCCTATTAGCTCAGGGGATTAGAGCGTCTGCCTCCGGAGCAGAAGGCCGTTGGTTCGAATCCAACATGGGGCACCATCGAACGTAAGACCGTCCGAACCTCGCATGGTCCGGGCGGTTTTTCTTATACCGACGCGACGTGATGGGACGTGGTATGGCAGCAACGGATATCGAGCGCGGACTCTCAACCGCCGAGGTCGAGGAGCGCATCGCCGCCGGTAAAATCAACCGCAACATGGAGCTCAAGACCAAATCGGTCAAAGAGCTCATCATCGAGAACCTCTGCACGCTGTTCAATTTGATCAACGTGATCTTGGCGTTCCTGGTCATTTTGACCGGTTCGTTTAAGAACCTGACGTTCCTGTTTGTGGTTTTTCTCAATACCGCTATTGGCGTCATTCAATCCATGCGGTCCAAGAAGATGCTCGATAAGCTCACGCTGCTGACCTCCAAGAAGGCCATCGCAGTGCGCGACGGCGCCGAGGTGGAGCTCGACCTGGACCAGATCGTGCTCGACGACATCATCCGCCTGGGGCGCGGCGATCAGATTCCCGCTGACGCCGTGGTGGTTTCGGGCGAGGCGCTCGTGAACGAGAGCCTGCTGACGGGCGAGAGCGACCTTATTAAGAAACAGCCCGGTTCCGAGCTCATGAGCGGCAGCTTTATCGACTCGGGCCTGCTGCGCGCCCGCGTGATCCATGTCGGCGCCGACAACTACGTGGCCAAAATCAATAACGAGGCCAAGTACGTCAAAAAGGTCAATTCCGAGATCATGAACGCGCTTAACGCCATCGTGCGCTTTGCGAGTATCATCATGATCCCGCTCGGTTTGGCGTTGTTTGCCTCGAGTGTGAGCGAGCTGTGGGATGCCGCGGGAACCCCGGGCGATAGCGCGCTTTCGTGGTGCTTCTCCGAGCTGTTGGCTGGTCATGTGCCTTCGTCGGCGCTGCTGTCCACGGTGGGGCGGCGGCCGATGCCGGTGGCGGCGGGCCGCCACTGCCCGTCCAGTAGAATCCGTGTCAGGTACACGCCGGTGCAGGGCTGCAGAGCCTCGGCCGGATAGTTCTGATTGATGGTAGGCGTGCCCAGCTTGCCGCTGCCAATGCCCTTGCCGTGGGTCACAGCCCAATCAATGGCGTAGGGCTTGCCCAGCATGGCGTTGGCGTCGTCCAGGCGGCCCTCCTCCCTGTCCTTCTTGTAAAAAGGATACAGGTACTGATCCATGCGGCCGTTGCTGATGATGCCGCCGTGCAGCTGTTCCAGGCGCGACACCAGCTGGGTGAACCATTGGGCCTGCAAGGCCTCGTGGAACGTACGGGCGGGCTGCCAGGGCACATGCTCGCAAATGGCCGCGATGCGCTCCAGCTCTTCACGGCGCACGGCATCGCCACAGGCCGCCGCCTGCTGCCGGGCAAGCGCGGCATAGCGGCAGGCAAAACTCCGTATGCCTTCGCAAAGGATCATCACCGCCCGGTAAAAAGGTGCCTTGTCCCAGTTGTTGGACGGGTCGTTGATGTCCAGGGCATCCAGACGCCGGGCGGCCTCCTGATAGATGCCGCAAAACCCCCGTTGCAGGACCTTGCCGTAATCCAGCACCCACTGCAGGGA
>URFU01000093.1 GCA_900547125.1 uncultured Collinsella sp.
CATTGCATTATTCTACAACGAGCGCGCCATGTTGAGGTGGTGGGTCGCGGGATTACATCCTCGACACGAAATGTTGATATGGCAACGTTCGCGCCAGGCGATCGCGGCATGAAAAAACCCGCCGCATAAGCGACGGGTTTTACAACCTGGCTCCCCGGGTAGGACTCGAACCTACAACAGCGCGGTTAACAGCCGCGTGCTCTACCATTGAGCTACCGAGGAATAGGTGCGTGCTCTCAAGCAACGAAGTTTATTATACGGACGATCGGGCGAAGGGCAAGAACTTTTTTGAGAATTTTTCCGACCTAGTCATTGGGGACATCCCCAATGACTACCCAATGACTACATAAAAGCGCCCCCAAGCGGATGTGCTTGAGGGCGCTTCTTGCTTGACTAGCTTTCGATGTAGTCCTTCAGCTTACTGGAGCGGCTGGGATGACGGAGCTTGGCCAGGGTCTTGGACTCGATCTGGCGGATGCGCTCACGCGTGACGCCAAACTCGCGACCGACTTCCTCGAGCGTGCGGGGATGTCCGTCGACAAGGCCAAATCGCAGCTCGATAACCTTGCGCTCACGATCGGCAAGCGAGTCGAGCACCTGGGTGAGCTGCTCCTGCAGCATGGAGAAGCTGGCGGCATCGGGCGGAACGATAGCCTGGGAGTCCTCGATAAAGTCGCCCAGCTGGGAATCCTCTTCCTCGCCGATGGGGGTCTCGAGCGACACGGGCTCCTGCGAAATCTTCTGAATCTCGCGGACGCGGTCGGCGCTCATGTCCATCTCGGCACCGATCTCCTCGGGGGTCGGGTCGCGACCCAGGTCCTGGAGAAGCTGGCGCTGCACGCGGACGAGCTTGTTGATGGTCTCGACCATGTGCACGGGAATACGGATGGTACGGGCCTGGTCGGCGATAGCACGCGTGATGGCCTGACGGATCCACCATGTGGCGTAGGTGGAGAACTTAAAGCCCTTCTGGTAGTCGAACTTCTCGACGGCGCGGATCAGACCGAGGTTGCCCTCCTGGATCAGGTCCAGGAACAGCATGCCGCGACCGACATAGCGCTTGGCGATGGAGACGACCAGACGCAGGTTGGCGCTGATGAGCGCCTGCTTGGCCTCGAGACCCACGTTCTCGATACGGGTCAGGCGACGCATCTCGGCGCGGGTAAGCTCGATCTCGCCCGCCTCGGCCGCCTCGAGCTTCTCGGTAGCCTCGAGACCGGCCTCGATCTTCATAGCCAGATCGACCTCTTCGGAAGCGGTCAGCAGGTCGACCTTGCCGATCTCCTTAAGGTACATACGAACCGGGTCGCCGGTCAGCATCACCGTGGAGGCATCGATGCCGCGCACGCGCGAGCGCGAACGGGACGTGCGCACGGTACGCTTCTTCTTGTTCTTGGAAGAACCCATCTCGGCGTCGGCCTGCCGGGCCATCTTAAGCTCGTGATCGTCGAGCGAGCCGGAATCGTGCTCGTCGTCATCGAAATCGTCGCTATCGCTATTGTTATCGTCATCGTCGACGCCCATGGGGGCGTCGTCGTTACCGCTCGCGGAGATAATCTGGATGCCGCTGTTGCGCAGCGCGGAATACACCGCGTTGAGCTGCTCGTCAGACACATCGATATCCTTCAGGGCGACCTGAATCTCGTCCTCGGTTACCGAAGTCCTGTTTGAGCCGTTGCCCATGAGCTTTGCAACGTAGGATTCCAGCCCAGTACCCGTGCTCTCACTCTTTTTTGGCAAAGATTCTCCCTTCATAGTCCACAGGACTCATTACTTTAGCACACACATTGACGTATATACCCAAAATTCAGACTGGATATAGGCGCGAATACGCTGGTTGACCACAACATCTAGGCCTGGTCGGCGCCCGCTGTCTCCAAACCGATCAAACGGAACGGATCCGCCACGCCGCCGATCGACTTTTGGAGCTCGCGCTGGCGCTGAGAATCTTGCATCGCTTGCATCGTCAGCACACGGCGCGCCTCGTCGTCGAGCGACCGGTCCTGACGTAGCTTGGCCTGTGCGGCGCGCATACGGCGTTTGATGGTATAGAGCTCGAGGGTATCGAGCATAAACACGATGTTCGTCTCGGTGGGGTGCTTACTCGTCGACGAAATGCGTCCGGCGCTGACAAGCGACGCTGCCTCGGGACACACCGCGCGCGCCGCATCCATGCACGCCGTGGGGTCGGTGCCCGGCGGCGTCGCGAGCACGGCCCACGCGATGGACTCGTGGCGCGGATCCACCCACTCGATAGAGCAGATGCGGTCGGCATACGAGCGGAACAGGTCGGGGTAGCTCGTGAGCATCGTCAGCAGCTCGCGCTCCCCCGCTAAAGACTTTCGCTCCAGGTCGGTCAGCACGATCGGCATCGTCGGCGCCACAGACGCGTCCGTTGCATCGGCAACCGGCGCCGCGCCATCCATGCCAACCGGCACATCGATCGGCGGCATATCGTCGACGACCTCGACCGGCGCGGCCCCGTAAGCCTCGAGCGGCACATAGTCGTACGGTTCTTCCTCGACCGGTGTGGACACCGCCGGTGTCGCCCCCGACGCCCAGGCGCCGCGAGACGCCTCCCGCGAACCAGGCGCCCGACCGCCTGCGCCGCCTGCACGCTCGGCCTGCGCCCGCTGGCGCTCGTAGTTCTGCTCGCGACGACGCTCGGCATCCTCGCGCTTGGCAACATCGCGAAACACGCGTCCCGAGCTTGAGCGCACCGTCTCCAAGTCCAAACCCAACAAGTCGGCAATCTGGATAAAGTACGTATCGATCATGTAGCTATCGCGCAGCGGATAGATGAGCGTCAGCGCATCCTCAAGCGCTTTGGCACGACCGCCCGGCGTGGTAATGTCGCTCGACTCCTGCAGTGAGCGGTACACAAAGTCCATGAGGGGTTCGGCGGCGTCGATACGTGCCTGCAGTGCCTCGCCGCCATGCGCCGTGATGAACTCCATGGGGTCGTTGCCGTCGGGAAGCACCACGCAGCGCAGGTCCATCGAATCCTGCTCGATAAACTGAATCGCGCGGCGTGCGGCCTTTTGGCCGGCGGCGTCGCCGTCGAACATATACACGATGCGCTTGGCAAAACGGGTGAGCGTCTTTACATGATGTTCCGTCAGCGCCGTACCCAGCGTGGCGACGACGTTTTTAATCCCCGCCTCCCAGCAGGCGATGCAGTCGGTATATCCCTCAACCACGATGGCGGTATCCTGCGCGACGATAAACTCCTTAGCCCAGTTAAAGCCGTAGAGGTTTCGCTTTTTATGGAACACGCTCGTCTCGGCGGTGTTGAGGTACTTAGGCTGGCCGTCGCCCATGATGCGCCCGCCAAAAGCGATGTTATGACCCTGCTCGTCAAAGATGGGAAACATCACACGGTCGTAAAAACGATCGGCAAGTTGCCCGCGCCCACGGCTCACGGCCACGTTGGCGTCAATCATCTCCTGCGGGGTAAAGCCCGCCTGCGACAGATGCGACACCAGCGCGTTGCGACCCGGCGCAAAGCCCAGGCAGTAGCGGCGGCAGACGTCGCCGCCCATACCGCGGCTGGCGAAATACTCGCGCGGACGGCTGTCCTTACCGCGCATAAGCATGGTGTGATAGAACTGGGCGGTCTCGGCGCACAGGTCATAGATGCGGGCGCGCTTGGTGCCGCGCTCGCGATAAGCACCGGTATCGTGCAGCTCAATACCGGCACGGTCGGCCAGGTAGCGAATCGACTCGGGGAAGCTCAGGTTCTCGCGCTTCATGATGTAGGTGAAGACGTCGCCGCCCTCGCCACAGCCAAAGCAGTGCCACACCTGCGTGGCGGGGATAATGTGAAACGACGGGGTCTTTTCGCCATGGAAGGGGCAGCAGCCCCAAAACTCATGGCCGCGGGGCTTGAGCTCAACCGTTTCCTGCACGATGGCAACCAGATCGGACGCAGCGCGTACCTGGTCTTTTTCCTCATCGCTAATCACGGATGCTCACCCCCTGCTCGCCCAAATGATGACGGATATCGTCAATATTACCCTCGACGGTCGCGATAAGCTCGTCCAGCGAATCGAACACGCGCGACGGGCGCAGCCAACGCGTAAACGCCAGCGACACCGAGGCGCCGTACAGGTCGCCCGCATACCCGATCAAGTTGGCCTCGAGATGCGCCGAGGCGGCATCATCGGCATACGTCGGCGGCAGGCCCACGTTGACGGCGGCGGGCCATACGGTATCGTCGACCAGCACCAGGCCCTCGTAAACGCCATCGGCAGGCACCTGAATGCCCCCGGGCACCTGGATGTTTGCCGTGGGAAAACCCATGTCGGAACCCTGATGACGACCGCCGGCAACAATACCTCGCAACATGTACGGGCGGCCGAGCAGCTCGGCGGCAAGCTCAACATGACCCTGGCGGAGCTCCTGACGAATACGGGTGGCGCAGATCGTCTGCCCATCGACGCACAGCAGCTCGTGGCCAAAGACGTCAACGCCACGCTCGGCACCCCATGTCTGCATCTCGGCAACGCCCGAGGCGCCGCCGCGGCCCAACCTAAAGTCGCTACCCACGCGAATCGAGCGGATATCGACGACGCGCGACAGCAGCTCAAGAAAGCCCACGTGGTCGAGTGCCGCAACCGCAGGCGTAAAGGGAATGGCTACGACCGCATCGACCCCGGTGAGAGCCAGGGCATGCAGGCGGTCGGCCGTCGTCATCAGTTTTTGAGCGGGCGAAGGGCTCACCACTACGTCCGGGTCGGGATCGAAGGTGACCACGACCGCCTTGCAGTCATGGTCACGCGCATCGCGAACGACTGCGTCGATCAGTTTGCGATGCCCCCGATGCACGCCATCGAACACGCCGATGGCAATCGACGCGGCGCCCAGGCATGCGCAATCATCAAATGCATCGGCGGCGACGATGCGGGCCTCATTCGACTCACCCGCGAAAAAGATACGTGCGAGCTCGCGGGAGGCCAGCATCATCGAACACCGCCGATCGCCTGCGGAAAGACATGCTCCATAACAAAGCGACCGCCCTCGATACGGGCGAGCGCCTTGAGCCCGCCATCGAGCACCAGCGCAAACGGAGCCTTCGACACATCGAAGCCCGCAAGCGCGCGCTCGATAGGAATACGACGTCCGCACAGCAGATCGTCGGCAAGATCGCCCGGCAAGTCGACGCGCGTGGCGCCCAGCGCCGCAATGGGATCCAGGGCAAAACCGGCAGCGGACTCGGCAGAAAGCTCCTCGACCGCATGGCAAGCGCCGATGGAAACGACACCGGAGGCCGTACGGCGCAGTGCGGAAATATGTGCCGCACTGTCGCAGGCACGACCCAGATCGCGAGCGAGCGCACGGATATAGGTGCCCTTACTCACCGAAAACGCCACGGTCCAAACGCAAACGTCGTCCTCACCGCTCACGGCAATCAGGTCGGCGGAATATACCTTGACCGGACGTGGGGGCAACTCAACGGCGTTGCCTTCGCGCGCAGCCTTATAGGCGCGCACGCCGTTGACCGAAATGGCCGAAAACGCCGGAGGCACCTGCATCTGCGGGCCCAGCATGGCGGACAGGCGCTCGCGAGCATAGGCTGGGTCGCGTAGGTCGACGGCAATGGGCACCGTGCGGACGGCCTCGCCCTCCGCATCATCGGTATTGGTCTCGACGCCAAACGAAATGTCGGCGACGTAACTTTTGGTATCGAGCGTGAGCAAGCCCAGCAGACGCGTTGCCTGCCCCACGCCAATCACCATGACACCCGATGCCATGGGGTCGAGCGTTCCGGCATGACCGACGCGCCGTTCATGGAGGGCGCGTCGGCATTGCGAAACCACGTCATGGGACGTGCAGCCCACCGGCTTATCGACGGCGAGCAGCATATTAAGTTGAGAAGGTGTACGACGAGCCATGTACCATCCAAAAAGTTAGAGCTCGACGGTCACCGAAGCGGGATCCTCCCCTACCAGCTCGGCCAGCATGGGAAGTGCCGCGGTGAGCGTCTCGGAAATCGTTCCGGCGTTGGTAAAGCCGGCGGCAGCGTGGTGCCCACCTCCGCCAAAGTTGGCCGCAATCTCGGAAACATCAAGTTCGCCCTTGGAGCGCAGGTTGCCGCGCACCTTGGTATCGCCCTCGATGCCCTTAAGGAACAGGCAAACCTCGACGCCCATCACCGAGCGCACCACATCGACCAGGCCGTCGCACTCATCAGAGGTGACGCCGCATTCCTTAAGGTCATTTTCGTACGCATAGCTATACGCCACGCGCCCGTGCGCGACCGTCTTGATGCGACCCATGACGATGGACTTGAGGTGCAAGAACTCGACACGCATGCTCTGATAGACCTCGAGCGCGACGCGTGCCGGATCGGCACCGTGCGCCACCAGACGCGAGGCGGCATGAAACGCTGAGGCATCGGCGTTCTGATACTGAAAACGACCGGTGTCGGTGACCAGGCCGCACAGCAGGCAGGTAGCGATACTATCGCTTGCGGTAATGCCGCAATCGGCCAAAAAGCGATCGATAATCATGGCGCAAGCAGCGGCATTGACACACCTAAGGCTGACCTCGGCAAACTCCTCGCGCGCCGGGTGATGGTCAAAGCACGCCACGTGGGCCGAACGACGCAGCACCTCGGCAGAATTATTGAGGCGCTCGACGACCGGCACGTCCACCGAGATGAACAGGTCCGGGTTGCCAGTGTAGGCAGATGCCGGCACCAGCAGATCGGCGCCCTCCATAAAACGGTAGATGCGCGGAACGGGATCGTCGTCTGCCAGCAGCAGGGCGATGTCCTTGTCGGGGAACACCTTCATAAGCGAAAGGCCCAGGCCCAACACGGAGCCCAAGGCATCGCCGTCGGGAGAGGTGTGACCCGAGATCGCAATGGAGGACGCACCCTCGATGAGCTCGAGGATGCGTCGTTTAATATCTGCAGACTCGCACGAGACGAGATCGGCGGAATTAGTCATCTAAAGCTGCCTCCTGGGCGGCATCCGCTATGGGGTAGCCGTCCTCGTCCTTTTCGATCGCAAGCGTGGCCGGAACGTTTTCCAGCGCACGCGTGATGCGCTCGGCCTCATCGGTCGAGTGATCGATGCGAAAATCGAGCTCGGGCGTGACGCGCCAATCGAGCGAACGAGCCAACAGGCTACGAATACGGCCCTTGGCGCTGGAGAGCGCCTCCATGACCTCATCGTAGCGGCTCGCATCGCACGACACGTACACGCGCGCGAACGAACGGTCCACCGCGACCTCGACCGCGGTCAGGGTGACCAGGTCGAGACGCGGATCGGAAACCTCAAAGAGCAGGATATAACCAAGCTTCTCGCGAAGCTGCTCGCCCAGACGGCGGGTTGCCTGCGTTTGCTTCATAGCGCTACCCCCTACTCGGTACGGGCAACCTGGTCGATACGGTAACCCTCGATCTGGTCGCCGGGCTTGATGTCCTGGAAGTTCTCCAGGCCAATGCCGCCCTCGGAACCGCTCTTGAGGCTCTTGGCCTCGTCCTTGTAGTGGCGCATCGAGGCGATCTTGCCGTTGAAAACCACAATGCCGTCACGCACCAGGCGCACGGAATCGGTCGCGGCGATCTCGCCCTCCTCGACGCGGACACCGGCGGCGATACCGACTTTGGGCACCTTGAAGGTGTCCAGGACGGTCGCGGTACCCGTGGAGACCTCGACCTCGGTGGGCTTGAGCATGCCGATGCGGGCAGCGTCGAGCTCCTCGAGGCACTTGTAGATGACGTCGTAGCAACGGATCTCGACGCCCTCGCGCTCGGCAGCGGAGCGGGCCTTGCCGTCGGGACGCACGCCAAAGCCGATGATGATGGCGTTGGAGGCGTCGGCCAGAACGACGTCGGTCTCGTTGATGGCACCGACAGCGGAATGGATCGTGTTGATGCGGACCTCGGACTGATCCATCTTGTCGAGCGAGTCCTGAAGGGCCTCAATGGAACCCTGGACGTCGGCCTTGATGATCAGGTTGAGCTCCTTGACCTCGGCGTCGGCGATGGTCTCGAAGAGGTTCTCGAGCGTGACGTGCTTCACGCGGCTCTGTTCCTCGATACGGGCCTTGAGCGAACGCTCATCGGCCAGAGCACGAGCCTCGCGCTCGTCCTCGAACACGCGGAACTCGTCGCCGGCGTTGGGCACGGACTGCAGGCCCAGAATCTCGACGGCGTCGGAGGGGCCGGCCTCGGTGACGGCGTTGCCCTTGGGATCGAGCATGGCGCGGACGCGGCCGTAGGTAAGGCCGGCGACCAGCGTATCGCCCACGTGCAGGGTACCGCGGGTCACCAGCACGGTAGCGACCGAACCGCGGCCCTTGTCGAGCTTAGCCTCGAGGACGTTACCGGAGGCAAAGGTGTCCGGGTTGGCCTTGAGCTCGAGCACGTCGGCCTGGAGCAGCACGGTCTCGAGCAGGTCGTCGATACCGATCTTCTGCTTGGCCGAGATGTTGACGAACATGTTCTGTCCGCCCCACTCCTCGGGGATGATGCCGTACTCGGTGAGCTCCTGGCGCACGCGGTCGGGGTTGGCGCCCGGCTTATCGATCTTGTTGACGGCGACGACGATGGGTACGCCGGCGGCCTTGGCGTGGTTGATCGCCTCGATGGTCTGAGGCATGACGCCGTCGTCGGCGGCC
>URFU01000094.1 GCA_900547125.1 uncultured Collinsella sp.
GGTGATTGCCGTGTCAATGACCGTCGGCGTCGATGAGACCATCGTGGCCATCCTGGGGGGATACCGCCATTTTGCCGAGAACCGCCCGCAAGAGCTCGTCCGCAAACTCGCAGGTCTGGCGGAGCATCCGGAGCTGCCCGAGGTACGCTTTGATATGATCGGCAACCTTCAGACCAACAAGATTAACACGGTGTTGGGTTCGGCCGAGCTGATTCATTCGGTTGGTTCGCTTCATTTGGCGCAGGCGATCTCGAGCCGTGCCGTTCGCAAGATCGAAGCGGGCGAGCTTTCTGGTCCCCAACAGGTGCTAATCGAGGTTAACGTAAGCGGCGAGGAGTCCAAGGGCGGCTTTTCGCCCGATGAGATTCGTGGTGCTGCCGGCGAGCTTGCGGAACTTGAGGGAATTTGTGTGCAGGGCCTTATGACCATGGCCCCTCGAGGGAACAAGGATGTGGCACGTCGCACTTTTGCCGGGCTGCGAGAGCTGAGGGATGAGCTGGAGGCGGCGCATCCCGATCTGAGCTTGCCCGAGCTCTCTTGCGGCATGAGCGAGGACTTTGAGTCCGCCCTTGAGGAGGGCTCTACGCTCATTCGTCTGGGCAGGGTAGTATTTAGCCCGGAGTTTGCAGTAAAATAGGGCTCTGAAGTGCGCACTGGTTTACAGAGCGCCTGCACTAAACCGTGAGAGGACACAACCATGGGCTTCCTTGACGAGATTAAAAATAAGATGCACCTTGGCGGCCAGCAGGGTTACGACCAGGGCTATGGCCAGGATGACGACTACGGCTACGATGACGGCTACGATGATGGCTATCAGAACAACGGCTACAGCGGTACTTCGGGCGAGGGCTTCTAAACCCAGGACGAGCCGAGTAACGGCCTGCTGGGCCAGACGCGCCGCGGTGAGGCCGAGTCGGTCGCCGTGTATACGCGCTCCGGCCAGCTGGTCGGCGATGACTCGCGTCATGCAACGACGTACAATCCGCCGTCGCGTTCTCAGGATAGTGCCGCAGGCGGCTATCGCCCCGGCGCTTACGATACGCCGTCGAGTTATGCCGAGAGCGCCCGCGCTCGTGCCGCGGCACCTGCGCCCGCTTCTGCGCCGAGCGACGCCTCGGCCTATGCAAACAACATCATTAACGCCACGCCGCAGCTGCCTGCCTATGTCCTGCGCCCTGAGAGCTATGACGATGTCGAGACCGTTGTCCGCCGCGTGCGCACCAAGCAGCCCGTTGCGCTGATTTTTGTTGGCGTTCGCACCGAGGTCGCCAAGCGTGTCCTGGACTTTAGTTATGGCTTTGCCTGCGGCCTGGGCGCTACGGTCAAAGAGGTGGGCGATCGCGTGTTTATGGTGCTGCCCGCCGGCTGCGAGGTCAAGGATTCGGACCTCAAGAAGCTGCGCGCCGATGGCTACCTTAAGTAAACCCAAGACGAGGAGATTCTCATCAACATCTACACCATTGTCCAGCTGGTCAACACGCTGTTCAACTTCTACTCCACACTTATTGTGGTCTATTGCTTTATGACGTGGATTCCCATGAAGCAGGGCGGCCTGCTGCAGGATATCGCCGCGGTGCTCGATAGCGTCTGCGGTCCGTGGCTCAACCTGTTTCGTCGGTTTATTCCGCCGATGGGCGGCGTTGATTTTTCGCCGGTCGTTGCGATTATTGCGTTGCAGTTGGTGCAGAGGCTGATTCTGCAGCTTCTTATAGGTATACTCGTATAGTACTGGCTCAGTAACTTACATCGGGCGCCCGGCGCCAAGGCGATGATAAAGGAGAACTTGTTATGGCTATTACCCCTGCTGACATCCAGGCTCAGACTTTCTCTGAGGCCAAGCGCGGCTATGATCCCGCCGAGGTCGACGTCTTTTTGGAGACGCTGTCCTCCGAGGTTGACGCTATGCTTGCCAAGATTGTCGATCTTAAGGGTCGTCTGACTGCCACCGAGCAGCAGCTTGCCGACACGCAGGCCCAGCTTGCCCAGGCTCAGGACGCTGCCGCTCAGGCCGTTCCCGCCGCTCCTGTGGCCGCTCCCGCACCCGACTTCTCCGCTCAGGAGCGCCAGATCTCCGCTGCGCTGATTGCTGCCCAGCAGACCGCCGAGGGCATCGTCAACGATGCCAACGAGAACGCTGAGCGCATCCGCAACGAAGCCGACGCCAAGGCCCGCGAGGTCATCCGTCAGGCCCTGACCGAGAAGCAGGCCGAGCTCGAGGAGATCGACCGTCTGAAGGCTTCCCGTGAGGAGTTCAAAGCTGAGTACCTCAAGCTCATCCAGCACTTCATGGACGATGCGCAGAATTCCTTCCCGTCCGACCTTATGGCCTCCACGCCGGTCGGTTCTGCGGCTTCTCCTGCAGTGACCGTTCCCGCCGCCGAGCCGCTGCCTGTCGCTGATCCGGTTGTTCCCGTGGCTGACCCCTTCGCCCCGATCGACAACTTTGCCGCTGACGACCTGGACTAGCGCCAGAGCTACAATCTCGTGTCCTTAAGAGGAGCTCGCACTTGCGGGCTCCTTTTTTGTGGCTGCATACGGGTTGGGAAACAAAACGCCGAGCTCTGCGTGTGATAGGGCAGAACTCGGCGAAGGGCGCGTGGTAAAAAGTAGATTTTAGGGCATGTGCCAAAAACTACTTGAGGAGGAAGTCGGAGAGGGGAATGGTGCGGGCATCGCGATGCTCGGGATCGGCGATGTGGTCGGCAGGATAGCCGCAGACGAGCATGTGATAGGGATAGACGCCCTCGGGCAGGTTGAACCGCTCTCTGGCTAGTTCGGGTTTAAAATGGCATACCCAACACGTTCCCAAGCCCTGCTCCTCGGCCTCCATCATCATTTGATCGCAAACAATCGAGGTGTCGATAGAGCTGGAGTTCATCTGGTCATAGGGGCGAACCCAAGCATCGTCGGTAACGCTGCAAATGAGGAAGATGAGCGGAGCGCCAAAGATGGACCCATCACGAGCAAACCGAGGCTGACAAGCAGCTGCCTTTTCCAGGAGCTCAGGCGTATCCAACACCATCACACGGGTTGGATGATTATTGCAAGCAGAAGGAGCAATACGCCCAGCCTCAACAATGGCATCCACCACAGCCTGCTCAACAGCCCGATCTTCAAACTCACGACAAGAATACCGACCCCGAGCCAGATCCAAATACTCCATAACCAAACCCTCCAAAGTCAACGAATCAATCCAAAGTAAACCAAAGGGTACCCAAAGCACCATCCACCCAAACGCTTAAGGCGGCCCCAAAGTTCCCAACCGGGCCCCAAGGCCCTGCCAACAAAAGCCCCATCGCTTTCAAAGTACCAGCCAAAGTTCCAATGGCGGTACGTAAGGCGAAGGGCCGGCACCTGTTTACTTTCGAACGACTCTGCCATGCAGCCGGAGTGAGAAAGCAAACAGGTGCCGGCCCTTCGCCGCCAGGACACGTACCCCCAATTAACTGTTCTTCATGACAATCGAATCCACGACATCAGCCACATTCTCGCAGCAGTCGGCACAGTACTCCAAGAAGGCGTACACGTCACGCCAAGCGATGACCTCAAGCGGATCCTTGCCATTGACGTGCAGGTTGCGCATGGCGTTGATGTAGAGCTCATCGGCCTCGGACTCAATGGTGTTGATCTGGATGACCAGCTCGCGCAGGGTCTTGGACTTGCGGTAATTAGGCAGCTCGACCATCAGGTCCTTCATGGCGCGGCAGGCGTCGGTCACCTTGTGGGCGATGACAATGGCATCGGGGTGGATGCTCTGGATGTTGGTGAAGTAGACGCGCTGCACGACGCCCTCGATGCGGTCAAGCACAGTGTCGAGCGCGCAACTCATCAGGTCCAGATCCTCGCGCTCAAGCGGGGTGATAAAGGCAGTGAGCAGGGCATCCTCGAGCTCATGGTGCTTCTTGTCGGCCGCATGCTCAATCGCATGCATCTCCTCGAGCATGTCGTGGATCTGTGCGGGATCAAAGTTCTCAAAAATCTTGATGAGCAACTCTGCGGCCTGGACAGCAAGGTCGGCGCAGGCGACGTAGTTGTCAAAGTAGAACGAATCGGGTTTCTTTGCCATGAGTGGGTCCTTTCGAGGCGAAGACGGGTGGGCGAGGTATTGCGGTCCGGATGGACGTTCGGTTTGACTAGATGAACATCATGAACAGCTTGGCCATGACAAAGCTGATGAGTCCACAGGCGGGGAAGGTGAAGAACCACGTGAACATCATGTCCTTGACCACGCCGAAGTTGATGGCCGAGAGGCGCTTGACGGCGCCGACACCCATAATGGCGCAGGTTTTGATGTGCGTGGAGGATACGGGGATGCCGGTAAGGGTGGCAAGTAGCAGGTTCGCGGCGCCTGCGAGGTCGGCAGAGAAGCCCTGATACTTCTCGAGCTTAACCATGCTCTGGCCGACGGACTTGATGATGCGCTCGCCGCCCACGCTGGTGCCGATACCCATGGTGGCCGAGCACAGCAGCATAATCCAGATGGGGATGCCGGCATCGCCAACGCTCGTCTGGCCGTTGGCGAAGGCCACGCCTAAAAAGAGCACGCCGATGAACTTCTGTCCATCCTGCGCGCCGTGCATAAAGCTCATGGCCGCAGCGCTCGCGATCTGAGCGTATTTAAAGAAGACGTTGGCGCGTCGCCTGTTGGCGGCGGCGAAAAGAATCGAGACGAGCTTGCACAGGATCCAGCCCATGACAAAGCCCAGGCCGATGGAGAGTGCCAGGCCGTAGATGACCTTCATCCACTCGTGGACGTTGACGCTGCTCGCGCCGCCGAGGGCGATAGCGGCACCGGTCAGGCCGGCGATAAGGCTGTGGCTTTGCGAGGTGGGGATGCCAAAACGCGACGCTGTGGCGCCGTAGACGACGATGGAGAACAGCGCCGCGCAGAGGCACGCGAGCGCCATGGTGCTGTTTCCGCCAAAGTCGACGATATGTGAGATGGTGTTGGCGACGCTCGCGTTAAAGTGCGTCATGATGAGCACGCCGAGGAAGTTGAATGCGGCGCTCATGAGAATGGCGGCGCGGGCGGGCATGCAACGCGTAGTGACGCAGGTCGCGATGGCGTTGGGCGCGGCGGTCCATCCATTGACGAAGATGGCGCCGAGCGCGAGGATCACGGTGACGGCAAGGACTGGGTTCGACACAATTTGGCCGAGGAAGGCTGAGAACGTTACGTCCATATATGGGCTTTCTCGAAGTTTGCAGGCACGTTACAAAAACATGATAAATCGTATCACCTCCTGCGGGTTTCTTTACCGAGTTCTGATGGGAGAAGTGAATTTTTTGGCACTAACATTGAATATTTGCTGAATATTTGCCCTGTTGACCGCGGGTGTTCTTTTTGCTAGCACGCCATGAGGACACGTGCGCGCGCCCCAACATCCCAAAACCACAGTCTGTTCGCTTTACAATATGCAAACATGCGTTCGATAATAGGAGGCATGGAATATCGACAGACAGATGGTAAAACTCGACGCGTGCACAAGCAGTATGTGGACGTCGTGGCCCGCATCCTCGCGGGCGGACAAGTCGTGCCGGTTACCGTCTGCTGGGTCGACGGTCGCTGTTTTACGATCGACGAGATTGTCTCATCCACCGGTTTTGGCCTAACGGTTCACGGCATTCGTACGGCAACGTATAAGGTTCGTTTTGGTGGGCATGCGACCGAACTGTATCTGGAAGAACAGGCGCGCGAGCGACCGGATGGCTCGCAGGCCCATCTGATGCGTTGGTGGGTGTGGGCATTCGACCGTACGCTCGAGAGTGGGCGCCGCAGGTAAGAGCGCGCGGCATTCGGGTACAATGGCAGGAATCTTGTCACCTACGGCGCTGTCGCGGCGCTTTTGAAAGGACGATATTATGAACGATATCCAGGGTTATCAGAACGGCCCCATTGAGACCGGCGCAAGCCGTGCCAAGGAGATGTCGCCGCGTGCGTACAACCTTGCCATGTCTGCCCTGATCTTTTTGGGCTTTTGCGCCATGGGTGCCGGTGCTTACTTTACGAGCACCATGGCGTTTGCCCGCATGATGATGAGCGGCGCCGCCTTGCCGCTGGTCTTTGGCTCGTTTATTTTGACCATCGTCGGCATGGTCATGATGTCGGCCGCCGCGGGCAAGCAGTCTGTGGGTCTGTCCCTTGTGGGCTACGTAATCTTTGCGAGTACCTTTGGCCTGACCGCGTCGTTTGGCCTTGCCAATTACGACCTGCCCACCATCAACACTGCCTTTATCGCCACGGCCGCCATCACCTTTGTCTTTGGTGCGCTGGGCGTGACCTTCCCCAAGTTCTTCCAGCGTGTGTACGGCATTGGTTTTGGCATCCTGCTTGCCACGATTCTGGTCGAGATCGTGCTGATGTTTATGGGTGTCTCGCAGTCCATCACCGACCTGATCGTGATCGTGGTGTTCGCTGGCTTTATTGGCTACGACACCTATGTGGCCACGACGGTGCCGCCCACACTGCCCAACGCCGTGCTCATGGCATCCAACCTGTTCGTGGACATCATCAACGTGTTCCTGCGCATCCTGAACATCCTTGGTCGTCGCGACTAGTGCCAAATTGCAGCGGTGCTTGCCGCACGTGTAAATCGATACGGAAGGCGGTCCTTCGGGGCCGTCTTTTTTGTACACGGCGGGGTATCATGGATGGAAAAGCCGATAGCGGCAGAGACCGAGAAAGGTGACCACTTATGGCAGACGTCGACAACAGGAACCGTAACCGCAGACCCAATCGCGCAGGGCAGCCCAATCCCAAGCGCGAGGCCCGTGCCAAGGCCGCCGAGCGTCACGTGGCGACTGTGTCCGAAGCGTGCGCCAAGGATATCGAGCGCTCGCTTGCCGGCGTGCGCGAGTTCGATGGCATGCCTGCCGGATTTATCGCGGCGATGAAGGCCAAGGCCCACGCGGCCGACGCTGCCGAGGAACAGGTTGCCGAGGAGTCTGAGGCCGCCGAGGAGCCCGAGGTCGAGGCCGCTGAGGTTGCATCCGCCGAGACCGAGGTTGCGGCCGAGCCTGCACCCGCCGAGGAGGCCACGGAGACCGAGTCCGCGCCTGCCGCCGAAAAGCCCACTCCGGTCCTGCCCGAGGTCACCGTGCTCGACGCCTCTGCCACACAGGCCATTCTGGATAACGGCCGAGGCTACGCGCAGTTCTGTGACATGGCCGTGCTTGCCTTTGCCTCGTTCACCAACCCGGGCGGTGGCTACATCCAGGGCTATCTGGGCCAGGAGGCCACGCTCTGTGCCGATTCGTACCTGTACAACGTGCTCGATAAGCAGCGCAAATGGTACGGCGAGAACCGTCGTCGCAACATCAACTGCGAGCTTTACCGCAACCGTGCGCTGGTGGTGCCTGCGGTGCGCTTCGACCGCAACCACGTGCACGCATACGCCGACGTGATCGTTGCCGCCGCGCCCAACGCCAAGCGCGCTCGCCAGGAGTATCGCGTGGGTGACGATGCCCTGCTGGACGCCCTGCGCGATCGCATCCGCTTCGTGCTTGCCATCTGCGACGAGCTGGGTCGCGAGAAGCTCGTGCTGGGCGCTTGGGGCTGCGACAACAACGGCTTTGATGCCGAGACCGTGGCCGAGCTCTTCCGTAAGGAGCTCGCGTCGGGCGACTTTAAGGTCAAGCAGGCCTTCTTTGCCGTGCCCTCTACGCGCTGGGACGAGGATTTTGCCAAGTTCGAGCACGTGCTGGCAAACTTCCCCGAGCGCAACGAGGAGTCCTATGCCCAGGTTGCCGCTCGCGCTGCGGCTGCTCGCGCCGCCGAGCAGGTCCAGGCTGCTGCCGAGGACGATGAGGACGAGGACGATTGGCACAAGTACCTGTAATCGGTACGTGCCGACAGATAGGTCGAGCCGGCGGGAGGGCTGCTCCCGTCGGCTTTTTACTAAAGGAAGGGCTTACGATGAAAAACGTTCTGTGCTTTGGCGACAGCAATACCTATGGCTATGATCCGGCGGGCATGCGCGATGGCACCGCGGTGCGCTATGCGCGGGAAGTGCGCTGGTGTGGCGTGGCCCAACGTGACTTAGGCGAGGGCTGGCATGTAATTTAAGAAGGCCTGTACGGCCGCACGACGGTGCGCGACGACATGTGCCATCTGGACACCAATCTCAACGGCATCCGCGCGTTGCCGATGCTGCTCGAGTCCCATAAGCCGCTGGACGCGATCGTGATTATGCTGGGCACCAACGACTGCAAGACGGTCTTTAGCGTGGGGGCTGCCGATATCGCTGACGGTGCCATGGCGCTGATTCGCACCGTCAGCGCGTTTCCCTGGACCGAAGCCGCGCCCTGCCCGCGTATTCTGCTGATGGCACCTATCAAGATCAAGCCGCAAATCGCCGATGTGTACATGACCGACTTTGACGAGCGCTCTGTCGAGGCCTCGGAACATTTTGGTGAGTACTACGCGCATGTGGCTGAGCAGTTTGGCTGCGACTTTTTGAATGCCGCCGATTTTGCCGAGCCGGGCGATATCGATTATCTGCACATGATGCCCGAAAGCCACGA
>URFU01000095.1 GCA_900547125.1 uncultured Collinsella sp.
TAGTAATTGGGCATGTTATTTGGCAGCGTCGGCAAAGACTGTCCCAAACGACTAGTCGTTTAAGAACGTCCCCAATGACTACCCAATGACTAGCGGCGGCGGGCGTTGAGTTCGCCGGCCAGCTCGTCGAGGGTGATGCCGTAGCGCTCGAGCGTTACGAGCAGGTGGTAGATCAGGTCGCCGGCCTCGTAGCGAATGTGATCGTGGTCGTTATCCTTGCAGGCCATGATGACCTCGCTCGCTTCCTCGGCGAGCTTCTTGAGCAGCTCGTCCTCAACGTCGGTCAGCAGACGAGCGGTATAGCTCTCCTGCGGCGACGCGTCGCGACGGCCATGAATCACCTCGGCCAGCCCCGTCAGCGTCTCACCGATATTTCCCGGCTGCACGTTAGCTGTTCTGACTCCCATGGTTATTTCCTCTCGTTACTGCAGCGTAAAGTAGGTACCGGTCTCATCGAACCGAGGCTTTGCGCCCTTTTTCTCAAAGAACTCGACGATGACGGCATGGGCCTCATCGAGCCTTTCCTTCTCGGCCTTGAGCCAAAGCGACTGCGCCCCGCAGGCATCAGTCAGGTGCACGCGGCATGGCACGCCCGCGCGGAGGAGCTCGGTGTTGCAGTCGGCGACCTCGAACGGCGTCACGACTTTCATCGCACTCCCCCTTCCACGCGCTTAAAGAAGCAGGTACGGTTGCCGGTATGGCAGGCCGGGCCCGGCGAGTCGACCTTGACCAGCAGCGTATCGCTATCGCAGTCGGCCCAGAGCTCCTTGACCGCTTGCATATTGCCGCTCGTCGCGCCCTTGTTCCAGAGCTCCTGGCGGCTGCGGCTCCAAAACCACGTGGTGCCGGTCTTGAGCGTCAGCCCCACCGATTCCTCGTTCATCCAGGCAACCATGAGCACCTCGCCGGTGTCATACTGCTGAACCACGCAAGGAATCAATCCTTTGGCGTCGTATTTAAGATCCGCTGGAGTAGTAATTTCTCTCATTTCAATTCCCCAATTTAAACATCGCCGGTCGGCGAGGGTTGTCCAGGTGCCCGAGATTCCGAGCGACAAGCCCGACGACGCGTACTTAAGTACGCGAGGAGGGTTGGAGCCGGAAGATAGGGTGCCTGGGCAAGCCGCAGCATTAGAAGTCCAACCTCACAGGAATACCTTGAGAGGCCATATACTCTTTGACTTCGCGAATGCTGAAGGTTCCAAAGTGAAAGACGCTCGCCGCCAGCACGGCGTCGGCCTCGCCCTCGATCACGCCCTCGGCAAAATGCTCGAGCGTACCCACGCCGCCGCTCGCGATGACGGGAATCGGCACCGCGCGCGCCACGGCGCGGGTGAGCGCCAAATCGAAGCCTGCCTTGGTGCCGTCGCGATCCATACTGGTGAGCAGGATCTCACCGGCGCCGCGACGAGCTGCTTCCTCGGCCCACGCCACTGCATCGATACCCGTGGCGTTGCGGCCGCCCGCCGTAAAGACCTCCCACTTATCGGCGCCCGGCTCCCCGGGCAGCCCCACGCGCTTGGCATCGATCGCCACGACCACGGCCTGGCTGCCAAACGCCGCGGCAGCCTGGCTAATCAACGACGGGTCGCGCACGGCCGCCGAGTTGAGCGACACCTTGTCGGCACCGGCAGCAACCATGGTGCGCATGCCCGCCAGGTCGCGAAATCCGCCGCCCACGGTATAGGGAATGGCGAGCTCCTCGGCCGCATGCGCCGCCATCTCGATGGTCGTTGCGCGGTTATCGCTCGTGGCGGTAATGTCCAAGAAGACGACCTCGTCCGCACCCTCGCGGTCGTAGGCACGCGCCAGCTCCACCGGATCGCCCGCATCGCGCAAGCTCACAAAGTTGACGCCCTTGACCACGCGGCCGTCCTTGACGTCCAAGCAGGGAATTACGCGTTTGGTAAGCATGGGCTACTCCTCCCCTCGGGCGGCGGCCAGCGCCTGTGCCAGCGTAAAGTTGCCTTCGTAGAGCGCACGGCCGGTAATGGCGCCTTCAATCGCAACCTCGCCCACCGCGGCAAGCGCGCGGATATCGTCGAGTGTCGAGATACCGCCCGAAGCCACGACGGGAAAGCCCGCGACCTCGGCCACATGGCGATACGCCGCCACATCGATGCCCGTCTGCATGCCATCGCGCGCGATGTCGGTATACACCAGATGCTTAAAGCCCAGCTCGGAAAGCTGCGCCACGGCATCGTCGAGCGCCACACCCGCGCCGTCGCGCCAGCCGTTCACCTTAACCTGGCCGTCGCGCGCGGCAATGTCAGCCACCAGCAGCTCGCCAAAGCCTTGGGCTGCCACCTCAGCAAAACCCGGCTCGGTCACCAGCACGGTGCCCAGCGCAATGCGGCGCGCACCATAGCCGGCCAACTCGTCGATGCGCGCGAGCGAGCGGACACCGCCGCCCACGTCTACGGACAGACCGTCGACGCCGCAGATGGCCTCGATCGCCGCCGAGTTGGCAGCGCACGCGTCCTCGTCCTCGCCAAAGGCAGCGGACAGGTCGACGACGTGCACCCAGCTTGCGCCCTGCTCGGCAAACGAGCGGGCGACGGCCACGGGGTCGTCGGAATATACCTTGCAGCGGCTGCGGTCGCCGCGCTCCAGGCGCACGACCTTGCCGCCGATCAAATCGATTGCGGGAAACAGAATCATCGGCCAACCTCCTCGACGATGCTGACGAAATTCTTAAGGATGCGCTGACCCAGCGCGGAGGATTTCTCGGGATGGAACTGGCAGCCCCACACGTTGCCGTGGCGCACGATGCACGGGAAACTCCGCGTATAGTGCGTGCGCGCCAGCACATCGGCGGCATCGGCATCGTCGGCCACCGCATAGCTGTGGGTGAAGTACATGTTGGCACCCTCGGCAAAACCGGCAAGCAGCGGATCGGCCGCACCGGCGGGCGTCATGTGCACCTGGTCCCAGCCCACGTGCGGCACCTTCAGGCGGCTCGATTCCAAGCGCGTGCACGAGCCGCGCATAATGCCCAGGCCATCGACCCAGGGACCACCAGCCTGCTCGGAAGCGCTGTCGTCCGCGTCCGCAGCCTCGTCCGCTGGCACGCCCTCGTTGCCGCGCTCAAAAAACAGCTGAAGGCCCAGGCAGATGCCGAGCAGCGGAGTTCCAGCGGCAACGGCATCGAGCACGGCCGCCTCCTCGCCGCTCTGGCGCATAAAGGCGATCGCGTCATAAAACGCGCCCACGCCCGGGATGACCAGGCCGTCGGCGCGGCGGATCTGCTCCGGATCGTCCGACGTGCAGGCGGCGGCACCGGCGCGCGCAAGCCCGCGCGCAACGCTCGACAAGTTGCCCTTGTGGTAGTCGACCACCACGATCTTCGGTTCGCCCACGCGACCCTCCCTTATCTCCTTCAAAACCTGCCAAAATAAACCTGTCCCTTTTTGGCAGGTTACAGTGAGCCCTTGGTGCTGGGGATGCCCTGCACGCGGGGATCGAGCTCGCAGGCGTGGCGCATCGTGCGGCCCACGGCCTTAAAGGCGGCCTCGATAATGTGGTGCGAATTGCCGCCCGCCAGCTCGCGCACGTGCAGCGTTAGTTTGGCATCGCGCGCAAAGGCGTAGAAGAACTCGACGGCCAGCTCGGTATCAAAGCTGCCCACGCGCTCGGTCGGCACGGGCAGCTCGCAATAGGCCTGGCCACGGCCCGAGATATCCACGGCGGCCATCACGAGCGTCTCGTCCATGGCAATCGCCGCGTCGGCAAAGCGCGTAATGCCCGCCTTGTCACCCAGCGCTTGGCAAAACGCCTCGCCCAGCACGATGCCCGTATCCTCGACGGTGTGGTGCGCGTCGACTTCCACGTCGCCCACCGCGCGCACCGTCAAATCGAACAGACCATGGCGGCCAAAGGCGTTGAGCATGTGGTCGAAAAACGGCACGCCGGTCGAGATATCGCACGCACCGGTTCCATCCAGGTCGAGCTTTACGACAATATCGGTCTCCCCCGTCTTACGGGTTACCTCGGCATAGCGGCCCATCTACATCTCCTCCTTCACCAGCGCGGCAAACGCAGCCAGCACCTCATCATTTTCCTGCGGGGTACCCACGGTAATGCGCAGACAGTCCGCAAGCCCCGGCGCATAGCTAAAGTCGCGCACCAAAATCGAATACTCATCGCGCAGACGTTCGCGCACGCGCGTGGCATGCGGCGTGCGCACGAGCACAAAGTTCGCCGCGCTCGGCCACGCCTCCACGGGCAGGCCCTCGGCAGCCATTGCACGCAGGGCGCACAGCTCGCTCTCGCGCTCGGATGCAACCTGTGCCACCACGGGCGCGTACGCATCGCGGGCACGCACGCAGGCAAGCGCGGCGGCTTGGCTCAGCACGTTGACCGAATAGATCTGGCGAATCGCCGCGAACACGTCGATGACCTCGGGCGCCGCGATCACATAGCCCAGACGCGTGCCGGCGGCGCCAAACGCCTTGGACAGCGTATGCAGAATCACCAGGTTGGGATGCTCGGCGATAAGCCCCTGCGCCGTGGTGGCCGCGCCAAACGAATCGTCGGCAAACTCAACGTAGGCCTCGTCGACCATCACCATGCCGGGGCACGCATCGCACAGCGCCGCGATAAAGTCGAGCGGCGCCACGTCGCCCGTGGGGTTATTGGGCGAGGTCACGATTGCCAGGTTGCACTCGGGCGCTGCCGCAAGCACGGCTGTCTGGTCGAGCTCAAAGGTCGCGGGGTCGCGCCACACGTCACGCACCTCGGTCTGGCAGAGCGACGCAAAGAACGCGTACTCGCTAAAGCACGGCGGGCAGTTGAGCAGGGTCCGTCCCACGCCGCCAAACGCCAACAGGTAGTTATAGAGCAGCTCGTCGCCGCCGTTTCCCACGCAGACATTCTCGCGCGCCACGCCATGCCAGGCAGCAAGCTCGTCGCGCAGGTCGTTCGACATGGGATCGGGATAGCGATTGAGCGGTGTGGCAGCCAGGGCAGCGTCGACCGCCTCGCGCACGCCGGTCGGCACGGGATAGGTGTTCTCGTTGGCCGAAAGGTTGATGCGCGTAGGCGTAAAGTTGGGATCGTAGGGCTCAATACCGGCCAGGTAAGGCTGGACGAGCTCCTTCATGTGGGGCGTCAGCTCGGCCATATTAGGCCTCCTTACCAGTCGCGCCAACGCCATCCGCGCCCGCAGCCGCCAGGTCAACGCCCTCGGCAACCGTCGCCACGGCGTCGCCCGGCCAGGCGACCTTGGTCAGGTCGGCCGCGGCCAGAGACTCGGCGCTCACGGCATCCTCGCCCTGCTCCAGCACACGGCGACGCAGTGCGGCGGAAAGCGCGTGTGCCCACAGGCCCTCGGCCTCGGCCAAACGTTGCGTAGCGGGAGCATCGGAGAGCAGGCCCTCGGGCGTATAGCAAATGACGCTCGAGCGCTTGACGAACTCCTCCACCGAAAGCGGGTTGGAGAACATGGCCGTGCCGCCGGTCGGCAGCGTGTGATTGGGGCCGGCAACGTAATCGCCGAGCGGCTCGGAGCTCCAAGCGCCCACAAAGATGGCGCCGGCGTTGCGAATGCCGCCAAGCAGGCCCATCGCATCCTTGCAGTGCAGCTCCAGGTGCTCGGGCGCCACGGTGTTCACGGCCTCGACGGCGGCAGCCATATCGGCGGCCACCACGATGGTGCCTTCGTTGTCGAGCGAAGCGCGCGTGATCTCGGCACGCGGGGACTGCGTCACCAGAATGTCGATACCCGCCTCGACCTCACGCGCAAACCGCTCGTCGCAGGTCACCAGATAGCAGGCTGCCAGCGGATCGTGCTCGGCCTGGGCCATCAGGTCGGCCGCGACCACCATGGGCTTGGCCGTAGCATCGGCCAGCACGCAGACCTCGGAGGGACCGGCGACCATATCGATACCCACGTCACCCGAGACAATCTGCTTGGCAGCGGCAACAAAAGCGTTGCCCGGGCCGGTGATTTTGTCGACGCGCGGAATGGTCTCGGTGCCGTAAGCCAGCGCGGCCACGGCCTGAGCGCCGCCCACCATATAGATCTCGTCCACGCCGCCGAGCTTTGCCGCGGCGAGTGTGTAGGGGCTGATCAGGCCGTCCTTTTGCGGCGGGGTCACCATGACCACGCGCTCAACGCCGGCGACCTTGGCGGGAATGGCGTTCATAAGCACGGTGGAGGGATACTGCGCACGGCCGCCCGGCACGTAGATGCCAGCCGCGGCAAGCGGGGTCACCTTAACGCCGAGCATCGTGCCGTCCGGGCGCGTGGTAAACCAGCTCTGCTCGACCTCGCGCTGGTGGAACTCGCGAATCTGGCGTGCAGCCTTTTCGAGCGCCGCGACAAAAGCGGGATCGAGGCCCTCGAGCGCGGCATCGATCTGCTCTTGCGGCAGACGGAAGCTCTGCAGCTCAACGCCGTCAAAGCGCTGGCAATAGTCGCGCACCGCGGCATCGCCGTTGGCACGCACGTTGGCCACGATATCGCGCGCGGCGTCGACGATGTTTTGCGGCAGCACGCCCTTTCGGTTGAGCTGGTTGGTAACGAGGCGCTCACCGGGAGCAAGCTCGATGGTCTTCATATCGGTATCCCCTATCGGTCGAGGTTGTGTTCGAAAAACGAAAGGCCGGGCGGCGGCGCCAGTCGGCCCGCAGCCCGTACGTTGGGGCGCCCGTGCGTGCTCGCGCTATTGTGCCGAGCCCGCGACGGGCGCAAAATGCTTGTCCTTAACAGCAGCTGCCAAGCGATCTGCCAGATTGCGTACGCGCGGATCCAGGCGCGCGGCACCCGGATTGACAAAGAAGCGCGCCGTGCAGTCCATAATGCGACCAGTAATAACCAGGTCGTTATCGCGCAGGGTGGCGCCCGTGGCGGTAATGTCCACGATACGGTCGGTCATACCGACGATGGGGCCCAGCTCGATATTGCCGTGCAGCGAGACGATATCGGCATTCACGCCACGCTCGGCATACCAGGCGCTCGCGATGCGCGGATACTTGGTGGCCACACGAAGCGAACCACGGCGGGCATAGTTGCGCTCGGCCTGGCCGGCGCGCCACGCGGGCTCCGCCTCGATAAAGGTGCACAGGCCATAGCCCAGGTCTACCAGCTGCAGCAGGTTGAGGTCCGCCTCGATGAGCGAGTCCCAACCGCAGATGCCGCAATCGGCACCACCGCAGCCCACAAAGGCAGGCGCATCGCTGGGACGCACGATGACAAACTCGATATCGCCGACCGTGCCCTCGCCGGCACGCGTGTCGCGGCCGCGCACGATTAGATGACGGCCGGGGTCACGCAGCTCAGAGACATCCAAGCCCGCGGACTCAAGCACGTCGAGCGTGTCGGCCTTGAGCGAGCCCTTGGGCACGGCAATGCGCAGCGGACCCTCGGCGCCACGGCCCGCGGCATCGTCACCATCGGAAGCAGCGTCCTCGGCCGAGGTGCGCGCGGCCTCCAGGCGCTCGAGCGAAAAGGCGAAGCCCGCCGCCGGCACCTCGATACCGTCGCCAAATGCGCCGGTGAAGATGGAGTCATAGCGTCCGCCCGAACCGACCGGATCGGGCAGTCCGCCCGCATAAGCCTTAAAGACCAGGCCCGTGTAGTAATCGAAAGAGTTCATGATGGAGAAGTCGAAGGACAGCACCTGGGCGTCCTCGAGTGCCAGGCCCTCGACCAGGGCACGCAGCTCGCGCGTCAGCGGCGCGACGATACCGGCAGCCTCCAGCAGCGCGTCCACGCGGGCGAGCACCTCGGCACCGCCGTGCAGACGCGGCAGCTCGCTAATGGCGGCCTTGACGGCCTCGGGCTCGGCACTTGCCGCCACGCGGGCATCGAGGCTCACAAAGTCGTTGGCGTGCACGCAACGCAATGCCTCGGCAGCCAGTTCGCGATCCTCACAGGCCGCGAGCAACTCCTTAAACGGACGCACGCTACCCGCGATAATGCGCGCATCGGGCAGTGCCAGCTTGCGCACGGCCTCGGCCACCAGCGAGACGATCTCGACATCGCCCGTGGTATCGCCCGCACCGATAAGCTCAAAGCCCAGCTGCGTAAACTGACGCGAGCCACCGGCATTGCGCTGACACTCGCGGACCACCGGCGCCTCATAGCGCAGGCGCAGCGGCAGATCGGCCGCGCGCATGCGAGTCGAAACCAGGCGAACGATCGGCAGCGTGTTGTCGGGACGGACCACCAGCAGGCGACCGTTGTCATCAAAAAGCTTGAACGGCGTGTCCGCGATGCGGCCGCCTTCCTCGAGTGAGCCCTTGTCCTCGAGCAGTGGCGTCTCGACCGGCAGGTAATGATGCTCCCTAAAGCAGCCCTTCACCGTACATGCGATCTCCTCGCGCGCCTGAGCCTCCTCGGGCAATATGTCCCGGAATCCCCACGGTGTGGCCGTCATCTGGTGAGCCTCCTCATGCTGTGTTTCATATAGAGCAGAAGACCGGCATAGCTCCGCCGGTCTTCTGGGTACTTTAGCATACTAGAGTGTTTGCGGGGAAAATCC
>URFU01000096.1 GCA_900547125.1 uncultured Collinsella sp.
CTGCCTCTGCCTTTGCTTGTTTCCAGGGTCGAATGCGGCCGTTTACGAGGCCATCGTAGCCACGCGTGATGGCGCACTGGATGCGATCTTCGCGTTCCCGCATAGAGGCAGCGCGGCGCTGCGCCAGTTGCCTTTGGCTCCATATTTACCTCAAGGCTTCAGAGGCTTTGTTGCGCAATAAATTTGACTTCGATCCGTTTGCCGCGCAGCCAAAGCGCCTCACCTCTCATTTGTTGCCGTCTGTGGGAGCGTGCCCCTCGTTTATCCTCTCTAGACCTCACGACCCGGTACTTAAACGGTATGATTGAAAGGCATGTTTGCATCGACCCGATGCGAATAAAAAGGCCCGAACCCTTGGAGTGTGTCCTGTGGATAACACCGACAAAATATCGCTGGGAGGCGTGCTCACGCGCGAGCAGTTTTTGCTGCCCGAGATGCGCATCGTCGCCGCGTTGCGTCTGGAAGGCGTGAGCGACGACGAGATCATCGCGCGCGTTAAGCACGACAACCTGTTTCAGTATCCCACCGAGCGCATGCTCGCCGATCGCGCCCGCGTGTGTCTGCGCCGCTTTGATGCCGTAGCGCTCGACGAGGCGCAGTGCGCTGCCCGCGGTATCGACAAAGATGCTGCCGACCAAGCGGTCATGCGCATTATGGACCTGATCGCCAACGGCATGCCCGATCAGGCGGCCCAGGCAAACCTATTTGCCATGATGTGTCGCTACACCATGGTTCGCGAGCTCATCCAGGTGGAGATCGGCGAGCGCATGGCCAGCTTCGACTACACCTTTACCGACATTGACCTCAACGCGTTTGTCACCCGTTTTCAGGTTGAGCATGCCGAGGCCGTCAAATGGTCGGACGCCACGCTGGAGCGCATTAAGGGCACCCTGCGTCAGATTCTGCGCAGTGCCGGTTTTAAGGCATCGCAGCGTACCGACGCGCTCCAACCCCTACTGCTCGACCCCGATGTAGAGCAGGCCATCCGCGACCTGGGAGACATGGACGCCCTGGCCGCACTCACCGGGCAGGTGATGTAGACATGGCAATAAACCAGCCGCATATTCGCCCGCGCAACCGCGCCGAGCGCATACACGATGACTTTGACCATCGCCGCGAGGTGCTGCGCGAGCGTCTGCAAGACCAGGACTTCTTGGCCAACAAGGGTATCGGCAACGAGATCGGCTTCTACACGTTTTGCTACGACCCCTCGCTGGAGTTTGAGTGCCGCGCCTACGTGGACGAGCTCATGGCAGACGCCCAGGCCGGCAAGCTGCCATGCAATCTGGAGGTCTTTAACTTGTACGACGTGATGCTCGATATCTGCGAGCAGCGTCGCATCCTTCGTGCGATTCCCCGGCGTGAGGCAAAGGTTGGCTCGGAGGCCCAGATCAAAGAGCTCCAGAAGCCCTGCAGCTCCAAGAGCTTTGCCCAGTACCTCCTGGAGCATACCCAGCCACATCAGCCCGGCGATGTGATCTTGCTTACGGGTGTGGGCGAGGTCTTTCCGCTGCTGCGCGTGCATAACCTACTCAACGACATGTTTGCCGATTTTGATACCGTGCCCGTCGTTGTCATGTACCCCGGCAGCTTTGATGGCTACCAGCTCAAGTTGTTTAACAGAGAGAGCGCCAGTAACTATTACCGCGCGTTCGATATTTCTTAGGAGCGACAGATGATCATCCAAGACCTGTTTTCCAAGGACATCAACCGTTCCATCAACGGCGTCGTTAAGGTGCAAGATGCCAACGACGATTCGGTTCGCCAAGAGCTCGACGAGTACGTGGTGACGCGCGAACTGCGGGGCCATTTCTCTCGCTTCTTTGACTCTTACGAGCGTGCAATTGACGAGCCCACCGATAAGATCGGCGTTTGGATTAGTGGCTTCTTTGGCTCAGGTAAATCGCATTTCCTTAAGATGCTCTCGTATTTGCTGCAAAACGATGAGGTCGCTGGTAAGCCCGCCATCGATTACTTCGAGGACAAGATTTCGGATCCCATGGTGGCCTCTAAGATGCGCCGCTGCTGCAACGTTCCTACCGAGGCAATCCTGTTTAACATCGACAGCAAGGGCGGCCATTGGAAAGAGGGCGATACCTTACGCACGGCCCTGCTGCGCGCCTTCGAGCGTGTGTTCTTTGAGCATCTGGGCTTTTTTGGCGAGGACCTTAAGCTTGCGCGTCTAGAGCGACATATCGACAGCAAGGGTAAGACACAGGAGTTCCGCGCTGCCTACGAGCGCATCAGTGGTGGCAACTGGCTCGAGGACCGCGAGAGCTATAGCTACTTTGAGGACGACATCGTCGAGGTCCTGCAAGAGGTCTTGGGCATGAGCGAACAGACCGCACGCCACTGGTTCGATGGCTCCGAGGATGACGCTATCGCTTCTGATGCCTTTGTTAACATGGTTAAGCACTATGTTGACAAGCGCGCTGCGGAATGCGGCGGTGAGTTCCGTCTATTGTTTATGGTTGACGAAGTGGGTCAGTTTATTGGCTCCGATGCTGGTGTCAGCAAGGACCTCATGCTGTCGCTGCAGACACTTGTGGAGGGCTTGGGCAATCGCTGCGGCGGTCGCGTGTGGGTCATGGTAACCAGCCAGGAAGCCATTGATGGAAACGCGATGTTCGTTGGCAGCGACTTTTCCACGATTCAAGGTCGTTTTAACACGCGTCTTTCGCTCTCCAGTTCTAGTGTGGACGAGGTTATCCAACGCCGTGTGCTGCAAAAGAACAACTCTGGCGTGGCTAAGCTTGAGCAGGGCTACGAAGCCCAGAGCGCCGTACTCAAAAATATATTTGCCTTCGACGGCTCGCGTAGCGACCTGATCGGCTACTCCAGTCGCAAAGACTTTACGGACAGCTACCCCTTTGTGAACTATCAGTTTAAGGTGATGCCCGACGTTATGACCGAGGTGCGCAAGCACGGCGTTAAGGCAAAGCATATGTCAACGGGCGAGCGCTCCATGCTTTCGGCTTTCCAGGAATCGGCTCAGGCCATCCAAGAGCAAGAGCTGGGCGCCCTAGTGCCATTCTGGCGCTTCTTTGATACTATCGCCAAGGATTTGGAACATGGCGTGATTCAGACGGTGACGCGTGCCGAGCGTGCAGCGGAAGACGGTCTTGGCCTTCAGACCGAAGACGTCAAGATTCTTAAGCTGTTGTACTTGATCCGCTATATCGATTACATCAAGTCCAATATCGAGAATATTTCCATCCTTATGGTCGATCGTATGGACGTGGACAAGGTCGCTCTTAAGAGCTGCGTTAAAGACTCGCTCGACCGCCTGGTGCGCGAGAACTATGTGGCTCGTCAGGGTGATACCTACAATTTCCTTACCGATGAGGAACAACGCATCTCGCGCATTATTAACGATACGTCGGTAGATGCGGCCCTGATTATCGAAAGTATTAAAAAGACGATCTTCGAAGGCGTCTATAAAGATAATAAACTGCGCGTGGGAGCAAATGATTTCCCCTTTGATCGCTATGTGGACGATTCGGCCTATGGCATGGTTCAAGGCGGTATGAAGCTTAACGTGGTCACAGTGGCAAACGACCTCTCACGTGCCGATGATACCGAGCTTGCCGTTAAGTCTGCCAACATTGCGCTGGTGGTGCTTGCCGACGACGTGGACTACTTTGATGACCTGCAGAATGCGGCTAAGATTCGCAAGTACCGCAAGACCATCAATACCGAGGAACTGCAGCCTTCGACCCAGCAAATTGTCCAGGCAAAGATGAAAGAGGCCTCGTACGCCGAGCGCGAGGCGACGGAGCTGCTGAAAGAGGCCGTGTTGCACGCCCGCGTGGCCGTAAACGGCTCCATGGTCAATATTCGCGCTACCAAGCCTGCTGACGTGTTCGAGCAGGCCTTGTCCAAGCTGACGGATGCCATCTTTACCAAGGCCGACTACATCGCCGACCCCGCCAAGACCGATGACGACATTCGCGCCACGCTGCGCGGTGCCAACCAGATGGCGCTCGACGGTCAGAGCTCCCAAAACGCCCGCGCCGAGAAGGAGGTTGCGGACTATTTGCATCTGCAGACGCGTATGTCGCTTAACACGACCATGGGCGACCTGCAGCGTAAGTTCCAGGGCGCTCCCTATGGTTGGCGCGAGATCGACATTGCCAACGTGGTGGCCCAGCTGGTGGTTTCGCAGCGCGCGACCATTACGGCTGCCGGTGCCAACGTTGCGCCTGCGGACCTGCGCATGGTTACCTTCCTGCGCAAGGATGCCGACAAGGCCCAGGTGCGCGAGCGCGTTAAGATGAGCGATGAACTCCTCAAGAAGGTCAACAGGGTGCTGCGCGAGACCTTCGATGCCAAGCGCGACATCTCCAACGAGGACGAGCTTACCGCCACGGTGGTCGAAACGCTTACGGGCTTTATGAACGATTGCGTAGTGCTCGCGAACAACAACTTTACGGGCCTGGCCCCGGCCTATCCGTATCCGGGCCTAGGGGTGCTGGAAGACGGCATTAAGCTGACCACGCGCCTGCTGGACAACCAGAACGACGCCCAGACGCTGTTCAACGCCTTTGTAAAGGCGCAGGATGATCTGGACGACTGGAAAGAGGACTACGACCAGGTCACGTTCTTCTTTGAGAGCCAAAAGCCCGTCTTTGATAAGGCCGTTGAGTTTATGGGCCTTATGAAGGACGAGGGCTTCTACATGGACTCGAACGCCCAAGCGGTCGAGGCCAACAAGCGCATTGAACAGATTCTGAAGAACCCGCGTCCGTACCGTGAGGTCCGCGAACTGCACGACCTGATGGAGCCCGTCATGGCCGCCCATAAGCAGATGGTCGATGCCAAGCGCAAGGAGATGCTGGACGACATTACCGCGCAGATGGCCCAGGTACACGAATATGCCCAGAGCCAGGACGGCTATGCCAAGCTGGCCGAGCGCGCCATCGAGGACGCCGGCCGCATGGCAAAGACGTTCGAAGGCCGTGCGCACGGCGCCGCCAAGGCGAGCGAGCTTGCCGCGCTTAAGCAGCAGCTGATTGAGTACTGCGATCGCGCATGCGAGAACATCGATAAGGCTATCGATGAGGAGAAGGCCCGCCAACAGCGCGAAAGCCGCCACAAGGAGGTCACGCCCACCGGTGAGGTCGTTACCACGATCAAGGAGCCCGGTAAGGACGCCCCAGCGACCGCAAATCCCGAGCCCGCGCCCGCGCCCAGGATTAAAAAACTGCGCCTGGCCGAACTGGGCGAGCGCAAAAAGCTGGAAAGCGAAAGCGACATCGATGCCTACCTTGCCCAGCTCCGCGCGCGTCTGCTCGCCGAGTTGCAGGGCAACGACGCTATCCGTCTGAGCTAGCCAAGAACCACCGGGGAAGGGAGACCGTCATGAACGATACCGCCATCAAGAACTACTGCATCTGGGCCCGCAACGAGCTCATCGCCGGCGTCGAGGCCCGCATGAGGCTCTACGGCGTGGCCGAGGGCGCCGAGCCGGCCGGCGCCACGGCGGTGGGCGGGCGCGCCCTCTCCCCGGAGGAGACCGAGTGGCGCGACGCCCTGCTGCGCGCCGGCGCAGAGGAGGGCTTCGCCCGCCTGCGCGACCGCGCGGCCTACACCTGGTTCAACCGCATCGCCGCCGTGCGCTACATGGAGGTCCACGACTTCCTGCCCAGCCGCGTGCGCATGTTCACCCGCCCCGCGGCCGACGGCGGCTGGGAGCAGGGCAGCCAGGCCGCGGACGAGGCGCTCGGCGTGGAGATCGAGGGAGCCGACCCGGCTCGCGTCGCCGAGCTCAAGCAGGCCGGCGAGGACGGGCCGCTGTTCCGCTACCTGTTCCTGGCCCAGTGCGCCGAGCTCTCCGGGTGCCTCCCCGGCGTGTTCCAGTCCGTGGACGCCTGCATGGCGCTCCTCCTGCCGGCCAACCTCATGGACCCCGACGGCGTCATCGGCCGCATGGTGGGCGACATCGACGAGGGAGATTGGGCCGACGTACAGATCCTGGGCTGGATGTACCAGTACTACAACTCCGAGGTCAAGGACGCCTTCTTCGCCTCCACGGCCACGGCGACCCCCGACACCATAGGCCCGGCCACCCAGCTGTTCACGCCCGACTGGATCGTGCGCTACATGGTGCAGAACTCCCTCGGCCGTCTGTGGATGCTCAACAACCCCGAAAGCCCCCTGCGCGACGAGATGGAGTACTACATCGAGCCCGACTCCGAGCACGAGGACTTCATAGAGATCGGCGGCCCCGAGGACATCTCGCTTTGCGATCCGGCCTGCGGCTCGGGCCACATCCTGGTCTACGCCTTCGAGCTGCTGGCCAAGATGTACCTGGAGCGCGGCTACCGCGAGCGCGAGATCCCCGAGCTCGTCCTGTCGAAGAACCTGCACGGCATGGAGATCGACCCCCGTGCCGCCCAGATCGCGCGCCTCGCCCTGGCCATGTGCGCCCGCGAGCTGGACCGCCGCTGCTTCGGCCGCGGCGTGCAGGCCGACATCGCCGTTCTCGCCCCGGTGGCGCTGGGGGAGGGCGACGTCCCGCAGGGGAGCGCCCTCGCCAAGAGGAGGGACCTCCTCGACGCCCTGGCGCACCTGGACGAGGTGGGCTCGCTGCTCGCCCCGGCCGAGGGCGACCTCGCCGCGATCCGCGAGGCCATCGACCTCACCGGCGACGGCGGCCTGTTCGGCAGCAGCTCCAAAGAGAAGCTCCGGCGCGCCCTTTCCACCTGCGAGACCCTGGCCCGCCGCCACGACTGCGTGGTGGCCAACCCGCCCTACATGGGCAGCTCCAGCTTCGGCCCCTTCATGTCAAAGTGGGTCAAGAAGAGCTACCCCGACGTCAAGAGCGACCTGTGCACGTGCTTCATCGAGCGCGGGTTCAACCTGGCGAAGGACCGCGGCTACGCGGCCATGATCACCATGCAGAGCTGGATGTTCCTGGGCAGCTTCGAGAAGATGCGCTCCTCGCTCATCGGGTCTAAGTCGATCCTCTCCATGCTGCACCTTGGCCCCCGCGCGTTCGACGCCATCGGCGGCGAGGTCGTCAACGTCACGGCCGATGTCGTCTACAACGGCCGCGCGGCATGCGAGGGCGCCTACGTGCGCCTCGTCGACATCAACGGCAGCGAGGCCAAGCGCCAGAAGGCCCTCGAGGCGATCCAGAACCCCGGCTGCGGCTGGTTCTACCGCCGCGACGCCGAGACCTTCAAGCAGATCCCCGGCACCTCCATCGCCTATTGGGCCAGCGACGGTATCGTGTACGCTTTCAGTGACTGTCCGAGTCTGGGCGAGTCTTTGGCATTTAGGGAGGGAATTCATACCGCGGACAATGCACGTTTCTTGCGTTATTGGTGGGAAGCGTCGGATAGTGAGATAGTGACGAACGCAGCGTCTCTTGCTGATGTGGATTCCAAAGGGTCTTATGTTCCCTACTGCAAGGGCGGTGAGTTTAGAAAATGGTACGGAAATCTGGAGTGGGTTATTGCGTTCAATGATCTTCACCGAAGTGAAATGAGGGAGCTGCCGGGATGTGTCTGGCCAAGTCAAGGCCTATGGTTTAAAGAGGGCGGAACGTGGACGGCTGTTTCAAGCGGAAATCTCGGGATTCGCTTTTTCCCCAGCGGCTGCCTATTTGATGCTGGCGGTCAAGTTGTTGTTGGGGAGAAATGCAAGGAGGCAATCGGCTTCCTTAATTCGTCTTTCGCTAAAGCAATTGCCGATTTGTTAATGCCTACGCTTAACTATAAATGCGGAATAATGAAGACTCTTCCTGATTTTTTGAACTCCGCTGAAGGAGCTTTGGCTGAAACGGACGAGTGTATTACGTTGTCCAAAGCGGATTATGATTCGTTTGAAACTTCCCTAGACTTCAACCGTCATCCTTTGTTATAGGTGGTTTGAATGATATCTCGTATTAATATTTCCGGCTTGGGGCCATATGGCAGCGATAACGCGTCGCTGGATAACCTGAAATCTGTTAATTATATTTTTGGCTCCAATGGCAGTGGAAAAACTACTATTAGCGAGTATTTACGAACCGGAATGGCGGGCGACGAGTCTCGCGTAGAGTGGTCGGGCCCATCACGCCCGGTTCTGGTGTACAACCAGCACTACATTAATGTCATATTTCAAAACGGCAGTGTACCGGGCGTTTTCACTTTGGGTGAAGACAATATTGAAATTAAACAGAGCGTTAGCGCTTTGGGAGAAGAAATCAATAATCTTGAAAAACTGATAGAAGGTTATGAGGAGGTTTTAAAGGGGGAGGAGTCTAAATATAGCGATGCCGAGGAGTTGTTTAAGCAGAAGTGCTGGGATGTGCGCAACTCCCTTTCTGACGCTCAGAAGATTGCTTTTCGTGGATGCCTTTCTAAAAAAGAATCATTTTTTCAGCGAATTCTGACGTTAGACGCGCCAAGAGACTTTAAGCCACTTGCTAATGATGATTTGGAATCCCTTGCTAAAAAAGCATCAGGAGTACCCTTGCAACAGCTT
>URFU01000097.1 GCA_900547125.1 uncultured Collinsella sp.
CTGCGTCATGGCCTGCCCCTTTGGCGCCGTGAGCGTGGCGACCACGCAGGTCCCCGTCTTGATGGGCGACGTGCGTGTGGGTTCGCAGACCAAGAGCTTCGTGCTCAAGTGCGACCTGTGCGTGGACCGTCTCGGCGGTCCGGCGTGTGCCGAGGCGTGCCCGACCAAGGGCCTCACCCTGGTAGACGAGGAGCGCCTGGCAGAACTGACTGCCGAGCGTGCCCGCGCCACCATCGAAAACGAGGCGTAAGCGTCGGGGCGACAGGCCCAATGATTGTCAAATACGTACCGAGCATTCGGTAGCAGAAAAAGGAAGGAGGGTGTCATGGAGAAGCATAAAGTGATTTGCCCGTACTGCGGCGCCGGTTGCCAGTTAACCCTCTTGGTCCAAAACGGCCAGGTTGTGGGTACCGAACCGCTCAACGGCATCACCAATCAGGGCGAGCTGTGCCTTAAGGGCATGAGCGGCTACGACTTCATCAACGACACCAAGATCTTGACTCCTCGCGTACTGCACCCGATGATCCGCCGCACTAAGGGCGCGGATCTTGAGCGCGTAAGCTGGGACGAGGCACTGGATTTCACCGCATCTAAGATGCAGGCCATAATTGACGAATATGGTCCTAACGCTGTCATGACCACCGGCTCTTCGCGAGGCGGCGGCAATGAGGCGAACTACGTCATGCAGAAGTTTACGCGTGCGTGCATCGGCACCCACAGCGTGGACAACTGCGCCCGTACTTGACACGGCCCTACTGTCCTCGGTCTGATGGACACGGTTGGTTCAGGTTGCATGTCATGCTCCATCCCCGGTATGGAGGATGCGGGCTGCATTTTCCTCTTCGGCTATAACCCTGCCGATTCGCACCCCATCGTCGCAAGGCGTATCGTGCGAGCCAAAGAAAAGGGTTGCAAGATCATCGTCGCCGACCCGCGCCATATCGAAACCGCGCGTATCGCCGATCTCTACCTTCCGATCAAGAACGGTTGCAATGTTGCGTTCCTCAACGCCTTTGCCAACTGTCTGGTCAACGATGGCCTCTACGACAAGGAATTCGTCGCCGAGCATACGAATGGCTTTGACGAGTGGTGGGAGACCATCAAGAACTACACTCCCGAATCCGTACAGGACATCACGGGTGTCGAGCCCGCGTTGATCCACCAAGCTGCCGAGATGTACGCCACGGCGAAGCCCTCTGCCATCATTGGCTGGGGCATGGGCGTATGCCAGCAGAAGCAGAACCTGAAGACGGTGCACACCATCGCCTCCATCGCCTGCGTAGCCGGACAGATCGGCAAACCCAATTCCGGCCTCGCGCCCGTGCGTGGTCAGAACAACGTCCAGGGCTCCTGCGATATGGGCATGCTGCCTAACCTGTACCCTGGCTACCAGAAGGTCACCGACCCGGCAGTGCGTGCCAAGTTTGCCAAGGCTTGGGGCGTGCCCGAGGAAAAGCTCCCGCTCGAGGAGGGCTACAAGCTCACCGACCTGGGCCACCTGGTCGACGAGGGCAAGGTGCACTGCTTCTACAACTACGGCGAGGACCCGGTGCAGACCGAGCCCGATTCGGCCGGTATGCGCAAGACGCTCTCCGAGCTGGATCTGTTCATTTGCCAGGACATCTTTATGACGCAGACGACTATGCTCGCCGATGTCATCCTGCCCGCTACCTCTTGGGGCGAGCACGAGGGTGTCTTTACCGCATCCGACCGTAGCTTCCAGCACTTTGACGCGGCCGTTCCGCCCAAGGGCGAGTGCCGTCACGACTGGGAGATCTTCGCGGACCTGTCTACGCGCATGGGCTATCCCATGCACTACGACAACACCGAGCAGATCTGGAACGAGTGCATTAGCCTGTGCCCCAACTTTGTGGGCGCAACCTACGAGAAGATGGCTCCCGAGGGCGGCTACGCCCAGTGGCCGGTCAAGAGCACCGATGTGAACGACCACGGTACGCCCGACATGTTCGCTGGTGGCAAGTTCACCACCAAGGACGGCCGCGCCAACCTGATGGCGCACGACTGGGAGGCGCCCTCCGAGCTTCCCGACGATGAGTACCCGCTCATCCTGTGCACCGTCCGCGAGGTCGGCCACTACAGCTGCCGCTCGATGACCGGCAACTGCAAGACGCTGGCACTTCTTGCCGACGAGCCCGGCTTTGTCCGCATGAATCCCGCGGACGCCGAGGCACGCGGCATCAAGAATGGCGACATCGTCTCGATTCACAGCCGCCGCGGCCAGGTATACAGCCGCGCCGACGTGAGCGACCGCATCAACAAGGGCACGGTCTACATGACCTACCAGTGGTGGATCGGCAAGTGCAACGAGCTGACCATGCACAAGGTCGACCCGGTCTCGCATACGCCCGAGGACAAGTTCTCCGCCTGCCAGGTCGACGCCATTGCCGACCAGGTTTGGGCAGAGGGCGAGGTAGAGCGTCAGTACACCGAGCTCAAGCAGGCTCTGGTGGACGCCGCCGCTCCCCAGGACGTTGAGCCCGGCGCCGCCAAGTTCGACGACGAGACGCACGTGAACCAAATCGTGTAGTCCCGTTCTCGTTGGCTTTTTGGGCCGGGCGTCCCGTACGTACGGGAGCCCGGCCCGTTATTTTGAAAGGAAGTGGGGATGAACCGCTTCATCGACATCAACCCGGAGAGGTGCATCGGCTGCGGAACATGCCAGTCCGCCTGTGCCGACGCCCACCGGATGCAGGGTCTTCAGGATACGCCGCGCCTGGCGCTCGTGAAGACCGGCGGTATTTCGGCCGCCCTTGCCTGCCACCATAGCGAGGGCGCCCCCTGCGCTGAGGTTTGCCCGGTGAATGCCATCGAGCACGATGGCGACCGCATCCACGTCAAGGAGCAGGAGTGCATCGGGTGCAGGCTGTGCGCCATCGCGTGCCCCTTCGGAGCCATCCATCCCGATGGCACGTCTATCGCCGGTGTCGCAGGCATGTGCGACCCGACGCCTTCGTATCCTAAGTCCCTGAGCAGCCTGCTTACGTGGGCTCCCGGCCAGTACACATGTGCTGTCAAGTGCGACCTGTGCGCCTTCGATCCGGACGGCCCGCATTGTGTGGCGGCGTGCCCCACCAAGGCGCTGACCGTCATGGGCGGCGCGGCCGATCGCGAACTCGACGAGGCCAAGCGCCTGCGCTCGATCGAAAACGGTCCGTCCGTCGACGTTACCGCTGTGGCCCAGGGTCTGTCCGAGAAAGCAGAAGGGAGCGTAAACAATGGATAGCATGACGCTGTTTATCGCATCGCTTGCCGTCTCGTGCATCGGTGCGCTCGCCTCGGTTCTGCTGATCAAGGCCGATAACGCCGCCAAGACCGCCGGCTGCCTTATCGGCGCCGTCGCCGCGGTGCTTTCGTTTGTGGCCGGTATCCAGGCCGTGCTGGGCGATGTCACGTCGGTCGACACCATCGTGTTCTTCCCGTTTGCCCATTTCCAGCTGCTGCTCAACCAGCTGTCCGGCCTGTTCGTGGCGCTCATCTCGGTGCTCGCGTTTGCCGGTTCGATCTACGGTATCAACTACTTTGATGAGTACCCGGGCAAAAAGGGCCGCGCCGGCTTCTTCTTTAACACCTTCGTGGCGTCCATGATGCTCGTCATTACCGCCGACAACGTATTTTGGTTTCTGGTCGCCTTCGAGCTCATGTCTCTGACCTCGTACTTCCTGGTCGTGATCGAGGAGAACGAGAACTCCATCCATGGCGGTTGGCTCTACTTTGTGATTGCGCACGTGGGCTTTGTGCTCATCATGGCGAGCTTCCTCACCATGACCAACTTCGCCGGTGGCTCGTTTGCCTTTGCGGATTTCCGCGCCACGCAGTTTAGCCCCGCGGTCGCATCCGTGTGCTTCGTGCTCGCCTTCTTTGGCTTTGGCGCCAAGGCCGGTATCATTCCGCTGCACGGCTGGCTGCCCAAGGCACATCCCGAGGCGCCGTCCAACGTGTCGGCCCTCATGTCCGGCGGCATGATCAAGATCGGTATCTTCGGTATCCTCAAGGTGGGTCTCGACCTGCTCTCCGCCTCGGGCGTTCAGGTCTGGTGGGGCCTTATGGTCATGGTCTTCGGTGCGATCTCGTCGGTCCTCGGCGTGGCCTTCGCCCTGCAGGAGCATGACATCAAGCGCCTGCTGGCCTATCACTCCGTCGAGAACATCGGCATCATTCTGCTCGGCGTCGGCGCCTCCATGGCCGCCATGGCGCTCGACTCTGTCGGCATCGCCGTCCTGGCCCTGATGGCCGCCCTCTACCACACGTTTAACCACGCGATGTTTAAGGGCGAGCTGTTCCTGGGCGCCGGTGCGCTGCTGTACTCCACGGGTACGCGCAATATGGAGAAGATGGGCGGCCTGTTCCGTCGTATGCCGGCAACGGCCATCTGCTTCCTCGTTGGCGCGCTTGCCATCTCGGCCATCCCGCCCTTCAACGGCTTTGTGTCCGAGTGGTTTACCTACCAGTCGCTGTTTAACGCCGCCATGCAGGGCGACAAGGCCGTCATGATCGTGGCCGTGTTCGCTGCCGTCGCGCTTGCCATTACCGGCGCGCTGGCTGTCACGTGCTTCGTCAAGGCCTATGGCGTCTCCTTTGCCTCCGCGCCCCGCTCCGAGGCCGCGGCCAATGCCAAGGAGGTTCCCGCCCCCATGGTGTTTGCGCAGGGCCTGCTCGCGGCCATCTGCGTCGTGCTGGGCATTGGCGCTCCCGTGATCGCGCCCGTGCTGGTCGATGTCGCCGCGTCCGTGCTGCATCCGTACGGTGGCGTGTTTGCCGCCGAGGGCATGGAGCTCATGAACCAGTACTCCGGCGCTGCCACCTCCACGCCCGCGATCGCCATTGCGCTCGTGGTGCTCGTCGGCCTTGCCTGCGGTTATCGCAAGCTCAAGACCGTCGGCAAGGTGCAGAAGTCCCAGCCGTGGGCATGCGGCTATGCTCCCAACGAGCATATGCCCGTCGTGGCCACGACCTTTGCCTCCGAGGTGTCCTGGTTTATGCAGCCGCTCTACACGCTGCGTGACCGCTGCACGGCCGTCTGCTGGTCCATCGCGCACTTCTTCCAGAAGCTCACCGGTGTGGCCGAGGCTGTGGAGCCCGTACCCGACAAGGTTCTCGTCGATGCCCCGCATAAGGGTGTCGAGAAGCTCGCCGACCTCGCGACTAAGCTCGAGGGCGGCAACTACAGCATCTATATTTGCTACATCGTCGCGGCACTCGTGGTGTTCCTCGTGCTCGCCGTGCAAATGGGTTAAGGAGGGGAGAGCATGAACAACATCGTACTTGCCGTTCTGCAGGGCGTGGTCGTTATGGCCGTCGCGCCGTTCTTCTCCGGTCTCGGCCGCGTGATCCGCGCCAAGATGCCCAACCGTCGCGGCCCCAGCATCATGCAGGACTACCGCGACCTGGCCAAGCTCTTTGCGCGCCCCGAGTCCCAGAGCGAGGACGCGAGCTTTGCGCTGCGCATTATGCCGCCGCTGTTCTTCGCCGTCGCCTTTATGCTCGCGATGGGCCTGCCGCTCTTTACGGCACAAAGCCCCATCCCGGTCTTTGGTGACGCCATCACCATCATGTACAGCCTGGCGCTCGCCCGCTTCTTCTTCGCCCTCTGCGGTGTGGATTCGTCCAACGCCTACGCCGGTATCGGTGGCGTTCGCGAGCTGCTCATGAGCGTGCTCATCGAGCCGTCCATGCTGCTGGCGCTGTTTGCCGCCGCCCTGGTGTGCGGCTCCACCGACATCGCCACCATGGGTCAGCACATCATGACGGGCGCCATCGACGCGCCGGTCGCCGTGATTCTCGCCGGCATCGCTTTTGCGATTGCCTGCTACATGGAACTCGGCAAGCTGCCGTTTGACCAGGCCGAGGCCGAGCAAGAGCTTCAGGAAGGTCCGCTCGCCGAGCTTTCCGGCCCGTCTCTCGCCATGGCCAAGCTCGCCATGTCCATGAAGCAGGTCCTGGTCGTCGCCTGGTTCTGCGCGATCTTCGTCCCCTGGGGCGAGCCCGCGACCGTGGGCGCCGCCGCCGTTCTGGGCGCGGTCATCTTCCTGGTGAAGTGCCTTATCGACTTTGTCGTATGCGGCGTGATCGAGAACTCCTGCTCGCGCTCGCGTTTTAAGGTACTCGGTAATCAGACCTGGGCCGTCGTGGGCATCGCCGTTCTGGCGTTTGTCTTCGTGGTCGTCGGCGTGTAGGAGAAGGGAGAAACAATGTCATTTGCAGTCAGTCTGTCCCTTCTCGGCTTGGTCGCTATCGCGGCCCCGATGGTGGCCGCGGTGCTCGTCGCCCTGTTCCCCCGTCCGTACGCCAAGTGGTTCAGCGTTTTGGGTGCCGCCGTCTCGACGGTCTGCACCATCGCCCTCGCCGCGAATTTCGCTGGCGCCGGCATGCCCGACACGCAGGTCCCCCTGATCTCGTTTGGGCAGACCCTCGTCATGGGATTCACCTTCGATCGCATGAGCACGCTGCTCGCGCCCGCCTTTGTGGGTATCGGCCTGCTTGTCGTGATCTATTCGATTCCCTATATGAGCGAGAATAACCGTGAGCATCCCGACGCGCCGCGTCGTCGCTTCTACGCGTACCTCGCGACCTTCATCGGCGCCATGGCCGGCCTCGTGTACAGCTCGACCCTTTTGGGCCAGCTCGTGTTCTTTGAGATCACGGGTGCGTGCTCTTGGGGCCTCATTAGCTACTACATGACGCCTACGGCCAAGAAGGCCGGTATGAAGGCCCTGATCATCACGCATATCGGTGCGCTTGGTCTGTATCTGGGCGCCGCCATCGTGTTTGCCCACACCGGCACCTTCGCCATTACCGCGATTGCCGGCCTCGACGCCAAGCTCAAGGCTATCGTCCTTTTGCTCGTGCTGTTTGCGGCCTGGGCCAAGTCCGCACAGGTCCCCATGTACATGTGGCTGCCTTCGGCCATGGAGGCGCCGACGCCTGTTTCGGCCTACCTGCATGGCGCCTCGATGGTTAAGGTCGGCGTGTGCGTGTTCGCACGCGCGCTCGTCTCTGCCGGCGAGATCCCCGAGATCGTGGGCTGGGTTGCCGTTATCGACGCCATGGTCACCATGCTCTTTGGTTTCCTTATGTACCTGCCGCAAAAGGACATGAAGCGCCTGCTGGCCTTCTCCACGATTGCCCAGCTCTCCTATGTGTTCTTTGGTCTGGGCCTTTCGGTCTTTGGCAGCCAGCTGGCCTTTGACGGCGCCGTGTGCCACATCTTTAACCACGCTTTCGCCAAGACCCTGTTCTTCCTGATCGCCGGTTCGTTCTCCTTTACCCTCGGCACGCGTATGCTGCCCAAGCTTCGCGGCATCGTAAAGAAGTACCCGATCTCGGGCGTGGGCTTTGGTGTCGCGGCGCTTGCCATTGCCGGCGTGCCGCCCATGAACACGTTCTTCTCGAAGTTCCAGATTATCGCCGGTGGCTTTTCCGTGGGTGCCGGCAACGTCGCGATCCTGGTGCTCGTGTGCATCATGGTTGCCGAGACCGTCGCCACCTTTGCCTGGTTCCTTAAGTGGATGGGCTATTGCCTGCCCGGCGAGCCGAGCGACGAGGTCGCTGCGGGAGCCCCGCTTCCCCGCGCGATGGCGTTCGTGTTCATCGTGCTCATCATCATGGTCATCGTCAGCGGCCCGCTTTCGGCCAGCTGGATCGGTTAGGAGGTAGAACGACATGGGTTATTCGATCGTCAACATCCTTGGCGGCCTTCTGATCGTCACGTCCACCATGGTGGTCGTCTCCAAGAACATCAAGCACGCCATCAGCTGGTATGCGGTGCAGTCGCTGGTGCTCGTGGGGCTGCTCGCCACGCTCGGTGCCACCACCGGTGCGCAGGAGCTGCTTATGTGGGCTGGATCTGCCTTTATCACCAAGGTCGTCCTGGTCCCTTATATCCTCAACCGCGCATACAAGAAGATGGGCAAGCCGAGCGACGCATCGCTCAAGGCCGGCCTTAAGCCCGCGTGGGCCATCTGCATCATCGCCGTCGAGGTCGCGATCTGCTTTGCCGTCGTGACGCAGATCAGCCTGCCCACGGCCGAGGTCGCAACGCCTGCGCTCGCTATTAGCTTTGCTCACTTCTTTGTGGGCCTCACCTGCATCATCTCGCAGCGCAACATCATGAAGCAGATCTTTGGATACTGCCTCATGGAAAACGGCAGCCATGTGACGCTTGCGCTTTTGGCCCCCACCGCTCCCGAGATCATCGAGATCGGTATCGCCACCGACGCCATCTTTGCCGTCATCATCATGTCCATCGTCGTGCGTCGCATTTGGGACGACTCCCACTCGCTCGATGCGCGCGACCTGTCCGAGCTGAGGGGGTAGTCCATGGAAACGTTGATTCTCGCCCTGCTCGCGACTCCTTTGGTGTTCTCGCTGGTCATGGCGTTTTTGCCCAAGAACACGTCCTATAACGTGTTTGCCGGTCTCAACCTGGT
>URFU01000098.1 GCA_900547125.1 uncultured Collinsella sp.
GTTTCCTGCTCTACAGTCCTGCTCACGACGGAGGCCACATTAAGTGGCCTCCTGTTCGTGCGGAACTCGCGATAAACCTAAGCCGGTGTCCCCGCTCTCCCGGGGCCTGTGGTGGCTTAGTTGTTGCATGCGGCTCGCTTTTCGGAACTGGGCTGATATTTTCTAGACGTAAGGCGCTCTTGGTCCGAGTGGGCTTGGGGCGCCTGTCTTTTGAAGGTAGATTTTTCCGTGCTGGACGAGAAGTTGTGTTGCCTTGCGGGTTCGAATCCCTCCGCTTGCCCACAAGAAAAGCCTCCCGATCGGCTATGCGTTCGAGAGGCTTGTTTCTTTGGCTGGGACGGAGGGATTCGAACCCCCAACAGCCGGCACCAAAAACCGGAGTTCTACCGTTGAACTACGTCCCAATGTGTGGTGTTGCCCAAAAGCAACCCGTTTAGTTTACCTAATCTGCGAGGGCATCGCAAACGCCATCGAGCAGGCGTACGGCGAGTGTCTGCGCATCACTTGCGGTGAAGGTTCCGTTGTAGCGCGTCATGCCCGTGAGCTCAATGCGAATGCGCGCGGGCTTTTGCTGCGCGGCGACATTGGCGGTGCGGATGCGCTGTGCAAGGTTGTGACACTCGGCAAGGGCGATCGTGGCGCGCGGCGCAGCATCTGCGGGCAGCTCATCGCTTGCGATCTCGAGCACCAGATCCACGTCGGTCGGAACCTCGGAATCGCAAAGCATCATGCCGCTGCTGTCGGTCGTCGCCGTGGCGATGTTCCACATGCGCGATGCAACGCTGCGTGCGATGGGGTCCTCACCGATGACGGCAATCTGGAAACGCTCGAGCACGTTGGCGGCACGGGCAAAACCTATGCGCGACTCGGCCTCGGTAACCGAGGGCTTACCCTCCCACACGTGATGCAGGCGGTTGATATAGGCGTAGGTATCCTGGAACGCCATGCCATCGGCAAACAGGCCAACATTTTCCTGGAACTGCTGCAGAGCGGCCTCGGTGTGCGGGCCAAAATAGCCGTCGTCCTCACCGCAGGCAAAGCCCAAAACGTTGAGCGCGCGCTGCAGGGCCTGAACGTCGGCGCCATGGAAATTGGGCATGCGCAGATAGAGCGTGCGGTCGCCCAGCTTATACGAGGCGTCTACCAGGGCGCTCCAACAGGGGATATCGACGGCACAGCCAGCGGCAAGGCCGCTATCGAGCCTAAAGGTGCCAACAGCCTGCTCGGTGGTGGTGCCAAAGCGCTTGTCGGAGACCTCGGCGTCATCGATTGTATAGCCGAGCTGCAGAAGGCGGGACTGCACGTCCTCGACGGCTGCTCCCTGCATGCCCGTTGTAATAGGTTCCATGAACGAACCCCTTTCGGCGTATCATTCGTACTATTTGAGCGCCTGTCGGATAGACGACGCAAAGAGATGCATAAACATACATTCAACAGTGTAGCAACTTGTACCCAAATGCGCTGCCGACAGGTTTTGCAACCCCCGCTAGTTGAGTCGCTCCACAAAGAAATCTGCCATGGAGAGGAACAGTTCGCGTGCATGCTGGTCGAGCGAAACGTCCTCGATGGCGGCCTTGGCTTTGGCGGTCAGGTCCAGCGCGTAGGCGTGGGCGTAATCGATAGAGCCGGTCTGTTGGAAGATCTCCACAGCACGTGCAAGTTGCGCGGGGTCCTCGGTGCCCGAGGAAAGGATTGCCTCGACCTCGTCGTGATAACGCTCGTCTGACAGGGCGTGCACGGCGACGAGGGTGCGCTTACCCTCGGTGATATCGGTGCGGAAGTCCTTGTTGGCGGCCTCTTTGGTGCCGATCAAGTTGAGCAGATCATCTTGGATCTGGAAGGCAAGGCCTGTGTGCAGGCCAAAGGCGCGCAGCGCCTCAATCTGCTCCTCGCTGCCGCCGCCGATAATGGCTCCGGCGGCAAGTGGCGTGGCTCCGCTGTAGTACGCGGTCTTGTGCGTCGCCATGTCCAGGTAGTCATCAACCGAGATATCAAAGCGCTCGTCACGGACCCAACCCAGGTCAAGTGCTTGACCCTCGATGGTGCGGACGATCATCTCGGTGAGCTCGTGGAGCACGCGGAGTTTCACGTCTGCCTCGAGCGTGGGGTCGTCGAGAACCGTCTTGGTGACCATGGTGAGCGCTAAATCGCCGCAGTTGATGGCGAGTCCCGTGCCCTCGGTAAGGTGCATGCAGGGCTTGCCGCGACGCAGTTGGCCGTTGTCGGCGATGTCGTCATGGATAAGCGCTCCCGATTGAAAGTGCTCTATAGCTGCCGCCGCGCTGCGGGCGCTCTCAAAGCTGCCGCCTACCGCGGTGGCGGCGAGCATGCAGATGAGCGGGCGGTGGCGCTTGCCGGCATTGGCCGTAAATGCCGAGAGCGGGGTATACAGGTAACGCTCGATATCGGCGGAAGTTGCCTGTCCGTCAAAGAACGTGGCCAGATAGTCGTTAATCTGGTCAAAGTGCTGGGCTAAAAAGCTGGTAAACGGACTGGACACGGGTTCTCGCATTCTTTCTTAGGTTGCACCGTTGCATTATGCAGACTACATATTGCCACATTGGGGCGTCGAGCGCGGCGGTTGAAGACGATTGAGTCTTGCGGTCGCAAACGCGGCAAGGGGCTCGGCTAGATAAGCCCAAAGTGTTCGAGCGCGGTGACGACGCCGTCGTGGTCGAAGCTGTCGGTTACGTAGTCGGCCTTTTCCTTGAGGAAGTCCGGCGCGTTGCCCATGGCGATGCCAACATCGACCGCCTCCATGAGGGCGATGTCATTGCTCGCGTCGCCAATGCCATATACGGTGCCGTGGTCTGGCCCCAGGGCGTCAAGCACGGCCTTGATTCCGGCCCGTTTGGTGCACTCGCGAGGCGAGATTTCTGTGACCTCGAGTTCGAGCTCATTGAGGCAGAGCAGGGGTCCAAGCTCTTCATCTTGGGCGATGCGGCTGGCAAGTGGCGTGGACATAAGAATTTTATAGGCGTTGTAGTGCTCAAGTTGCGTGACGGCGTCGCCCACGGTGCGCGCGTATCCGTACGTCTCGGGGGCATCTGCACTCATGCGCACGACGCGATCGATGCCCTCAAAGCGAATGATCTCGCCCGATTGCTCGAGATAGGGGGCGAGGCGCTGTAGCATGCCAGGGCTTATGGCAACGTTTCGCACGACGCGCCCCTCGAGTTCGGCGTAACTGCCCGCGAGGCACACGACGCCTGCCCACGGCAGTTCGAGCAGCTTGGGATGGATGCAGCTGAGGGTGCGCCCCGTACAGATAAAGGCTTTGTTGCCGTTGGCGACAAACGTGCGAATTGCCTGTGCAACCGTCTCATTGGGATAGGGGGAGAGGTCTCGCTCGCCCTCGGGGAGCTCTTGGGCAAGTTTGGGATCTAGCCAGGCGAGCGTACCGTCGATGTCGAAGAAGCAGACATTGCCATACTTTTTGGCGCCATCGGCAGCATGAAAAGGCGAGGCAGCGAATGCAAAACCCGGTTCGAGCCCCATAATCTGATCAAAGTGCTCTTTGACGCGGGGTACCGAGATGCCGATGATTACCTGAGCGGTCTTGCCGGTGACGATGAGGCCTTTGGCACCCGCTGCGACAAAGGTCGCATTGTCCGCGACGATGGAGGGGTCCACGACTTCGACGCGCAGCCGCGTGGCGCAGTTGGTTGCGCCCACGATATTGCCAACGCCACCTAAAAGCTGAATTACCTGCTCAGCGAGGACGTGATCTTGATCGGATCGACTATTGACCTCGTCATTGGGAGATTGCTCTTTGGCAAAGCCGCTTCCCGTTAAACGATCGATTGCCGCGCGATTGGCGACATGATCCTCGCGGCCCGGCGTCTTAAGGTCATAGACCAAGATGAGTGCTCGAAAACTAACAAAAAAGATGACGCTAAAGATGAGTCCGATTCCGAGTGCCAAAAGGTAGGAGCCGGCATGCGCCCGCATGAGCGGGATAAAGTTGAAGGCAGCCATTTCCATAAAGCCGCCCGAGAAGATGCCGACGACGCCAAAGAAGTTCATAGCCATGGCGAGGCAGGAAGATAGGACGGCATAGAGCAAAAAGAGCCCAGGGTGGGTGAACATAAAGAGAAACTCGAGCGGTTCGGTGACGCCGCAGACCACTGAGGCAACAATGGCGGGAACCAGGATGACCTTGAGCCCAGCGCGGCGCTCGGGCTTTGCGGTGGAGTAGAACGCAGCCGCGATGGCAGGAAGGCCAAAGAGCTTGACCCAGCCGGTGGCGGTAAAACCGGCCCACGGCGCAAGCTCATTGAGGGGACGCGTGCTATGGGAGAGAATGGGGAGCAAATTGGTCCACGTGGCGTAGATGCCGTCGTTAATGACCAGGTTGTCGTAGTAGATCGGCATGTAGAGCAGGTGGTGCAGCCCCATGGGCTCGAGTGCTCGTTCTAAAAAGACAAAGATGCCTACGCCAAAGGGACCAACGCCCGCAAGCGCGTGGCGCAGCGTTTCGGTTACACCGTATACGTAGGGTACCGTGACGGCCGAGAAAATGGCAAGGCCGAGTACGGCGAAAAAGCTGATGAGATAGACCAGCGAGGAACCCGAGAAGGTGCCGAGCCAATCGGGAACCTTGACATCGTAGAAGCGGTCATGGATGGCGACGACGGTTGCCGATACCGCTAGCGGGCCGATAATGCCGGTGTCGAGTGTCTTGATGCCGTCGATGATGGTGATGCCGCTAGCGGAGGTCAAAGACGACGGGTACTTAAGTCCAAGGTTGTCCCCGCTTAGCTTGATGATCTCGCTCAAAAAGAAGCAATAGGCAAAATAAGCCACGAGCGCCTCGAAGCAGCAACGCGCCGGCTGCTTTTGGGCAAGGCCGATGGGCAGCGCTACGGCAAAAAGGAGCGGAAGGCGCTTAAAGACCGTCCACGAGCCACGCTGGATGATAGTCCAAAAAACGTACCAAGGGGTTCCGTATACGGCGAGGTCGCCGACGATATCCGCAGACGTTGCGAGGGCGGAGACGCCGACCATAAGGCCCGATATGGAAAACAACATGGCGGGCGCGAACATTGCCCCGCCAAAGCGTTGGATTTTTTGCAGCATGTTCTGCCTCCCGAATATCGAGGCGCGTTGCGCGTGGTGAAACGTTTAAACAATGGATTCATTGTAGAGGACCAGACGATTGTCGTACCGGCAGTTTTGATCGAAACCGGTTTGGGCGGGACAGAAACCGTCAACGGTTAAATCCTGTCGCTTTGCCGATAATCGGTTTAAACAACTTTAAGAAATGCTATCGTGCCTAACCATACATATTCATTAGAGGTGAAGTCATGCCAAAAGCGATTTACGAAGGAATCTACCGCGAGATCCGTTCGCGCATCATTAACGGGACTTATGCGTTTCAGGAGATGCTGCCAGCCGAAGCCGAGCTGACCGCGGAGTTTGGCTGCACGCGCAATACCGTTCGACGCGCCTTGAGCATGCTGGCCGACCAGATGTTTGTGCAGCCTATACACGGCAAGGGCGTGCGCGTTATTTGGCTCAAGGGCGAAACCGACATGCTGGGCGCACTCGAGGAAGTCGAGTCGTTTGGCGAATTTGCAAAGCGCAACAATGCCGTCGCATCGACCGAGGTCAAGTCTTTTGAACATTTGATTTGCACTGAGCAACTCTCTCGTCGCCTGGGCTTTAAGGTGGGCGAGGAGTTGATTCGCGTGGTGCGTGTCCGAAGCCTTAACGGCAATGCACGCCAAGTAGACCATGGTTACTTTTTGGAGTCAATCGCCAAGGGCCTGACGCCCGAGATCGCCGCAAAGTCAATTTACGACTATCTGGAGCACAAACGCGGCGTCAAGGTGATGGCGAGTCGCCGTACAGTGAGCGTCGAGCTTGCCAACGATGAGGACTGCAGCTATCTTGACCTCGGCAAATACAACTGCGTTGCCGTCATGGAGAGCCAGTCGTACACCTCGGACGGCATCTTGTTCGAGGTCACGCATGCCCGCACGCATCCCGAGATCTTCCATTACCGCGTCAACTCCAAGCGATAGCCGGCTAGCTCGCAGCCTGACGAGACTCATGCCCTCAAAGCGAAAACGCCCGGTCAAACCGACGATGCATCGACTTGACCGGGCGTTTTCTCTGAGTTTGATAACAAATAATTGTTTATACAAAACTTGTCAAGTATCAAGTTGAAATTACCGTTCACCGAAGTTTTTCTACCGCTCTAGTAATACTTGTTCAAACAAGTAGCCAAATAGCGTATCGTACAAATCAGCAAAAGGGGCAAAGTCCCCGAGCCAATCTCCGAAGGCGGCGGCAAAGGGTGCCGCCACGGTGTGAAAGGGTGGATTGTAATGAAGAACGAAATGAGCAGAAGGCAGTTCCTGGGCTTTGCTGGTTCCGCGGCTGCGGTTCTTGGTCTGGGTCTCGTGGGCTGCGGTGGCTCCGCCGGCTCCGGCTCCTCTGCTTCTGGTGACGCTGCCGAGGTCTACTTCCTCCAATTTAAGCCCGAGGTCGACAAGGAGTGGAAGGAGATCGCCAAGGCGTACAAGGAGGAGAAGGGCGTCGAGGTCAAGATCGTGACCGCCGCCTCCAACACCTACGAGGAGAAGCTCAAGTCCGAGATGTCCAAGAGCTCCGCTCCGACCCTGTTCCAGGTCAACGGCCCCACCGGTCTTAAGAACTGGAAGGATTACTGCGCCGACCTGTCCGATACCAAGCTCCGCGGTGAGCTCATTGACGACTCCCTGGCTCTGCAGTCCGATGGCAAGGATCTGGGTATCGACTGGGTCCAGGAGAGCTACGGCATCATCTACAACAAGCAGCTGCTCGAGAAGGCTGGCTACAAGGCCGAGGACATCAACTCCTTCGACAAGCTGAAGGCTTGTGCTGACGACATCCAGGCCCGCAAGGACGAGCTTGGCGTTGAGGGTGCCTTCACTTCTGCCGGCATGGATGACTCCTCCAGCTGGCGCTACACCACCCACCTCGCCAACCTCCCGCTCTACTACGAGTTCGAGAAGGAGCACAACCAGGAGGACGACGAGATCAAGGGCGAGTATCTCGACAACTTCAAGCAGATTTTCGACCTGTACATCACCGACTCCACCTGCGATCCTTCGCAGCTTGCCTCCAAGACCGGCGACGACGCCACCAACGAGTTCGCAACCGGCAAGGCCGTCTTCTATCAGAACGGCTCTTGGGCATACGCTGACCTCACCAAGGCCGGTATGACCGACGACCAGCTCGGCATGCTGCCGATCTACATCGGCGTCGACGGCGAGGAGAACCAGGGCCTGTGCTCCGGCGGCGAGAACTACTGGTGCGTGAGCTCCCAGGCTTCCGAGGATGCTCAGAAGGCCACCGAGGACTTCATGTACTGGTGCGTCACCGCTGACACCCCGACCAGCATCATCGCCGACAAGATGGGTCTGACCGCTCCGTTCAAGAGCGCCAAGGAGACCACCAACGTCTTCTCGCAGCAGGCCGTTGCCATGGCCAAGGACGGCAAGAAGACCGTCGCTTGGGACTTCGTCTACATCCCCTCTGAGGAGTGGAAGAAGAACCTCAAGCAGGCTCTGATCGCCTACGCTGCCGACAACACCAAGTGGGACGGCGTCAAGAACGCCTTCGTCGATGGCTGGAAGACCGAGAAGGCTGCTTCCGAGTAAGCAGTTGCTGCCCAAGCTATCTGATTAGCGACAGGGGGCGGGCAGACGTTGGTTTGCCCGCCCCCTGCATATTGAAAGGACCCTTTTATGGGCAAAGCACTCAAGCGCTGGTGGCCGCTCTTTATGCTGCCCACGTGCCTGGCGTTTATGATCGGGTTCGTGATCCCTTTTATCCAGGGCTTCTATCTCTCGTTCTGCCAGTTTATTACCATTAACAACGCGCACTTTGTCGGTATCGCGAACTACGTGCGCGCGCTGTCCGATCCGCAGTTTGCCACGTCGTTCTTCTTTACCGTGGCGTTTGCCTTCCTTTCGACGGTGCTCATCAACGTGATCGCCCTGGCAATTGCGCAGGCGCTCACCCGCAAGGCGCTCAAGGGCACCAACATCTTCCGTACGATTTTCTTTATGCCTAACCTGATCGGCGGCATCGTGCTGGGCTACATCTGGCAGATTCTGATCAACTGCCTGCTCTCCAACGTGGGCGCCCAGCTCATTGCCCTTAACTCCGCTGCCGGCTTCTGGGGCCTTATCATCCTGACCCTGTGGCAGCAGGTCGGCTACATGATGATCATCTACATCGCTGGTCTGCAGTCCATTCCGTCCGACTACAACGAGGCCGCCAAGGTCGACGGTGCCACGGCATGGCAGACGTTTAGGAAGGTAAAGATCCCTAACCTGATGCCGACCATCACCA
>URFU01000099.1 GCA_900547125.1 uncultured Collinsella sp.
AAAACGGATCCGTTTCGCTATAGTTTGTGCTCAACCACCACGCACGACCAGAAAGGAAACCAACGATGTTTAGGCCCTTACGTCGAAAGAAACGCGCCATCACTGACGAGGAAGCGCGCGAACTGCTCGCTACCTGCAAGCGCGGCGTCTTTGCCGTCAACGGCGACGATGGCTACCCGTACGCCATTCCCGTCAACTACTTCTTTGACGCCGAGCACGACAAGATTTATTTCCATGGCGCCAAGGCTGGCCACAAGGTCGACGCACTCAAGCGCGATGACAAGGTCTGCTTTACCGTTTACGGCAACGAGTGGTACCAGGACGGTGACTGGGCTCCCTACGTTATGAGTACCGTAGTCTTTGGCCGTTGTCGCCTGGCGAATGACACCCCCGCGTTTATCGAGGATAAAGTTCGCCAGCTCGCGCTTAAGTACTACCCTTCTGCCGAAGAAGTCGAAGAGGAAATCGCCAAGGACATTAAGGGTGTCCAGCTCTACGAGATTACGATTGAGCATCTCTGCGGTAAGCAGATTCAAGAAAAATAAACCTCCGCAGCAGGTCTGCGCCCAATGGTTACAGATGCCTTACCACACGGGGCCTTCTAGCCGACTTGGCAGAAGGCTCCGCATGCAGTGCGCGCTTACCGTGCATTAAAAACGTAGCGGTCCAGGCGGTCGCACGCTTCCCTCACGCGCGAAAGCGGCAGCGCCAGATTCACGCGAATGTGGCAGGGCCCGTGGAACGGGCGGCCGTCCTGATACCCCACGCCCACGCGCGCCCCCTCGTCGAGCAACCACTGAATATCGCGGCCATGCTCGCGGCACCACTCGGTACAGTCCAGAAACACCATGTACGTGCCCTGCGGACGCGATAACGCGACGCCCTTCCAGTGTTTTTCTGCATACGTGCAGAAGTACTCGATATTGCCGGCAAGCACCTGGTTGAGCTCGTCCACCCACTCGTAGCCCTGCGGCTGATAGGCACCAATAAGCGCATGCATGGAGAGGACATTCATCTCGTTGTAGTGAGTCTTGTTGGACACGGCGCACACGCGGTCACGCAGCGTCTCGTTGTAGACGATGTGGTAGCTGCCGACCAGGCCCGCCAGGTTGAACGTCTTGCTGGGCGCGTAGAGGGCAACCGTACGCATGCGGGCATCCTCGCTCACCGACTGCGTCGGGATATGCTTGTGCCCCGGCAGGATGATATCGGACCAAATCTCGTCCGAGATCACCACGCAATCGTGCTGGCGATAGATGTCCATGGCGTGCTCGATCTCGTCGCGCTCCCATACGCGGCCGCAGGGATTGTGCGGCGAGCAGAACACCGCGGCATGGATGTGGTTTTGGGCGAGCTTGTGCTCCATGTCCTCAAAGTCCATACGCCACACGCCTTGATCGTCGAGCTTAAGCGGGCTGTGGACAATACGATAGCCCGCGGCTTCGATGGATTTGGTAAAGCCGATGTAGGTGGGGCTATGGACCAGCACCGCATCGCCCGGCTGGACATACGCGCGCAACGTCGACACGACACCGCCCAGCACGCCGTTTTCGTAGCCGATATGCTCCGGTGCCAAGCCCTCAACGCCATTGCGGCGCCTCTGCCATTCGATGATGCGATCGAAGTACTCGGGACGCGGATTGAAGTAGCCAAACATGGGGTGCTGAGCGCGCTTGATGATGTACTCCTGAACCGTGGGCACCGTGGCAAAATTCATGTCGGCCACCCACATGGGAATGCGGTCGAAGCCCTCGTCGGGTGCGTTCGGAGCCATGCCGGGGATCTCGCCCCAGGAGTCAACGGCGATGGAGTCCATGCCGTGGCGGTCGATAAGCGAGCTAAAGTCGTATTTCATGCTGAACTCCCGTGCAAAGTTGAGTGTTTTGGTAGGCGTTTTTGTCCACCAGCGTGGGCGGTTTTGGCGCGTGGTTTGGCGCTTAATATGACGGGTGCGGACGAATGGCTGGTTAGTCTTGCGCGTCGTTGACGGCGGTTACCGTCAACCTGGCTCCGTCGACCGTAAACGATATGTCGAGCCCGGCGTAAGCCAAGTGGTAAACGCGGTTTGGCTCGTGCTTGCTGCCTGCGCGGCGCGGATCTTGGCAAAGGACCTCGACCAAGCCGGGGAGCTTTGCGGGCGGGGCCATATCCTGCAGCGCTTGCGGGAACTCGACGTCAAGCTCTTGCCACGGAGCATCCTCAATCCAGCCGCCCGTCGCATCCGGGTGACAGTCGGCAAATGGAATGTAGGGCTTGATATCGTAGATGGGCGTGCCATCGCGCAGGTCGGCCCCCAGCACATGGATGATGGGGCCATCGTCGGTGAGCTCGACATGATCAAGCTTGACGCAGGTGAGCCCGATGGGATTAGGGCGAAACGGACTGCGCGTGGCAAAGACGCCCACACGCTCGGCTCCACCCAGACGCGGCGGGCGCACGGTTTTCGACCACTTGGCATTGGTGCCGGACCTGTCCTGCGCCTTGGCATCGGCAGCTATGTCCTTAGCCGTGCCGCCGGGCGTTCCGTTTTCGAAGCGCCACAGCAGCCACAGGTGAGAGAAGGAGTCCAGGCCCTCAACTGCTGCATTGGAGGCAAATTCCGGCTCAAAAACGATGCGCCCCTGCAGATGAGGCGCCAAAAAGCTGTTGCGCGGAATGCCGAACTTCTGCGGCAGGTCGGTATGTATGTGTGCGATAGGTTCCATGCCGGTCATTGTACGGCATGGAGGTGTGGGGCGTTGCGCGCAATTCTTCGCCGCGGTCCCCGTCGTGCAACCAACGGTCGCTTGGAAGGGCACCTGCCGCCGCGTATGCTTAAGCCATCAACCAGCAGAAAGGAGCCGCTATGGCCTTTGCAGAAAAGCTCATTGCCATCCGTCGCGCCCATCACCTTACTCAGGAGCAGCTCGCCGCTAAGCTCTTCGTCACACGCCAGGCCATCAGCCGTTGGGAACGTGGAGAGGTCACACCGGGTATCGACATGATGAAACTCATTGCCGCCGTGACCGGCGAGCCCCTGTCTCATCTGCTCGAAATGCCCGAGCACTATTGCCAGAGCTGCGGCATGATACTCACGCCCGACGACTGCGGTACCGATGCTGCGGGCGCCGCGACCGATCATTACTGCAAGTGGTGCTACGACCACGGCCAGTACACCTACGAGACCACCATGGAGGCGATGATCGAGGACTGTGCCCCGCGGCTGGCACAAAACACCGGCATGTCGCTCGACGAAGCCGTCTCGCTCATGGGCGCCGTCCTGCCGCAACTGGAGCGCTGGCGCGCCGTGCAAGAAAACGAGGAGCGCTACGGTGCCGAGGCGCGGGCGCGCTATGGCGATGAGGCTATCGATGCGGCAAACGAGGCGCTGCTGGATATGGATCCTCAGACATGGAACGACATGAAGGAACTTGAACGCGCCATTTTGGGCCAGCTTTCGATTGCCATGGGCGACGGCGATGCGGATGGAAGCGAGGCTCGCAAGCTCGTCGCGATGCACCGTCGTTGGATTGCTCTCAACTGGGGATGCGAGCCCCAAGACGAGGCGTATCTGGGGCTCGCTCACGGTTATCTTGCCGACCAGCGCTTTATTGACTACTACGACAAGCCCTGCGACACCGGAGCCACGGCGTTTCTGGTCCAGGCCATCGAGTCGTCGCTGGCCCGCGCATAGACCGCGGCGGCTTTGGGTATTTCAATCAAAACCTCAACCGATTGGAGACCTATGGCTACTGATCATGAGCTCGTGCTATTCGTTATGACCGGCTGCCCGTATTGCATAAAGGTCAAGCGCTTTTTGGCCGATAACGGCGTGACCATCCCTGAGCGCAACATCTCGACCGACCCCGATGCCGAGCAGACGCTCATCGCCGTCGGCGGAAAACGCCAGGTTCCCTGCCTGTTCATCGACGGCAAGCCACTCTACGAATCGAGCGACATCATCGCATGGGCACAGAAGAACCTGCTCTAGTGCAACATAGTCGTTGGGGACGTTCTTAAATGACTAGTCGTTAAAGAACGTCCCCAACGACCAACTAGCCGTGGAAGCGGGCTATGGGTGCAAGTGGCTGCTCGCGAAAGACGCGATCGACGGCGGCACGGTATTCGTCGACCTTTTTGGTCTTACGTACGAGCTTGTGAACGGTAGCGGGGTCGGCAAAAGCGCACTTGGCGTAGAACCACCACTCCTTCATGCGAAAGACCGCATTGCCGCCAATCTCTTCTGCATAGGCCGCGAACAGCGTGTCGTGGAAACGCTGCAGCTCGGCTGCTGTGGCAGCAGGACCGCCCTTGACCATGCGAGCCAGCGCGGGGTTCGCAAGCAAGCCACGCCCCAGCATCACATGGCGTGTACCGGGATAGGCCTCAACCAGCGCATCCATGTCCTCAAGATCAAAAATATCGCCGTTGTATGCCACCGGAAACGGTGCGCGCTCCAGCGTCTCGCCATAAAACTCCTTGCGCGGCGTGCCCGTATAGCGGTCCTTTTGTACGCGCGGGTGCACGATCAGCTCTGCCAACGGTATGCGGCAATACAGATCGAGCACGCGCTCGTATTCGTCGTCACTCTCCAGCCCCAGCCTGGTCTTGACCGATACCGGCAACGGCGAGCGTTCGCACACGTCGCTCAAGAACACCTCAAGTTCGTCGAGATTACGCAAGAAACCCGAGCCCTTGCCCTTGGCGACATCCGTCCCCGAGGGGCAACCCAAGTTGAGATTGACCTCGCGATAGCCCATGTCGGCGAGCACCTGTGCCGCCCACACAAACTCGTCCGCGTTCTTGGACATCAGCTGAGGCACTACGTTAAGCCCCTGGTTATTGGCAGGATCGATTTCCTTAAACGCCTTGCCGCCAAAGCGGTTTCCCACCCGCGGCGGCGGCAAAAACGGCGTGTAATAACAATCGAGCGCACCGAAGCACTCCGCATGCACGCGACGGAACACATGCCCGGTAATCCCCTCCATAGGGGCAAGCGAAAGAATCATCTACTCTTCTCTCATATCAGCGGATGTGACAAAGGAACCGCCCCCTTGTTACATGCATTATGCCTTGTGCTCCAGATGATTCACAAGGCAGAGGCAGCAGCTTGACGATAATCACCCTTCCATCCGGCGCCTCATACAACGAAGGTGAATGGTTTTCCGCGAAGTGAACGAGTGAAATCGGACCCTCGATGCATCGACACTTTTGGAAGGCCAATTCCTGCGGTTTTATCACTCAAATCCTGCGGTTTTAGCGTCGAAAAACGTGGGTGCTTCAGGGGTCCAAATTAGGTCGTTCACTTCTCGGGAAACCATTCACCTTCGATTTGCTGTTTGTGGGCATCGGCAGCGGCTTCATGCTCCAAAAGACGACGTTCGCGATCAAACGATCACCAACAGCACGCTGTTGACCGCTATATGAACAACAGACGTCCTTCACTCATCTATACTCAAGAGCGTGTGCGCATCGCCCCCGAAAAACGATGAGAGTCGAGGCCCCATGCAGCAACTCACCGAACAAGAAAAGAAACGCATACAGCGGTACTGCACATACCCCAAGATCGCAGCGACCGCACTCGTCATGTCGTTCGTAGCATGCCTGTTGATGTTGCCGCTCCAAATGATCAACGATATCGCGTTCCACCAAAAGGAATTCCAACCCGCGGGCATATATACCGCCATCGCACTCACCGTAATCGAACTCGCCATCTTTTGCTATTGCGCTCTTGCGCCGCGCTTTGGAATGCAGGGCAAACAGTGGAAGGAGCTGCAGAGCAGGCTCGCGGTAGCCCAGACCAACAAGGACCGTTCCGCGGAGGTCGCCGGCGTGCTTGCCACGCAAGCTGCCGGCCGCCTGCTCAAGAACAGCGATAACGATCTCGCGCGCAACCTGGGCGGTGCCGCCGAGGTCGCCGGCGCCGTAGGGGCAGTCGCCACGGCGGCAGACGTGCTAGCCGAGACCTCGAGCAATGCCGAGGCCATGGCAAACGCATACGGCGTGACGATTCCAAGCGTCAAGAAGCAGATCATAGCTCTCGCGGTGGTGCCCGCCATTGTGCTGCTTGGCGTCTACATCCCGCAGTTTGTCCAGGGAAATAACGCGCTTCAGGTAAGAAAGGCTGCAGCCGCCGAGCAGCTCGCCATCGCGCAAGATGCCTTGGAGCCCGTGTGCGAACGCGTCGCAGCAGACGACCCATACGAGTCGTATCACGACTACGGCTACCGCATAATCGGCTATCTACGCGATAATGACCTCGGCGCTCAAGCAGCCTATATCTACCTTTCTTTTGATGTAGACGGCACGCTCACGGACGTCGATTACGTCAGTCAGATCGACCCCGAGGCAAGCCTTGCAGACAACCTCGCCCGCGCCGAGCAGGATATCGCGACGCTCTGTGCCCCGCTCAATGGGCTGGACGTTTCCGTTGCCACACCGGGCCTCCTCACGCCGTGCAGCCTGTCGGATGAATTTAAGCAGGCATTTTTAGCCGGCTCCCTATATGAAGAAATCAGCATCGAGACGGAGGGCGAATCCATCAGGTCGTACTACGCCTTTGACACCGAGCCCAAAGAAGAGTTCGACGAATACACCCATCCGGAAATTAGGCTCATGCTCTCTGCAAAGAAGAACTAAAGGCTTACGCTCTAATTGCCGCTCGCGAACATCGTCTATATCTCGAGGTCTAATACTTTTCCAAGAAGTGAACGACCGTTTTTTGACCCCCGAAGCATCGACATTTTCTGACGCCAAAACCGCAGGATTTAACAATCAAAACCGCAGGAAACCGCCTTCAATAAGTGTTAGCGCTTCGGGGGTCCATTTTGACTCGCTCACTTCTCGGAAAAGTATTAGACCCCGATTTCGCAAGGGTCTCAATGTGACAAAGGAACAACCCTTTTGTCGCATTATTCGGAGCGCAGGGCTTCCACGGGATCCTTTTTGGATGCGCTACGGGCCGGCAGCAGGCCAGCGACAACCGTCAGCAGCACCGAAATCGCGATGAGCACCAGCGCATCCTGCACGGGCAGGCTCATCAGATTGGGTACCTGTTTGGCAGCAAGCGCCCAGGCATTAACCGGAAAGCTCACGGCCACCACGACGACAATAGCAAAGACGCCGGCAATGAGGCCCTCGATACATGTCTCGGCATTGAATACGTTGGCCACGTTGCGCTTCGACGCGCCGATCGCGCGCAGGATGCCAATCTCCTTTTTGCGTTCCAGCACGCTGATGTAGGTGATGATGCCGATCATGATGGAGCTCACCACCAGGCTGATACTCACGAATGCGATGAGCACCAAGCTGATGGTGTTCACGATGTCGGTCACCGAACCCATGATGATGCCCATGTAGTCGGTGTACGAAATTGCCCGATCATCATGGCCAGCGGCTTTGACCTGCTTGTTGTACGCATCGATGTGATCGAGTACGCGCTCCTTGGCCTCAAAGTCGCGCGGGAAAATCTTAACCGAGATGGGGTCCGCCTCATCCGCATAGCCCAACGTGGTCAGATTGTTGTCGTAGGTGAGCTTCGACGCCTTGGCATAGCTCATCATGAGCGAACTCAGATCCTCGGCGTCCATGTTGAAATGGATGGCACGAGCAAAGGCACTCGCATCCACGTGCATGGCGCTCGCCAGGTTGGCAAAACTCGAAGACATCTGTGTCGCCATCTGGTCCATGAGCCCTGCCATGAGCCCTGCCGCGCCCGCCTTGAGCTGGGACGATACCGTCGATGCTATCTGCTCGCTGATCGCCTTCATCACCTGATCCATAGCCTGCTGCAGATACGGAGCCAGCTGCTTTTGCACATAGTCGGTCATCGCCTGTTGCAGGCGCTCGGCCAGGGCATCGCCGCCGAGTGCCTTGAGCTGAGCCAGGTATTGCTGGGCTGCGGCATCATTCTCAAGATACGTCGAGAATGCGGCAGCGAGCTTTGACGCGTCCCTAAGATCTTCGGGCGACAGTGCCCTAAACTGATCAGATTGCAGAAAGCCCTCAAACAGCTGGTTGGCAAGCGTTCCCACCTGCTGCATCTGCTCGGGTGTAAGCTCCAACCCATCGAAGACACCCGAGAAATCTGGGGCCGGTGCTTTTGCCATGATGTCGCTGAAGTCGATATCCTTGCCAACGTCCGAAAGGTCAATGTCCAGCCCGGACAAGTCAAGACCCGACAGGTCCCTACCGCCCGCCGCAC